>CAYYGM010000028.1:0-35984 GCA_964471555.1 uncultured Phycisphaeraceae bacterium
GCACGCCAAAGTTCTTTTCGCAAACCGCGCAAACCGTATCACCGCAGTGAAGACGGGGCGGCTGAAAAGTGGTTCCCATAGCACCGCATTGACATGCGATGCTACGCGAATGAATTGTTCGGAAGCGGTTCAGCGAGCTTGACAGGCCAGCAGGCGGACGCGGCGGGCGCGGTCGGCGTAGCGGGCGGAGCGGATCACGTCGCCGGCCAGGGCGGTCTGCAACTGGCGGTGACGGATGCGGGCCAACAGCACGCGCACCCGGTGCGGCGTCCAGCGAGACGAAATGGAAGCAACGGCGTTCATGACAGAATATCTCACGCCCATCCAACGCTGACGGCGTCGGTTTTATTTCACATGGTTGGGAAATCGCAAGAATCCGCGTTCAGCGTTATGCTGCCCGCCTATGCCACGCCTGTTTGCCATCCATGCTGTCACTTTTGCCGCCCGGGGCGATCTTTCCACGCGCATTGCACCGCCCTATGACGTGCTGGATGAAGGGCCCAAGCGGCAGTTGCTGGCGCGAGATGGGCACAACATTGTGGCGATCGATCTGCCGGTGACGCCGCCCAAGACGGTGGGGCCGGACGAGGCGTATCAGCAGGCGGGCGAGACGTTGCGGCAGTGGCTGGAGGAGGGCGTGCTGGCGCGGCTGGATCGGCCGGCGGTGGTGGCGTACGAGCAGCGGTACGAGGTGGCGGGCCGCAGTTTCAGCAGGCGCGGTTTGTTCGCAGCCCTGGGCGTGGAGCCGTTCAACCGCAAGGGCGGCGGCATCTTTCGCCACGAGTTGACCATTCAGGGCGGACTCGACGATCGTTACAAACTCATGCAGGCCACGGCCGCGCAGTTGTCGCCGGTGTTCGGGATTTATGCCGACCCCCGGAAGGTGGTCAGCGGGTTGTTGGCGAAGGTGTTCGATGGTGAGCCGGACTTCTTCGGCACGACCGAGCACGACCGCGTGCTGCACCGTTGCTGGCTGATTCACGACCCGCGGAAGGTGGCGCAGCTTGGTGAGTTCTTCGAGCGCACCAACGTGTTCATTGCTGACGGTCATCATCGTTACACCACCGCTTTGACCTATGCGGGCAAGCACAGCGATGTGGCTGAAGCACAGCGATGTCTGTTCGTGCTGGTGGCGGCGGAGGATCCGGGCATGATCGTGCTGCCGACGCATCGCGTGGTGCGTGGCATGAGCGGCTACGCCATCGATCGTCTGCTGCAACTGCTGCCAGGTGCGGGGATCATTGCTGAGGAAAGCGATGCGCCGCCGCAGGGCGAGCACGTGATGGGGTTGTACGACGGCGACACGCAGCGGCGATACCTGATTCGTTTCCGAGAGCGCGATCCACTGGCTGCTACTCATGCGGACAAGCCGGCGGTGTGGCGGCAGTTGGACGTGGCGATCCTGCAACACGCGATCATCGATGCGGTGCTCAAGCCGCACTTTGGAAGAGAATCGATCCGCATCGCTTACACCGCCGACGCGGATGATCTGATCGCGATGACCGAATCGGCCCCGGGTCAACTGGGCGTGTTGATGCAGCCGACGCCGCTGGCCAGCGTGATGGCGGTGTCGCTGGCCGACGAGGTGATGCCGGCCAAGAGCACGTTTTTCTATCCCAAGCTGGCGACGGGATTAGTGATCAACCCGCTGGCCGGCGGGGGTGAGTGAGGGATGGGGGTGGGGTGCGGGGGGTACGGGGAATTTTCGGATGATGTTTGTATTGGCGATCCGGGTCGGGTACCATATTGGAATCGCCCGGCTGTCGCCGGGTTCTATTCGAGACGCTCGCGAAGCTCCATTGTCTGGCAGCTCACACGTTCGCCTCACCCTTGGAGCTTCACAGTGAAGATCTACGTCGGCAATCTCAGTTTCAACACAACCCAGGACAGTCTGGAAGGGCTGTTCAGCAACTATGGCCAGGTCAGCGAAGTGGCTGTGGTGACGGACCGTGACACCGGTCGGCCGCGCGGTTTCGCGTTCGTGACCATGGACGACGAAGGCGCCGCCAAGGCCATCGAAGCCCTCAACGGCAACGAGTTCGAAGGCCGCACCCTCAACGTCAACGAAGCCAAGCCGCGCGAGAATCGCGGCGGCGGCGGTTACGGCGGCGGCCGCGGCGGCAACCGTGGCGGCGGCCGTGGTGGCAATCGCGGCGGCGGCGATCGCTGGTAAGAACACCAGCCGAAAACTCAACACCCTCAGCCCGCGCTTCGGCGCGGGTTTTTTTTATGGTGATCGGCAGAGGGTGTTGATGCTTGGAGCGCATCCCATTTTGCGGTAGCGGGTGCCACTGCCGCGCGTCGGCCGTGCGAGTGAGCAGGCACTGCCGCACGCGGCAGTGGCACCCAACGCTGGGCTACCCACGGACGGAAGTCCGTGGGCTTCGTGTTGCTAAGGTTGCGGCAGGTGTTTACCCGGCCAGCGAGCGCACCATGCAGTTGCGCTGCGGGCACCACAGGCGCAGGCGCAGGCAGCGATAGATTTCCGCGATGCGCAGCGACGAGGTGGCCGGGGATTGCAACTCCTTGATCGCGGCCATGGTCTGGGGCAGGCGATAGAAGGGGATGCGGGCGTTGAGGTGGTGCACGTGGTGGTAGCCGATGTTGCCGGTGAACCAGTGCATCATGGGGCCGATGTCGAGATAGCTGGACGAATGCAGGGCGGCGAAAACATAGTCCCAGTCGGATTGATCGCGCAGGTCAGCCTGGGGGAAGTTGTGCTGCACGTAGAACAGATACGCACCGAGAGCGGCGGCGATGAACATCGGCAGCAGCACGGCAAACAGCATGGCCAATGGCGCAAACACCGCCAGCAATGCGATCAATCCGCCGTGCAGCAGGATGGCGGCCGCGCAATCCCAGTGGCGGCGCGGTGAGAGTACAAACGGTCGCATGCACATGCTGAACAGGAACACCGTGGCGTAGCCGGTCAGCAGCGTCAGGGGATGGCGTTGCACGATGTAGCAGAAGCGTTGCCAGCGGGAGGCGGCCGCGTAGGCGGTGGTGGTCAGCACGGGGAACGAGCCGTGACTGGCGTCTTTGAGTTTGGCGGTGTGCTTGTGGTGGTATTCGTGGGAGCGGTTCCAGGCACTGACGGGGTTGAGGCTCAGCAGGCCGAACAGGGCCATGAAAACTTTGGCGATGCGACTGCCGCGGAGGATGGCCTTGTGCTGGAAGTCGTGATAGATGATGAAGAGGCGGCAGATCAGCAGCCCCGCCAACACGGCCGCACTCAGCCGCGCCCACCACGCCAGCGGCGACGCGGCTGCGCCCAGCAGACCGGCCAGGATCAGCGTGGTGGAGATCAGGTGCCACCAACTGAGCAGGGGTTGCTCTTTGGCAAAGGGGATGGTGGCGCGGACCAGGCTCACGTTCTTGCCGCGGGGGCGAGACGTGGCGGGGGCGGTCGGTTCGGTAAGGGGGGTGGTGTTCAAGGCTATATGCTAGGCTGGATCGTTTCTAAAACCAAGTGCCGACCGCTAGTGATACGGTTTACGAAAGGAACTTGGGCGTGACAGCTTTAGCTGGCATGCATGCCGGCCGGCATGCCGACTGAAGTCGGCACGCCCGCAAGCATGAGTTTTTCGTGGGATTGATATGAATCAGTCAGAAAACGACCGTTCGATAATCCGGCAGCGAGCCGGGCTGTGCCAGCCCGGTACCGACTCGACCCGGGCCGGCTCGCTTCAGAACCGTCTTCCATTTCAATCTGACCCACGACCACCTGCCCGGAGCCGGCTTTGCCAGCCTGGCAGGTCCGATATTCACTGACCGGTTCCGGGCGTCTTCCAGTTGAACTGCGGCAGGGGCGAGGTCGTGCGGCACTCGACGAACAACCGCCTGGCCCGGGCGACAACTTCCGGCTGCTGGTCGGCGAGGTTGTGTTCTTCGGCGATGTCCTGCGTGATGTCGTAAACCTCGATGGGACTTTCGCCGGTATCGACATCGTTCTGAACGACCTTGAAGTTGCCCAGGCGCAGGGCGCGGCGGCCGTCGCGCTCGTGAAACTCCCAGTAGAGATACTCGTGCTGCTTCTGGTCCGCCATGTCGCCGGCCAGGGCGGGCAGGTAGGAGATGCCATCAAGGCCGTCCGGCGTGGCGATGCCGGCCAGGTCGCAGGCGGTGGGCAGGAAATCCCAGAAGGCGGAGACCAGATCGCACTCGCTGCCGGCTTGAATGTGCCCGGGCCAGCGGACGATCAGCGGGGTGCGGATGCCACCATCGGTCATGTCGCGCTTGATGCCGCGCAGGGGGCCGGAGGAGTTGAAGTCGGCCTCCAGGTGGCCGCCCTCGTTCATGGCTCCGTTGTCGGAAGCGAAAAAGACGATGGTGTTGTCATCCACGCCCGCCTCGCGCAACGCTTCGAGGATTTGGCCGACTTCCCAATCCAGGCGACTGACCATGCCGGCGAAGGTGGCCTTGGGCGTGTCGCAGTTGGCGTAGTGGTAGTTCTTGATCACCTCGTGGCGTTCTTCGCCGACCTTGCCGCGGTATTTGTCCACCCATTCCTTGGTTACGGAAAGCGAAGCGTGCGGCAGGTGAGCGGAGTAGAACAGGAAAAAGGGCTTGTCCGATTTGGCCTGCGTGGCGAGCCATTGCGTGGCGTCTTTGATGTAGAGGTCGTGCACGTAGGTGTCGCCGTCGTTGCCGTGGTTGCCGGGCAATTCGATGGTCTTGCCGTCCTCCCAGATTTCGGTGGGGTAGTAGAAGTGGGCCTGGACGTGGGTGAGCACGCCGAGGAAATGGCCGAAGCCGAGCTTGTTGGGGCGCAGGGGATCGGTGTCGGCGCAGGCGACGCTGCTCTTGCCGATCATGGCGGTGTTGTAGCCGGCCCGTTGCAGAAGCGTGCCGACGGTGACGGTGTCGTAGGGCAGAGCGACCTGTCCGTTGCTGCGGATGTAGCCGTGCCCGGTGTGCAGGCCGGTCATCAGCGTGCCGCGCGACGGAGCGCACACGGTGCAGCCGGCATAGTGCTGGGTGAAGCGCATGCCCTGCTGGGCCATCTGGTCGAGGTTGGGCGTCTGGATCACCGGCTGTCCATAGCAGCCCAGGTCGCCGTAGCCCAGGTCGTCGGCGAGGATGAAGACGATATTGGGTCGTGTCTTGGCCAGGGCCGGGGCTGCGTCAGCGCCTGCAGCGGCAGCATGCCATGCGGGCAGTGCAAGAGCGGTGGTGGCAGCGCCCAGGTGCTTGAGGAAATCGCGGCGGTTGAATGCGGTGAAAGTCGATTGCTTCATGATGCATCATCCATGGCTTGCGTGCGCCTGATGCGCGGATCGGTGAACACATCCAACTCATCGCGACTGGTGCTGGAGAATTCGCTGATCACCGCGCCCTGGTCGCCGGCCTGAAACCAGTGACGCACATTGGGGGGGATGGTGTACTGCTGGCCGGGTTCCAGCGTGATCTCGTGAAACACGTTGTAGTGCGCTTCGCTGCCGGCGGGAATCACGGCCGCAATCTGCTGGCGCGAGCCGGGGCCCTCCACATACAGATGCACCTTGCCCCAGCGGCAACGAAACGTTTCCATCTTCCCCGGATCGGTTCTGCCGTCAGGCAGCGGCACGGGCGGATGGCGATGCTCCGGACAGGTCTGCCGCGGAAACAGCACGATCTCCTTGGCGCAGTAGCGATCGCTGTTGACATAGACCAGCAGGGCCAGGCCCTGGCGGCGAAACTCGCCCAGCCCCATGTCCGCCAGCTCGATCTGACCAGTCTCCGCCGGCGTCAGTGTGATGTGGGCACGCTCCAGAAAACGCAGAACTTCCCGTTGCTCGTCGTTCTCAGTCATGCGTTCATGATAAACCATGAGCCGCGGTCAGTCACGATCCCAGTCGTTCTCCTGATCGTCAGCGTATTCGCCCAGCTCGTCATAGGGTTTCATGTAATCGGCGATCATCATGGTCGTGCCGTGAGCGTCGGCCCAGACCAGGTTCAACTGGCTTCTGCCGGCATGTCGGGCGGAGGGCGTAAAACCCCCGGTCAAACTGAACGTGTCGTTGACTGCGTACACGCCCTGGTTGCTGCGCGTCAGCAGGTCGCGCACGGTGTCCATCAGCAGGTAAGTCTGGCCGGGTCGGGCGATCAACTCCGCCCGGGCCGGCTGCCAGGAATAAGCGGGGAACGTCATGCCGGGCAGATGGAAGCTGGAGCCGATGTTCTTGTAGTTGTAGCCGTAGTGCGAGCCGTTGAGGTTGGTTTTCTCATTGCCGGCCGCCACGGGCAGTTCATTGCCTTCGGTAAACGAAGGGCAGGTCAGCGTGAGAGCCGCCCCGGGCAGATACTTGAAGCGCTGCAGGGCGTTGGCCCAGTTCATGGTGTGCAACTGCTGGCCGTGGGGCGAGCCGGGGTAGGTGGTCGAGCCCGCGTAGTAGTAGCAGATGTAGGCCTGGTCGTTGTCCGCCTGGTAAGCGACCATGGCCATGGCCACCTGCCGCTGGTTGCTCAGGCACTGAATCGTGCGCCCGTTCTCGCGCGCGGCGCGCAGGGCCGGCAGCAGCAAGGCAATGAGCAACGCAATGATGGAGATCACGACCAGCAGTTCGATCAGCGTAAAGGCTTCGGGTTTCCTCCGCCTCACGGCCCTGAGCCTGTCGAAGGGCAGTTTGATCAGCGTGAAAGCAGGACGTCGCTGCATGGCGAAACTCCAGAAAGTGTGCGCTCCATTCCTCGGCTGCGGCGGCGCGGCAGAAGCAACGTGGCAAGTGCGATCAATCCCATGGCGCTGCCCGGCTCGGGGATGGCAATGCCGACCAGGGCCAGCGCTTCGTCAAAGCTGAGATCCGAACTGGCGCCGAAGCCCCAGTTGTCGCCGAGAATCTGAAGGTCCGCCAGGTTGACCTGCCCGTCGAGCGAGAAGTCCGCGGTCATCCACGAGCCGGTGGCCGACTGCCAGTTATCGCCGAGGATCTGCAGGTCGGCCAGGTTGACCATGCCGTCGGCGTTGGCGTCGCCGGGGTGCAGGCTGGACTGGAAGCTGGCCACGACGTTGTCGGTGTAGCCGACGGTGGCGTCGGTGCCGCCCTGGCCGAAGAGGATGCCGTCGATCTGCGTGGCCGAGGTGCCGGTGAGATAGGGCAAGGTTGTCGGCGAACTGCCGCCGGCGGTGAGCGTGAATTCCTCGGCGCCCAGCACATACTCCAGGACGTAGTGCTGCCACTGGCCGATGGTGTGCGTCAGGCCGGTGTCATGCCAGCCGGCCTCGTAGGCATAAACCTTGCCGTCGGAGCCGGTGCGAACCCAGGCGGTGATGTTCAGGAAGTCCAGACCGATGCCGCCGCTCGAGTTGCCGAAGAGGGCGAAGTTGTTGTCGGAGACGGCATCGAGGCGCACGTCCAGTTCCAGGCGCACGGTGCCGGCCCCGTTGGCAGCCGAACTGAACAGGCCGTAGGTGCGGTCTTTGCCGTTGGTGTAGAGGATATTCGCGCCGCCGGCCGGCGAAGCGGGATGCGGGGATCCGGCCAGGACAACGTACGCTTCGGGATCGGTCTGCGGATCCGTGGGATAGGCGCCGACCTGCGGGGCGTCAGGATGGCCGGGCACGACGGTGGTGTCCTCGAAGTTGTCCGCAAAGACCGTGACCTGTGCCAGGGTGGGTGAAACCGAGAAGATCATCATGGCGGCGGCCAACACGGTACCGGTCAGTTTGTGATTGCATGTCATCGTTTGTTTCCTTTCATCTCCATCACGCATCACCGGCGCAACGTCGCGCCGGGAAGTCATTTGCTTGCACTTGCGTCAACCCCGCGAACCGTTCACGGAGCGTCGCTGAGACTTTCAGCACAATCGAAATCAATGGGAATGGTGTAGATCTGTTCGCCCGCCACAGGGCGTTGCCCGCGGTGCATTTGATCGAGCAGTTCAGTGGTCAGTTCACCGGCCCGCTGTTCATCGAGCGTCACGCAGGCCAGCCGCCGCATCACCGCCCCGTGGCGATCCTTGCCGCCGACCGAGACGATCGACAGATCCTGCGGCACGCGCAGCCCGCGGCGAAGGGCCACCAGATAAGCAATTTCCCCGATGGATTCAAAGGAAGTGAAGATGGCGGTGGGGCGATCAGGGCCGGTCATGTGCTGATCGAACCAGCGCTCGAGGCGCTGCTCGTAGGCGGCATAGTCGGCTTCGTTGAACAGCACGATGTCGCCGAAGTCCACGTGTTCGTCTTTCAGTTCGACGCCGCCTTCCGCCAGGGCGCGGCGGAAGCCCTGCTCGTAACCGCGCGAAGAGCCGGCCCGCTGCGAAGCGCAGAACGCCACCCGCCGGTGCCCGCGCTGCATGATCCGCCTGGCGGCCAGTTCGCCCACCTTTTCAGTGGGAATGATGATGCGCGGTGCGGGGACGTTTTCGATGGGACGGTGCAGCACCACCACCGGGATGCCGCGCTGATGAAGCTGGCGAATGTGGTGGGCGGGCGAAGGTCCGTGCGTGGCCGGCACGATGGCGACCCCGGCCACCGACATGTCCATCAACTGCAGGATGGTCTCCGCCTGCACGCGCACGTCGTTGTCGGTGTTGCTGGTGATGATCTGGTAGCCGCAGGCCCGGGCCGAGACATCGAAGCCCTTCTGCAGCGAAGGATAGAACCCGGTGCTCAACTCAGGGCCGATCAGTGCGAACACGCGCAGGGCCGCGGGCGGTGCGGTGCTGATCTGTGTGCGATCAGCCACGAACGTGCCGGCCCGTTTGCGCGAGGAAAGCAGACCTTCACGACAGAGCACGTTGATGGCCTGGTTGACCGCGTGATAGGTCAGGCCGGTCTCATCCATGATCTGCCGGATGGTGGGCAACCGCTCGCCCTGGCGCAGCCGACGATGGACGACCGCGTGGCGAAGCTGACGGGTCAGCTCCTGTCCATTTCGCGGTTTGCTGTCGGTCAGCAGCATGTGGAGACGGCCTCAACGGTGGGCGATAAAATCGATATTAAATCGGCAATTGATTGTCTGGTTGCATCAATAACCGTGTTAAAACGGAAAGTCAACAACTTTTTGATTGATTTTCTGTCAATATATTCAAATGAACGCCTGGCGAATCGACAAACGTTCAAACCGCAAGCGGTTTCTGTTTTGTTGTGTTTGGTTGTCTGGAGCGGGTGCCACAGCCGCGCGTCGGCTGTGCAACGGACAAACACTGCCGCACGCGACAGTGGCACCCAATCACACGCTACGAAACGACAGAATTAAGTCTTACCGGCCGGCCGACGAGGTGGTAGCGCATCGCTGTGGCGCGCTGCCGAGCCCCAGGCCGGGCTGCGCGGGATCGGGCAATTCGTGGCGGCCGCTGCGCACGTGGAACAGGCCGGGGGCGACATCGAGCCAGTCGGCGTTGGCGGCCGGGGTGAACTGCGGTGAGTTCAACTCGACGCCGTTGATGGTGGGCAGCCTGGCTGCCAGAAGTCCGGCATGGATCGCGGACGCACCGGGGTTGGTCAGATCCTGCAGCGAGATGAGCATGTAGTGCTGCAACGCCCAGGCCGCGGCCGCCAGGCAGAAGCTGTGTCCCTTGCATGTCTTGAGCGCGAAGCCCGACCAGTGCTGCCGCCGCGCCTGCTCCAGCGAGTCGAGCGTCATCAATCCCTCATCGACCATCACCGGCTTACGGGCCGCCACCGCGCTCCAGTCGAACGGATGCACCGCAATGTCCCGCGCGGTCGGTTGTTCGATCATCATCAGGCGTTCATAAGCGAATGGATCGAGCTGCTGCAATTCATCGAGAAACGCCATCACGCTTTCGGGGTCGGGGTTGGCTTCGTTGGAGTCGATGGACAACTGCGGCTGCGCCACGTTCCATTGCCGCAGCGCTGCGGCCAGGGCGGCCACCTGTGATGCGTCCTCGTGGGCGTCGCGGCCTTTGATCTTGATCTTGAACGAGTAGAAGCCGTGCTTCTCGATCGCCGGGCGCACATCGCGCTGCAGGTCATCATGGCGCCCCACGATCCACCACGCGGCCGCGTGCGAGCGCGGCGGCTGCAGCAGGGCTGAGCGAATGGCGCGGCAGGTGCGCCCGGTTCCGCCGAAGCGTTTGTCAGCCGTGGGAATCGCGTGATCGTGGTTGTAAAAATCAAACGCGCTGCACTTACGGGCCAGGCCGGCTGCGTCGTGAATCGCTGCATCGAAGATGCTGGCGCACACACTGCGGGCCAGCAGCGGCGGATGCAGCGGATCACCCCCGGAAGTTTCCACGCAAACGCCAGCGGAATCATCAGCCACCACCTGCTCGTGCAGGCGCAGGCCCTGTTCCAGCGGATGGCAGCCTTCGCCCAGCATCCGCGGCAGTTGGGCGGCCAGCTTTTCGCAGTAAACCCGCATGGCGCCGTCACGCTGCTCGTGCGAGAGATTCGTGCCGGGCCAGGCCCACAAATCGCTGAGGTAGATGCAGCCGCGGCCCTCGACCTCGCGGCCGTCGGCGCGCAGACGCACCACGGCATCGGCCTGCGTGATGTCCTCGATCGAGCCCGAGCTCAGCACCAGGGGATGTACGAACGGCTGCCGCTGAAACGACACCGTCGCCGCCAGCACTTTCACCTGCAATTCATGGCGCAAGCTGTGTGTCACGAAGTCTGGCCTTCCACCAATTGTGAGGGAACGGACATGCGATAGGGGCCGCCCGGTTCGCCCATCAGCGATTGTTCGATGGCGCTGCGGGCCAGGCGGCCGGCCTCGTTGACGCGCAGGTCGATGGAGGTCAACGGCACCGACCAGCCGTCGGCTCCGAGGTTGCGGCCGGCCCCCACGATGCGCAGATCCTTGGGCACGCGCACGCCCAGGTCATGCGCTGCCAGCAATCCACCGCGGGCCTGGAAGTCGGAGGCGAACAGGATGGCGTCAGGTTTCTGCGGCTGGGCCAGCAGTTGCTTGGTGGCGCGATAGCCTTCGGCTTCTTCGTAGTCGGCATGGATCAGCCAGTCGTCGTTGCGGCGCAGGCCGTTGAGTTCCAGGGCGTCGTGGTAGGCGTCCATGAGCTGCCCGGTGCTGAAGCGCAGAAGGCCCGCGGTGACCAGGGCGATCTTGCGCGCCCCGCGCAGCTTCAGATGCTTGATCGTCTGTTGCACGCCGCGGGCGTAGTCGATGACCACGCAGCGGCTGTAGCCGTCGGAGATGTCGCTGAACAGCAGCACGCAGGGCAACTGCTTCTGTCGAGCGGCGGCCAGCAGGTTGAGGTTGACCGGCGACATCATGACCAGGCCGTCGAGTCCGACCAGCGACGGGCTGTGGCGGGGCGGTTCGAGTTGTTGATCGTCGGCCGGCAGATCGAAGAAGCGCACCGCCACGAAGCGCTGCGTGTCGCGCAAGCCTTCCAGCAGTGGTCGCATGAAGGGGTAACCATCCGCCAGGTCGGCGAAAGCCACACCCACGGTGAGTGTGCGGGTGGCAGCGGTGGGGTCGGCTGAGCCTTCGCGCACCACGGTGCCGCTGCCGGTGCGGGCGACCAGTTGACCTTCGCGGGCCAGTTCCTGGAAGGCCCGACGGATGGTGACTTCACCGATGCCCCAACGGGCGCTTAGATCGCGCTGGGTGGGCACTTGTTCACCGGGCTTGAGTCGGCCGGCGATGATGGCAGCCCGCACGGCTTCGCGGACCTGCTGATAGAGCGGCGGGCCGCCGCGGCGAACCAGTTGCTCGCCCATCTGCTGGAACAGGGGCCAGGCGGGGTGATCGGCGATGGCGTCGGCTTGCAGCATTGCGGTGGTTATTATATAATTGCAACATCGCAATTGCAAGGGTTCAAAGGCGAAGTACATGTGTGAGATGGCTAGAGACATCGAGCCCCAGGGTGCCACGGTCGCGTGCGGCCGTGCCTTGCCGCCTCGCTCTGAAGATCAACATGGCCGACACGCGGTCGTGGCACCCATCTCACACATGTCTTACGGATTCTGAATATGCCCGCTGCGGCTGACACAACCTCTAACCACTTCCTCGACCTGCAAGTCAACGGCTATGCCGGCGTCGATTTCAACAGCGACGACCTGACGGCCGAGGGCCTGCACCGCGCCTGCGAAGCGCTGCGGCGCGACGGCAACGCGGGTGTGCTGGCGACCATCATCACCGACAGCATCGACGTCATGGCCGCCCGCTTGTCCCGGCTGGTGCAACTGCGGCAGCAGGATGAGTCGGCCCGGCAGGTGATCGTGGGTCTGCACATTGAGGGGCCGTTCCTCAACGAGAACACCGGCTATCGCGGCGCTCATCCGGTCGATGCGATTCACCCGGCCAACAGTGACGAGATGAAGCAACTGCTCGAAGCCGGGGGCGGGCTGGTGAAGCTGGTGACGCTGGCGCCGGAGCGCGATGCGGATTTGAAAGTGACTAAGCGGCTGGTCAGTCAGGGCATCATCGTCTCGGCCGGCCATTGCGATCCGACGCTCGATCAACTCGATGCGGCCATCGATGCGGGTTTGTCCATGTGGACGCACCTGGGCAACGGCTGCCCCATGCAGATGCACCGTCACGACAACGTGGTGCAGCGGGCGCTGAGCCGGGCTGATCGTTTGTGGTTGTGTTTCATCGCCGACGGCGTACACGTGCCGTTCGCGGCCCTGGGCAATTACCTGAAGCTGTCTGGTGACCGCGCGATTGTTGTGACCGATGCGATGGCGGCTGCGAGTCTGGGGCCGGGGCGGCATCGATTGGGGCGATGGGAAATCGAAGTCAGCGCGGAACTGGCTGCCTGGGCCCCGGATCGCAGCCACCTGGTGGGTTCGGCATTGACCATGCGGCAGGCGGCGGACAACCTTCGCCGCGCTTTGGGGGCAAGTGACAAGCAGATTCAACAGTGGACGTGCAACAACCCCCGCGTGGTGCTGGGCGGTTGATGCGTTACGATTTTAATTTCAAAGGATGGACCAATGGAAGCGATTGCGAACGTGGAACAACTGGAAGAACTTTTGTCACGCCCGACGCCGGCAGTGACGGCGATGTTCAAGCGACTGGGCGGCGACTTCATGGTGTTGGGCAGCGGCGGCAAGATCGGGCCCTCCCTGGTGCGCATGATCCAACGCGCCAATCAGGAAGCGGGCACCAAGCGCCGCATCATTGCCGTCGATCGCTTCGAGCCCCCGGCCGGGACGGCGCTGGACGGCGTGGAATATCTCACCGGCGATCTGCTCGATGAGAAGTTTCTCAAGCAGCTTCCCGATGCCCCCAACATCATCTACATGGCCGGGATGAAGTTCGGCTCATCCAGCAGCATCGCGCTGACCTGGGCCATGAACGCTTTCCTGCCCGCGATGGTCGCCCGCCGCTTTGCTGCCACCAGTCGCATCGCTTCGTTCTCCAGCGGCAACGTGTACGGCCTTGTTCCCCTGGCCAGCGGCGGTTCACTGGAAACCGACATGCCCAATCCGCTGGGCGATTACGCCATGAGCTGCCTCGGCCGCGATCGTGCTTTCGAGCATTACTCGGAGGCGGCCGGGCTCAAGGTTGCCATCATCCGCCTCAACTACGCCTGCGAATTGCGCTACGGCGTGCTGGTGGACCTGGCCCAGAAAGTCTGGCAGGAAAAGAGCATCGACCTGTCCATGGGCGTCGCCAACGTCATCTGGCAGGGTGATGCCAACCTGATGACGCTGCTGAGCCTGGAGCACGCGGACAGTCCGCCCTTCATGATCAACATTGCCGGCCCCGAGCAGTTGAGCGTCCGCCGCGTCTGCGAACAGTTCGGCCAACTGATGGGCAAGAAAGTCAGCTTCACCGGCGAAGAGTCCCCCAACGCACTGCTCAACAACGGCCAGAAGGCGCATTCGATGTTCGGCTATCCCACCGTGTCGATCGGCACGCTGATGCAGTGGATCGCCGCCTGGACCAAACAGGGCGGCCAGTTGCTGGGCAAACCGACCAAGTTCGAAGTGCGCGACGGGAAGTTCTGAGCGGACAAGCCACGAGCCATCAGCCACGAGCGATCAGGCAAAGGCAATCGCAGAGAGCGCAGAGGCGCTGAGACGCAGAGCAGAAAGGCAAGCTCAGCTTTGTTCCTCTCTGCGCCTGTGTGACTCTGCGCCCTCTGCGATGAGTTCTCTTCGTGATATTGTCTTGGTCCTCACGCCACGTCCAGCACTTCGGCGGCTCTGGCGAAATCTTCCGGCCGGATGTAGATCACGTAGCCGAAGCGGCCTTTGCCGTCGGTGACGCCGTTGGTGGAATAGACATTGACGCGGGCTTCGAACAGACGCTCGTGCACATCGATCAGAGCGCCGATCTCGTCGTCACCCTGCACCAGCAGGGCGGAGTGCGGACCTTCCAGTTCCAGTGAAGCGCCTTTGGCGGCATGCTGGAATTTGGCGGCGTCCTTGGGGAAGAGCATCAGTTGCGTTCGCATCGGGCCCACCGGCACGGCGTTGAACGCCAGCAGACTCACGCCCGCTTTGGCGAACATGTCCAGGATGCGATAACCCTCGCCCGGCTGATCCTTGACCGTGGCGTAAAAGTAGGACACGCGTTGGATCTCAATCGCCATGATGCACCTCCCGATATGTGCCAGGTTTCGTTCGGCCTGAATGTTCGACACTGCCTGGATGCTGACGGCTGAAAAGATGAGTGCGCTGTCTGAGTCGAAAGGTCTTTACGGGGACATAAGCCCGATGAACTGTTCACAAAGATGCCGCTCGATTTGCTACTACTGATTATACGATCGCAACGGTTCACACCCAAATGATTCTGTTCAACAGTGTCAGAATTGGGGGGGGCAATAGATCTGCGTACTCAATGACCTGTCGGAGCACTGCTTCTCAGCCGAGACACGTACCTGTATCACCAACAGCGCGGTCGTGGTTTACATCGGGTGCCACACCCGCGTGCGGGTGTGCTTGATGGTTCACACGGCCGACACGCGGCCGTGGCACCCCCCAAAGTAAACCACTGCTACCCCGCTCACTTGACCGTCGATGGCGACGATGGACAATAGGCTTGCCGGCCGGGAGCATGTTCAGGGATGGATGGCAGCGGAACGTTTTTTCGTTGGCTGAAAGAGTCAGGCGATGCCATCGACTGATCTAGAGCATCTGAAGTTGCTGTCAATTTTTCACTACGTGGTGGCGGGGCTGGTGGGGTCGTTCTCGCTGTTTCCCGTCTTCCACCTGGTGTTCGGGCTGCTCATCATCTTTGCACCGCAGATATTCGAGCAGAAGGGGGATAAGCCGCCGGCTTTCTTCGGATGGTTCATGGTTGCTTTTGCCCTGATGCTCATCACCATCGGGTTGGTGTTCGCGGTGTTGATTCTGGTGACGGCGCGATTCTTGTCTGGGCGGAGGCATTACATGTTCTGCCTGGTCATGGCCGGTGCCGAGTGCCTGATCATGCCGTTCGGCACGGTGCTGGGTGTGTTCACGATCGTCGTGCTGATACGCGACTCGGTGAAGGAGATGTTCTCCGCCACAGGAAGATTGCGTGCGGCTGATGCCTGAGTGCTTCGTCGTGAGGCGACAACCAGTGAAAAAGCAATTGGTTGTCATCCCGATAGCCCTTGTGATCACTCACACGGTTGTCATCGTTGTGATGTGGGCCTGTCTTGCGGCGACACGACCTGCCGAAATTGGAGCGGCGTGGGAGTATGTGTTCGGAGTCATTGATGTTCTGCCATATTATCTGGTTGGAGTGCCGCGGTCTGTTGCAGAAGCGGGAGAGTCTGGTCCTGCATATCCCGTGTTTTTTGGCCTCGCTGGCGGCATCCAATGGTTTGTCGTGGGACTCATAGTGGCATATCTGCGCCTGGTCATCACGCGCGTCAAAGGCGCCTGACTGGCGACTGCAGATGAACGAAGGCAGGTGAGAAGCCGCGAGCGGCGGAGCCTGCTTACAATGTCCCCATGACGGCACATCAGCAGGGGCCAGATCGGATTGATCTGCATCTAGGGATATTGATTTCATCGGATCAATTGCATTTCAGTTACGCTCGCAGTGGAGGGCCGGGGGGGCAGAATGTCAACAAGCTTTCCACGCGGGTGACGTTGACGGTTTATCTCGATGATCTGGCCCAGGTGCTGCCGGCGGCGGCGGTGCGGCGGTTGATGAAGGTGGCAGGTTCGCGGCTGGCGGTTGATCCGTTGCGCCTCGTGATCCGGGCGGCTTCGACGCGCAGTCAGAAGAGCAATCGTGAGGCGGCCATCGAGCGCTTGCGGGAGTTGGTGGAGCAGGCCATGCGCAAGCCCAAAGTGCGGCGAGCGACCAAGCCCACGGCCGCATCCAAACGGCGGCGGCTGGAGCAGAAGAAGCAGCGCGGGCAGTTGAAACGGTCACGTCGAGATAAGCCTGGTGAAGGCGAGTGAAAGCGATGAGCGATGAACCACGAGCTTTCAAGGAAAGGCTATCACAGAGGGCGCAGAGGCACAGAGGCGCGGAGCAATGCCTTGTATGTGTCTTTGTGTTTCTTCTCTGTGCCTCCGTGCCTCTGCGCCCTCTGTGATGAGTTGTATTCTGGCATTGATCGCATGGTGAACTCGGCCCTCACCCCGCCCCCGGAATAGGGAAAGGGGGGGGTGAACACATTGTGAAAGGCAAGGCATGAGCAATCCGATCGGGCCGCGCGAGATGGCGGAGCTGCCGCAGCGGACGGCGGCGTTCTGGCGGATGACGGGGCCGGGGGCGGTGCTGGTGGGGCTGTCGATCGGCGCCGGTGAGATCATTGTCTGGCCGCGTATTGCGGCGCAGTTCGGCTCGACGATGTTGTGGGCGGCGGCGCTGGGCGTGTTCATGCAGTTCTGGATCAACCTGGAGGTGGGGCGCTGGACGCTGGCCACGGGTGAGACGCCGTACCTGGGTTTTGCCCGGTTGTGGCGGCCGTGGGCGGTGCTGTTCATTTTGTTCAACTTTTTCGGTTGGTTTTTCCCGGGCTGGGCGCGGGCGTCGGGTGGGGCGCTGAAGGCATTGTGTCTGGGGCCGGACCATCCGAGTCCGGACTGGTTGTGGACGGGCATCACGTTTGCGGGTGTGTTGGCGGTGCTGTTCGGGCCCAAGCGGGTTTATGCCGCGGTGGAGAAGGTGATCAGTGCGCTGGTGATTCTGATCACGGTGGGGCTGATCTACATCGCTCTGCGGGTGGGGACGTGGGATCTGGTCAAGCAGGTGTTTTCGGGGCTGGCGGACGTGGGGCACGTGGAGACGGCCGAGGGATTCACGGGCAAGGATCTGTTTATCGCCATCGTTTTCGCAGGGGCAGGCGGGACAGCCAATCTGTTCTACGGTTTTTATCTGCGCGACAAGCAGATCGGCATGGGAGCCCGCATGCCGTCGCTGATCAATCCATTTCGCCAGCGGCAGGAGAAGCGGGGCGGTGCGGGTTTCACGTTTGCCGATGACGACGTGAATCGCAGGCGATTCCGCGACTGGATGCGTTATGTGTGGCTGGACCAGACGCTGTATTTCTGGCTGCTGAACACGTTCACGATGTTTCTGTTCATCTTCGGCTCACTGGCGGTGCTGCATCCGGCGGGGATCGTGCCGCAGAGCGGGACGCTGATCTGGGACGAAGCGAAGATGCTGGCCGACGTGCTGGGGCCGTCGGGGCGCGTGCTGTTTCTGGTGATCGGCGTGGCGACGTTGTTCAGCACGCAGGTGACGCTGGTCGATGGCGTGTCGCGCAGCCTGGCGGACTTGTGTCACAACAGTTTCAGCGCGGCCCAGCGCTACAGCGAAGCGCAGTGGTACGTCGGTTGGGCGTTGTTCATGATCGGGTTCGGTTTCGTCATCACCTGGCTGCTGGGTGTGCTGAAGGTGACGGTGTTGGGATTTCTGTTTAACGCGGCGTACATCGGCGGGTTTGCGATGGCGGTGTACACGCCGCTGCTGTTGTATTTGAATCTGCGTCATCTGCCGCGCAGTGCCCGGCCGCGCTGGCCGCAGGTGTTGATCGTGTCAGCGATCGCGCTGGTGTATGTGGGTTTTGCGGTGTATTGCCTGTTGTGGGAACTGGGTCTGATCGGGGCGGGTTAGAGGGCATCCCATGTTGCTGTAGCGGGTGCCACGGCCGCGCGTCGGCCGTACGAGGAACCAGGCACTGCCGCACGCGACAGCGGCACCCAACGGCACGCTACAAAGATTCGGGACACGAACTAAAACACCAGGAACCACAGCGCGGCCAGAGCGATCAGAACCAGCACGACGATGCCCACGGTTTTGACGATGCGGGCTTTGACGGCGGCGGCTTCCTCCGCTTCGCGGGCGGCCTGGATGCGCTGCTCTTCGCGGCGCATGGCCTGTACCTGGGGATCGACGAACTTCGGCTCGGGGATGCCCTGCATGAGCTTGGGCCGGGTGGGGTCTTCGCTTTCCTCGATGCCGTCCATGGGCGGCGGGATCTCGGTGTCGATATCCAGGTCCACCTCGGGCCGGCCGGCGGCGGCCTGCCGCGGATCGAAGCGGGTCACCGGCTCCTCGTCCACAGGCTCCACGATGTCATAGACATCCGGCTCCTGGTCGGGCTCGGGCTTGTTCATATCCTTGCTCATGCCTGCTCTCACCGAGGTTTACGGACAAGCGGTGGGGGTGGGATTCGAACCCACGGTACACACGAGGTGTACGCCGGTTTTCAAAACCGGTCCATTCGACCACTCTGGCACCCCACCGGGGGCGGTCTGGCGCGGTCTACCCGGTCGCGGCTGCCATTCTCCGAGCGGTCCGGGGCGGCGTCAACCTTTCCACGGCCGCGGGGATTGTCCAGTTTAACCGGCCGGCCGCAGGGCTACATTTTTCTTGAATCCGCCGGGTGCCTGATGGATAATAGCGGGACGATCTCGAATGGTCGGACGACCGGCCCGCTGGTTCTGGCAGCCTGACCGCCGGGCAGGTGCAGGCGGAACCGCCCGGGTTGGGGCGAATGTGTGTCCGCAGTCGCCTGTGGCCATTCCAGGAGCACCCGTTTGATGCATCATTTCCCGCCCCAACGCGCAAGCGTCACGCTTCAAGCAGCCCTTGTTGCTGTAACCTTATTGCATGGGGGAATCGCCCCGGTTTGGGCCGCCGTCAGCCCGGACGTCAGCACCTTCGAGATCGACGGCGACTACGGCTCGACCATCCTGGCCGGCGGCAATATTTCGGATGACGGCAACTACTCCAGCTTCCGGGTGATGGGCTCCGGGCAGTACTGGGTGCAAACCAGCCAGCGGGGTGCGATCAATCCCTACATGGGTCAGAACATGTACGTGGCCACCTGCACCGCGTCGCCCACCGTTGACAACGATCGCAGCGAGCAACTGATCATGGGCGGCTGGGACGTCAACGATGGCATCCGATATTTCTCGATGGCCTTCTGCATCCCGTCGGATACGCCGACCCCCGATAGCTGGCACTACATCTGCCAGTGGCATCAGGCTTCGCCTTTGAATCCGCCGCTGTTCCTGGCGTGGAACCAGGGTGAGCTGACGCTGGTGCGGCGATACAGCACCGACACCAATCCCAACAAGCGCGAGGTGCTTTACAACTTCGGGCCGCCCGCCCGCGATCAGTGGTATCAACTGCTGTTCAGCGTCAAGTGGGGGCCCGACGGCAGCGGTTCTCTGGGCATGCACCAGATGAACCTGGCCACCGGTTTGTGGGAACAGCGCTATGCCAGCGACGCGCTGGTCATGGGATACCCTGAGCCGACGGATGATTTCAACTGGAAGGTCGGCACCTACCGCGGTTCAACGCCCAACACCACGAACATCCTCTACGACAACATCCGCTATGCCGACCGCTGGTACCGGGTGACCAAGAACAAGTTGACCGGCTACCACAAGTGCGTGCTCAACCTTTCCTACGAGGAAACCTCCGGCACCGCGGTGGCGGACACCTGTTACATCATCAACAATGGCACGCAGGGTGACTCACTGACCGACTACAACAACGACGGCACGCTGATGAACGGCGCCGCCTGGAGCGCCAACGGCAACGTGGGGCGCTGCCTGCAACTGGACGGCTTCGATGACTACGCGCGCGTGCCGCTGGACACCACCGACTTCGACACCGGCAACTACATCACGGCCGCCACCTGGTTCAAGACCGATACCGCCCAGTCCGACCGGGCCTTGATCTGCATCGACGAATACTCGACCACCTACAAGGTGTACCTGTCGCTGAACCGGGAAAACAAGCTGCGCTTCGCCATCCGCCATCCCGACAACACCACCAGCGAGGTGATCTACACCGCGGACGAAACGCTGTGCGACGACTTCTGGCGGCATGTGATCGGCACCTACAACCGCTACGCGCCGGACGGCAAGCGTTTGAAGCTGTACGTGGACGGCTTGCTGGTCGCTTCCAGCACCGGCGTGGACAAGGCCATCATGCGCGGCGACAACTACCTCTACATCGGCAAGTTCAGCGGCAACCACTTCAAGGGATCGCTCGACCAAACGCAGGTGTTCAACTACGAATATTTTCCCCTGATGCGGGGGGGCGATGCCAACAACGACGGGCAGATCAACCTGGCGGACCTGCAGATTCTGGGCGATCACTGGCAGGCTAGCGGCGTCACCTGGGCCCAGGGCGACTTCACGGGTGATCGTGTGGTGAACCTGGCGGACCTGCAGGTGCTGGGCGACTTCTGGGGCTTCGGGATCGGCGCGGACCTGTCGTTTGATGAAGCGCTGCAACTGGTGGGCCTGAGCATCCCTGAGCCGGGCGTGTTGAGTCTGATGCTGGGTGCGTGGTTACTCGTGTCGTACAGAGGCCGCGTCTGATGAAGACACGAGCAGGAATGAGCGTGTTGACCGATGGTGGTCTTTGACCATTCAAGGAGCGATGCAGTGATGAGTCATGATCCCGCCCAACGCACAAGCAGCGTGCTGCAATTGGTTCTGCTTGTCGCCATGGTTTCACTACTGAAGGCAGCGCCCGTCCTGGCCATGGCTTCTTCGAGCACCAACAGCTTCCAGATCGACGGCGACTACGGCTCAACCGTGCTGGCCAGCGGCGACATTTCGGATGATGGCAACACCACCTGGTTCCGCGTCAACGGCTCGGGCCAGACCTGGGCCCAGACCGGCACGCAGAGTGACGTCAATGCCTACATGGGTCAGAACATGTACGTGGTCACCTGCACCGAATCGCCCACCGCGGATAACGATCGCAGCGAGCAGATGATGCTGGGCGGTTGGGAGTTCAGCACGGGCATCCGCTATTTTTCCATGGCGTTCTGCATCCCTTCCGATGTGCCCACTGCCACGGGCTGGCACTTTCTGACGCAGTGGTGGCAGGACACCGGCTCGAATCCGCCGCTGTTCCTGGCCTGGAACCAGAACGACCTGACGCTGGTGCGGCGATACAACGGCACGACCAATCTCAACACCCGCGAGGTGCTTTACGACTGGGGGCAGCTCGAGCGCGACAAGTGGTATCACCTGCTGTTCAGCATCACGCCGGGCCCCACGGGCAACGGCTCGATCCACGTGCATCAGATGAACCTGGCCACCGGCTTGTGGGAGCTGCGCTATACCAACGATCAACTGGCCATCGGCATGGCGATCAAGGCTGACGGCTCCGGTGATCCGGCCCCGGCCCAGTTCAATTGGAAAGTCGGCAGCTACCGCGGCTCAACGCCCGACACCACCAACATCTGCTATGACAACGTCCGCTATGCCGATCGCTGGTATCGCATCACCAACAACAAGCTGACCGGCTATCACAAGTGCGTGCTCAACCTCGCCTACGAGGAAACGGCCGGCACCGCGGCGGCGGATACCTGCTACAGCATCAACCACGGCACGCAAAGCGATCCCTACACCGACTACGACAATGACGGCACGCTGATGAACGGCGCGGCCTGGAATGCCAACGGCAACGTCGGGCGATGCCTGCAACTGGATGGCTTTGACGACTACGTGCGCGTGCCGCTGGACACCAGGGACTTCGACACCGGCAATTACATCACGACGGCCACCTGGTTCAAGACGGGAACCGCCCAGTCCAACAAGGCCTTGATCTGCATCGACGAATACTCGACCACCTACAAGGTCTATCTCTCGCTGAACGAGGACAACAAGCTGCGTTTTGCGGTGCGCCACCCCGACGACACGGTCAGCGACGTGATCTTCACCGCGGATGCCTCGCTGTGCGATGACTTCTGGCGGCACGTGATCGGCACCTACAACCGCTACGCGCCGGATGGCCAGCGTTTGAAGCTTTACGTGGACGGCAAGCTGGTTGCTTCCAGCACCGGCGCGGACAAGGCCATCATGCGCGGCGACAACTACCTGTACGTCGGTAAATTCAGCGGCAACTACTTCCAGGGCGAGTTGGACCAGACGCAGGTGTTCAACTACGAATACACGCCGCTGATGCACTTGGGTGATGCCAACAACGACGGCGTGATCAACCTGGCGGACCTGCAAATTCTCGGCGATCACTGGCAGGCTAGCGGCGTCACCTGGGCCCAGGGTGACGTCACCGGCGATCGTCTGGTGAACCTGGCGGATCTTCAGGTGCTGGGAGACAACTGGGGACTGGGTGCGAGCGGAGATCTGTCATTCGATGCGGCGCTGGACCTGTTGGGCCTGAGCATCCCCGAGCCGGGCGCGTTGAGCCTGATGCTGGGTGCGTTGTTACTGGCTCGCCGCGGGTCGAAACACTAATCCCTACTCCCTGCCACTCAGTCGTAGCGGAAGACGCCCTTGCCCCAGGCATAGACGAAGGCCACCACGCTGGTCAGCACGAAAAAGCCCATGCGCAGCAGGAACATGAGGCTGAGATGATCGCCTTCGGGCGGGCCCAGGCTGGCGAAGTTGACCGCCCAGGGGTAGAGGAACACGATCTCCACGTCGAACAGCAGAAACGTCATGGCCACCACGTAGAAGCGCACGTTGAAGCGGCGGCGGGCGTCGCCCACGGGGTTCATGCCCGACTCGTAGATCATCTCCTTGACCTTGCCGCGCCGGCGCGGCCCGATCAGGGTGCTGGCGATGAGGTTGAAAATCCCGAACCCCGCGGCCATCAGCACCAGAATGCCGATCGCGGCGTAGGCGGAAAACTGACTGTCTGCGAGCGTGAGCATGGGGGGATTATAGTTGAAATCGGGTATCGGGTATCGGGTGTCGGTTATCGTAAGGCAGGAATTCCCCGAAACCCGATACCCGAACCCCGATACCCGACTAAACTACCCCCATGCAGCAGTACCTCGACCTTCTCCAGCACATCCTCGACCGCGGCGTGATCAAACGCGATCGCACCGGCACCGGCACGCGATCCTGCTTCGGCTACCAGCTTCGCTGCGATCTGGCCGATGGGTTCCCCTGCCTGACCACCAAGAAGCTGCACCTGCGATCCATCATCCACGAACTGCTGTGGTTCCTGCGCGGCGAGACCAACATCGCTTACCTCAAAGAGCACGGCGTCTCCATCTGGGACGAATGGGCCTCGCCCCCCGGAAGTCCAAATCCCGGCGAACTGGGGCCGGTCTATGGTTACCAGTGGCGACACTGGCCCAGTGAGACCGGCAGCATCGACCAGATCGCACAGGTCATCGAGCAGATCAAAACCAACCCCGACTCGCGGCGACTGATCGTCAGCGCCTGGAACGTGGCGGACGTGCCCAGGATGGCGCTGCCGCCCTGTCATCTACTGTTTCAGTTCTACGTCGCTGAAGGCAAACTCTCCTGCCAGCTTTACCAGCGCTCAGCGGATGTGTTCCTGGGTGTGCCCTTCAACATTGCCAGCTACGCTCTGCTGACAATGATGGTGGCGCATGTGACCGATTTACTTCCGGGCGAGTTCATCCACAGCTTCGGCGACGTGCATCTGTACCTGAATCACATGGACCAGGCCCGCGAGCAACTGTCGCGCTCGCCGCGCAAGCTGCCGACCATGCGCATCCTGCGCCCGGTCGATTCGATCTTCGATTTCCGCTACGAGGACTTCCAACTGGAAAACTACGACCCGCACCCGGCGATCAAAGCGCCTGTTGCAGTGTGAAGATCGGGTATCGGGGTTCGGGCATCGGGTATCGTAAGACGTCAAACCCGAAACCCGATACCCGATACCCGAAACCCGACTCATGAATCATCTGAGCATCATCGCCGCCGTCGCTGCCAACCGCGTCATCGGGCGTGAGGGTGATCTGCCGTGGTCGCTGCCGGACGACATGAAGTGGTTCATGCAGACGACGACCGGGCACGCGGTCATCACCGGGCGGCGCAACTTCGAGTCCTACGGCCGGCCGCTCAGGAACCGCACCAACATCGTCATCACGCGGCAAACCAACTGGTCGGCGGAGGGCGTGCTGGTGGCGCATGATCTGGATGAAGCCCTGAAGCTGGCCGGGCCGGATGCGTTCGTCATCGGCGGACAGGATATTTACGAGCTGGCCCTGCCGCGCGTGGATCGGATGTACCTGACGCACGTGCATGCCCAGGTCGAGGGCGATCGGTTTTTCCCGGTGTTCGACGAGAGCGACTGGCGGATCAGCACGCTGCGCGAGCACCCCGCTGACGAGCGGCACGCCTACAGTTTCACGATCAAACTGTACGAGCGGCGGGCGGTAGGCGGCGGTGGGGAGGCAACGCTCCGCTGAAGCGGAGCGGCCTGGGGGAGCGTTCATTGCGGCCGCACTTTCAGTTTCCAAGCGAGTCCTGTTACACTTTTCCGGGCGGGGGTGGGGGGCGATTAGCTCAGTTGGCTAGAGCGGCTCGTTTACACCGAGCAGGTCACAGGTTCGAGTCCTGTATCGCCCATAGAAGCGGCTCCCGGTTCCTGGCAGGGAGCTGGGGCGCGAAATCAACGCATGCCGTTGCGGTATTACCGTGCCAAGCCGGCCTGTCCGGCGGCCCAGCGTCCCTCTGCACCCGGAAGTGCTGTCGCGTCCAGGGTGGTCTGAAGCTCAAGCACTTTGACCTTGCCGGCCTGACGAAATCGGGCCCCGTGCGGACTGTGGCTCAAGGATTCCGGCCATGGCCGCCTAGAATGTACAATCGTTTATCGCATGTATGTAGGATGAGATGATGCACCGCTGCGGGCCCGACGAGCACCGAGGTTTCACCATCATTGAGTTGCTGGTGGTGATCAGCCTCGTCACCATGCTGATGGCGATTCTGCTGCCGGTCCTGTCGAGGGCCCGAACGTACGCCAGGTTCACCCTGTGTCAGGCCAACCTCCGCAGCCAGGCCCAGGCCCACGCCGCGTACAGTTCCGATTACGACGACAACAAGCCGCCGCTGTATGTCGCTTCGCCGTACTTCGTGGACTGGGTATCGCCGAACACAAAAATATATAACGTGCCGGTCGGACAGGGCTGCCTGGTTGCGGACAGATATCTGACCTTTGAGGCCCTGCTGTGCCCGTCGCCGGCCATGGAAAATGACAACCAGCGCGACCGTGAGAGCTGGGCCAACGCCCCGACCTCGGGATCATCCTATCTCTACTACTGGCGTTTCATCACGGACCTGGTCAACACCACGAAGCAGGGGATGCTGGAAGGCGCCACCTACGAACACGCCCGCGCCTTGAAGCACGAGGCCCTGGCGGCCGACCTCAACACCGAGGCCGGCCACCATTACTCGGGCGATATGTACGGCCGGGCCTGGGTCAACCACCCGGTGGTGAAGCGAATCAACATTGCGTTCATCGATGCCTCGGTCACCTCCGAGCCGTGCGCGGACTTGTACATGCAATACCCCTGTGGGATATATCAACAGGAAGATTGGTTCCGCCGTATCCACGCCACGCGCTACCAGTAGCGGCCCGGCGGGTTGAGGTGGTCGTC
Source organism: uncultured Phycisphaeraceae bacterium (assembly GCA_964471555.1). Taxonomy (GTDB): domain Bacteria; phylum Planctomycetota; class Phycisphaerae; order Phycisphaerales; family Phycisphaeraceae; genus JADLFV01. The sequence continues at coordinate 25,657 of CAYYGM010000028.1, forward strand.
AGCGTTGTGGTCGTCGGTCACCGCGTTGCCATGGCCGTTGGATGGCGACCTTAACGTGCAGCCCGGGCGGCATGCATATCCATCTTGAGCCCTGTCACCAGGCCAAGCCCGACCATGCAATAGCGGTTGGTCCAGTCGTTGAACTGTCGGCGCCCCGCGCTCCAGGCCTGGATGATGGCGCCAATATCATCCCGGGCAGTGAATGCGGGCAGGAAACTGTGCGGGGTGACGGCGGGCAATTCACCCTCATGATGGTGATGCGGCCCCAGCAGATTGCGCAGCGTGCCGTACAAAGTGATCTGTACCTGCCGACAGCCGGCACGCACGCCCGGCGTGAGATCGACTTGATAGGGTTGGGCGATGAAATGTCCCATGACCCGGCCGTCCATGGCGATCTCGGCCACCGCGGCATCGTGCGATTGTGCTGTCAACAGATAACGACCCCCGGTGTCATATTCACCTGCGGGAAGTGGAATCACCAGACGCAAGCGGCCTGCATAAAACGGCAATCCCTGCACCGTGCAGTCGCCGGCCGTCAGGGGTATCGGATCGGTGATCTGAAATGATCCGCCGGCAAAACAATGCAACCGCGGCGGCACGAGTCCAAAACTCGACCACGCGGGACAAGTCGGCTTCTCATCAATCAATTGACCCGTCACCGCAAAATCACCCACCAGATACACTGCTTCCAGTTCGACAAAATCCTCTTTCAATGAGTCATCACCCACCGGACGGGGCAACCAGTGACCCAAGTCCAACTCGATGTGGTTCCGCCCGGGCCGCACCAGGGAAGCGATGTCGATCGGCAGCCAGCGCATGTCGCGCCACGGCTCAAGTCCGTGATACCGCACAAGCGTTCCGTTGACGCGGATCTGGTAGCGATCGGGGTACTCCATCACCAGGCGCAGAGCACGGCCCGCGCTCAGAGAAGCCACATTGAATTCGTAGCGCAGACGCACGCTGCCGTGATAACCAATCGCCTCCAGGCGACGTTGGATGGCGATCGCTGGAATCGCTTCCTGTGACCAGGGGCCGTCGTCCTCTGCCCAGTGAGCCAGATCCAACGTCAGGGCGTTGTCGTCAAGGCGTTCTACCAGCCAACTCGACGGATCCAGTACGTATTCTTTACGAATCAGATTTCCGGGCAGTACCGGCGTGCGGGTTTCTGCTGGTTCATGTGACAGGTGCAGGAGCAACGCCTGGCCGGGCGCAAGATGAATATCGATGGTGGTTTGACCATGGCTCATCCTGGCCGGCAGGGGTGTCACGTTTCCAGTCCAGTGATCCATGTGTTCGACTCGCGTCCAGGAGCCCGCAAGATGAATCCGCCCTGCGCGATCCTTGCAGCGATCGAGATTCGTCAGAAACACCAGACGCGAGCCATCTTCCAGTTCACGCACATGGGCAAAGAGCCGGTCAGCATCACCACCTGGACCAGCTTCGAATCGCATCAACGGCTCGATCGTGTTGGCCAGAGTGCTCGCCAGTTGATGACAAGTCACAGAGGGCAGGTCAGCGATCCACCTGGCCAGTGTCGCAGAAGGCCTGCCATCGATGCACTGCGGGGCTTCACCGCTACGGACAACCAAACCGCCCGCTTTCTGGAAACGGCGCAGAAGCTCCACTGTCTTGAGCCGCAGCGTCACACAACCGGGCAGGACCACGGACGGGTACCGCATTTCCCCCACGCGCAGACAGGGGCGGCCGCGCTGCTGCTCGATCCGCGCCACTTGGGAGAGAGTCGATTCATCTGCCAGGTCGAAGGTGCGCTGGGCATTCAGCAGGGCGTCGAGCACAGCTTTCAGTTGCCGGTCAATGGTCTCGATCCGATCTGCCACACTCATCGGAGTCGGTCGAGTCGATCGCGGCACCAGCCCGGCCGGGTCGGGGGGATTTGTGTCCGCCTGCCACAGAGCCGACACCGAATCCTGGGGATGGATGACGACCGTCTCAGCCAGGTAGCGGCCGTTGGTCATGGCGGCGCAGAGGCGGCTGAGAGGCTCATCGATCACCCGATTGAGCGGCCACCACGGTTGCTGGTAGTACAGATTGGGCGGGTAGTCGCGCTTGCGGCTGCCGGCCATGGTGTACAGGGACAAGTGGGGATTCAGCAGATTCACACCCAGGGCGATCTGCTGGATGGCGATCCAGTGCCGATCCTCGAAGGTCAATCCCTGGCCCGACATGCCGTACAGCTCGCTGAGCATCCGCTGTTTGCCGAACTGATTCACCAGGCTTTGGCATTGCTTGGCGGTCAATCGTTCCTGCGTTTGACGACTGAGGTGATCGACACCGGGCATGCCGAAATGCCGGTACATCGGCATGACGCTCACGCTCCACGAATGTTGTTCGTAGAGATGATGTTCAGCCATGAGATGCCCGGTCAGATTGACGCCATGCTGACCGCACCAGTCCCCCAGAGCCTGCATGTAATGCCGCTCGAAGAGGTCACTGACCGTGCGGTAGTAGTGGAGCCTGAATCGCTCTGCGCCAGTGCCGGATGCGAAAAGCAGGTGCAAGCGGGGCTGTGGATCGTAGCCGTGCATGCGCTCGAAGTGTTCCAGCAGGCCGTCGACAAAAGGCACCGCTCCCTCCGGTACGCGCAGGCGATAGATCACCGAAGGTTCATCAGTGAACACGGCCGGGATCAGCTTGCCATAGTTCTCGCCATAACGGCGGTAATACGATTCGTAGGCGTCCTGGATGAACCGGCGCATCGCGCCCTGATGCAAAAGCGATGCATAACACGCACCATTGAAACGCGGATCATCGAGCGTGGCCCGCCAGGTGTATAACTGGATTCCATCCACCGGTGCCCCCAACGGCACAGAGCCTTCCGGGGGTTGCAGTTCAATGCGCCGGGCAAGCAGCACCTGGAGACGAAATTCCGGCGCAGCTCGTGGCACCGATCCGCCGCTGAACCCGCTGGGCCAGCCGTCCTCGTCGTAGAGCCAGGTGTGCAGGTTCTGTTGGCGGCATTCATCCATCACGGCATCCACAGCCGCGAACCAGTCTTCGCTCAAATACGGTGTGACCAGGCCGCCACGACTGTGCACGAATGCGCCTCCCCACCCGCTTGCGGCAAGCAAGCGAACCTGGCGGCGCAGCTCGGTCGGTTCCATGCGCTCGTTCCAACTCCAGAACGGCACCGGGCGATACTGAAGCGGCGGATCAGCAAAATCCGCATGCAATCGCTGTGCAGACTGCCGTTGCGCTTTTGAATTGGAGGTGGTCTGGGCCCTCATCGCGCATCCTCGCATGTGGGCCAGTCGTCAGTCCGAAATGGTGAAGCGGGCAGACCGTTCACGCTGAAGAGATTGCCGCGCGGGTTGTCAGCCCAGCCGTAGCGAACCGCGACGGGCTTGCGCACTCCCTCTCCGCTCAGCGTGATGCGATTCCCATCGAGCACCGCCCTGGCCCAGACAAATTTGCGATCGGCCCCGGCTACGGCAAAACCGCGCAGCTCCCCGCCGCCCCGCACCACCAGACCACCGCCGACCTGATCGAACGTGAGTGTCACCTTATCGCCGGCAATGCTCATATCTCGAAAGATCGGACTCCCGGCCAAATATGGAAATCCGTACACGTCAGCTAATGCCCACAGGGCCAGGCGATAGCCCACGTCGCGCTTGTTGGCGGGATGGATATTGTTCTGGTCGCCAATGTCAGTGGTGATTGCCAGACCCGTGTGCGGGACAGAGCGGCTGACGTCCAACTGAACCTGACGGATCATGGCCCAACGACTGTCCTCTGCGGGCTTACTCTGAGGTTGCCGATACGCTGTCAATTGCACGATGCCGAACGGCAGGTTCGGTCGGTCCCACTGGGCGCGCCAGTCGGCGATCAACGTGGGCAGCAAGGTGCGGTACTCATTGGGCCAGGGTTCGTTGCTTTCGCCCTGGTACCAGATCACGCCGGCAATCGGGTGCCGCGTCAAAGGTGCGATGAGGCTGTTGAAGATGCGGGCGGGCAGGTGTTGCCGCTGCGGTTCGAGGTTGGCGGAGGCTTGAATTTTCCCGGCGCGATCATAGACGGTTTTCAATGCGGGCACAGCGCGCAAGGCGGGTTCACTGGTCCACGCTTCAGCCCGCGTGCCGCCCCAGGAGCAGTTGATCAGGCCGATGGGAATGTCCAACTCATCTTCCAGTGTTGCACCAAAGTAATACGCCACCGCGGAGAACCCACTGACCGACTGCGGCGAGCAGGGCGTCCACGCTTGAACCAACTGAACATCAGCGACCGGCTGGTCGGCAGGCACGCGATCCGGCGTCAGCAGCCTGATCCGCGGGCGGTCAGCATGGGCGATCTCATCACGGCCGGCTTCAGAGAGAGTCATGGATCGCTGCATGTTGGATTGGCCGGCGCATAGCCAGACATCTCCCACCAGCACGTTGGTCAGTTCGATCCTGTTGTTCCCCTCGACCGTCATCACATACGGCCCGCCAGCCTCCATCGCGTCCAGTTGCAGGGACCACCGGCCTTGCTGGTCAGCCACCACTGTTGCGCTTTGACCTGCCATCTCCACCGTGACCGTCTGTTGCGGATCGGCCTGCCCCCAGATGACGATGGGCTGGTTGCGCTGAAGCACCATGTTGCTGCTGAGAATGCCTGGTAATTGCACGTCCGCCCGGGCCATCGGGCCACACAGCAGAACCAGCAGGATCGTTGATGCCATCCATCGCTTCATGGCTGCTCCCCCTTCATGCCGGCATAGGGATTCTTCAGGTAGTAGAAGCAGCCATCTTCCGCACCGATCAGCAGATCGGGATATCCATCCTGATCCCAGTTGACGATGGTCGGGCTGGTGGTGTGGCCGGCGAGGGTTCGATCGCCGATGGGCCCGGACTGCCGGTAGACCACACGTTGATCATCCTGCGCCAGGTTGCGCAGCAGATCGACATTGGTGCTGTTGACCAGCAGGTCCAGCGCACCGTCGCCGTTCCAGTCTGCGAAGACAAACTTGCGTCGACCACTGTGGCCACCTTCGCCATCGTTGAGTTGCAGCAGGCCTGCGCCGTTGAATTTGGCTTTGTGAATCTGGTCGAACGCTGAGGGACCATCCGTGTAGAAGATCCGCCGCGGCGGCATCAGCATCAGTTGACCGCCCACACGCTGGCGCTCGAACAGCACCAGAAAACCTTTGGTATCGAGCATCACCAGGTCCGGCAGACCATCACCCGTCAAGTCCAGAACGGCGGGCGTCGTGCGCCATTGCGCGACCAGCTCGTGATCCTGAGGCGGCCACCAGTTCCACGCGGGCTTGGGCGGGCGTGCAGGCCATTCCACTTGCAGCGGTTGCGCCGCGGTGAGTCTCGGTTGGGTGCGCGTGCCTACGTTGCGATACCAGATCACTTTGCCCCAGATGGAATTGACGATCAGGTCGGGCAGGCCGTCCAGATCCCAATCGGCAACCGACAGCGTGGTGTAACCCCATTTCCGTTCGGCCGGGCCCTGGACAGAGCCGTTGTCTCCTGCCTGAATGTGGATGAGCTGGCCATCAGCTTCCAGCAGCACCGGGGCAGCCCACTTGGGTGGATCGCCGCCATCGAGGTTTTCGATGAAGCCGATGTACCCAGCCGCGTTGCCGCAGATCAGATCCTCCCGCCCGTCACCATTCCAATCGAACGATACGGGCGTCGCCAGCACGCCGAACTTCAGATCGTCCGCCTTCTGTCGAAAAGGGATCGGCGCCTTGAACTGCGGTAAGCCGTCGCGGACTTGACCCGTGTGCTCGATCAACAGCACCTGCCCGTTCTCCATGGTGGTGATCAGATCGGGCCAGCCGTCGCCGTTCCAGTCGTAGGCGATGGGCACCGGCATGCAGCTTGGCACTCGCAATGTTTGACCATTCAGCAGCAGCGGTGAGCCAGTTGCATAGCGCGGCGCGGTGCGTGTGCCCACGTTCTGGAAGTAGGTGAAGCTGTCAACAAACTCACCGCAGATCAGGTCGAGGTCGCCATCGCCATCGAAGTCGGCAAAGCAGGGCGAAGGCATGCCGGCCACGTCCACTGCCGCACCGCCGGCTTGCAACTTTTCAGGCGTGGCGTATTGGGGTGATGAGACGGTGCCGTGATTGGGGATCAGATAGACGTAGCCGTGCAGCGGGCCGTTGGTCCATTGCCCCCCTGGGTTGAAGGCCTGATCCCAGCCATAATCGGACCAGTCGCCCACGCCCACAACGATGTCGTCGTGACCATCGCCGTCGTAATCGACGTAGCGCCACTGGTTGGCTCGGATGCGCTGCTGATCATGGACATTGGCGGGCAGGGGCAGATCGACCGGGGCGGCGAAAAGCGCACTGTTGAAGTTGGTGTACTCCCTCGCCGGCGTCAGCACGCGCAAGCGGCCGCGGCTGTAGGAAGCCTGTGCATTGGAAGGCGCGTCGCCCAGACGCACGGGCGGCTCGAACAGCGGTTGATCACCGCTGCGGCCGGCATTGCGGAACAGATAGGTTCCATGCCGCGGCACATCGGTGCAGAACAGGATCAGGTCGAGATGGCCGTCGCCGTCGTAATCCGTGACCGCGGGACTGGTAAATGACATGAGGCCGCCGCCCAGGTCCACTCCCAGGCCGGGATGGTTGTACTTGAGCCTCCTGAGCGGCTGCGGCAACACCTGTGCGCTTTGCTGCCCGACAGATTCCACTTGCGAATCCGAGCGGCCGCCATCGCCGTCGGGATCATCCAGTGCATAGGGATAGAGCATGACCTCGTCGATGTCACCGTGGAAATAGCGATGACCACCCATGGAACCAATCACGGCGGGATCGGACTGGTCCGGCGGCTGATACGTCGTATTGGCCCACTTGCCGGCGGAGATCGGCGTGGCGGATTCCAGTTTGCCGTTGACATACATCCGCGCTTCACGGTGGGCAAAATCCAGGATCCCGACCAGATGCGACCAGCCCTCGTCGTGCAAGGGCGCACGAGCCCCTGCAAAGCGATCGTCCACGCCGCTTCGGCCGCCGATCACAACGCTGCGGCCCACGTTTTCGGTGATCAGTACGAAACTGGTGCTGCTGGCATTGCCCGCAAAAAGCGTGACGAGGTTGGCCTGACCCTCACGGTTCTGATCGACCCGCACCCAGGCAGATAATGTTACAGCTCCACATCCACGCAAGAGGTCGTTCAGGTTTAACTCGAACACGAATTGCGTGTTCGGCTGCGCGAAGCGCAACGCACGGTTGGTTTCGCTCATCCCCGGGAACAGATCGGGGCGCGGACCCGGGGCAGCAAACACGGCGGCGCTGCCCTCGATATGGCCCGCGATCTGTCCGCTGACGGTGTCTTGAACCTGCGGCCCGGCATCCTGCTCGAAGTCCAGGTGCAGCACGGGACCATCCGCCCCGGCACCGGCCGCTACCGCACTCATGACCGTAAGCATGAGCGCCGCCAACGTGTACCTGCATGACATTTTCATATCCCAGCCCCGAGGGTAGCCGATGCCGACCTCGGGCTTTTGTAGGACTGTCGGGTGATCAAAACGTGCGCCGGCGAAGCAGCAGCAGGCCGCCGACACCCAGCAGGGTCAGGCCGGCCGGCTCCGGGATCGCCACCCCCGCCAACGCCAGCGCCTCATCGAAGCGGATGTCTGATGCCGCACCGAAGCCCCAGTTGTCGCCGATGATCTGCAAGTCCGCCAGGTTGACGCTGCCGTCGCCGCTGAAGTCCGCTTGCGACCACGAGGCCGAGGTGGATTGCCAGTTGTCGCCGAGGATTTGCAGGTCCGCCAGGTTGACCATCCCGTCACCGTTGGCGTCGCCGGCATGGATCACGGTGAGCTTGAAATCATCCAGGGCTCCTTCCACGGTGGTGCGGAAGAACTGGAAGCCGACGTTGCTGATGTTGGGTGTGCCCAGGTACGCGACCTCAGTCAGGACGTTTACGCCGTTGACCACGAGACTGATGGTGTCGGCCGCCGAGTTGTAGGTCAACTGCACCAGGTTGTAGCCGTCGGCATCGGGCGAGCCGGGGATGGCGGACTTGATCATCGTGTTGTCCGCGCCCGTGCCGCCCAACGCGCCGAACACCGCGATTTCATCGGAGCGGGTCGTGTCCTGGCGCATCAGCATCCAGGTGTCTCCCGCCGCGTAGCACGAGCCGGCACCGTCGAGAAAACCGATGGCGATCCAGTTGTCGATGCCGTTCGAGTTGTAGGATTTAATGCGTGCTTCGATCGTCGCCACTTCGCCGGTGTTCATGGTCAACGGCAGACTGGCGTAGGTGCTGAGGCTCGTCTCGTTGGTGGAATAGACGTAGCCGTCCGTGCCGGAGCCGTTCTGACCCAGCCGGTAATCGCTGGTCCCGATCCACAATCCGCCGCCTTCTTCGGTGTGCGTGCCTGCCAGCGGATCACCGGGATCGCGCGACGTATCGCCGCCGGCGTTGTTGACTGCGAAACTGTCGAAGTAGTGGCTGGAGGGTGGAGGGAACGGATTGTTGTTGGTGATGAACGTGTTGGCCATCAACTGGGCATAGGGCCCGTACTGGTCCGTCTCCAGGTGCCAGGTGTCGCGGCGAATGTAAGGCCGACTGTCTACCGCCACGCCGTAGTTGAAGTCCAACCCGATCTGGGTCTGCACATCGCGCAACTGGTTGACCAAGACCTTCTGCGCTTCACTGAGATTGTTATTGACACCGTAATCAATGATCGCCATGGAGAAGTCGATCGGGGCACTCAAGCCCAGATCCTGCTGCAGCATGTCCAGCATGCCCAGGTAGCGCCCGCGATAGGCGCTGACTTCGCCGGCATAATCGGTGTCGGATTCACCCTGGAACCAGAAAAACCCGCGGAAAACAGGGGTATCGCCGTTCTGGATCACCTGTGCGATGGTCTGCTGGAGCAGGCCGGTACCCGAGGGATTGAAAAAGTCGTTGAGGTAGTTGGCCTGTTTGCTGTAGCTACCTCCCCCAGCTTCCAACACCCAGTTGGCGATGGTTTCGCCGGGGTGGCGGGCGTGAACCATCTGCAGATTTTCGTAGTAACCGCTGCCGGACATGACCGACAAAATGTTTGTAGCCCAAGGGTCATACACCGCATTGGACTGGCCGCCGGCAAAAATGATGTCGACGTTGGCAGCCATGGCGCATGATGCGCCGGCCAACATCATAAGACACATGCCGATCATGGATGCCCCGAGGCGATAAAGATACTGGTGATGTTGCATGTTGAGCGATCCTGGATTTCTCATCGGTCCCCGCCTGCAAAGGTTGTAAGTATGCGAACAACAGTAAAGGCGACCGGTCCCTTCCGGGGCCAGCCGCCAGTTCCATCACGACTCAACCACCATGTCGGCGGCCGTCGCGGTAAGCAAAAAACAATCCACCCAGAGCGAGCAAGGCCGTCGTGGCCGGTTCAGGTACCGGCGTCACGGTGACTTTGAAGTCATCCACGGCGCCTTCCACGGTGGTCCTGAAGAACTGGAACCCCACGTGGGAAATGGTCGGCGTGCCCAGGTCCGCCACGTTAGACAGGACGGATTGGCCATTGACGACCAGGGAGACGGTGTTGGCGGCTGAATCGTAAGTGAGTTGCACGAGGTTATAGCCATCGGAATCGGGAGAGCCGGGGATGGCTGTTTTGATCAGCGTGTTGCCTGCACTAGTGCCGCCCAGGGCGCCAAGCATGACGATTTCATCGGTGCGGCTGGTGTCCTGTCTCATCAGCAGCCAGGTTTTGCCCGCGGCATAGCAGGAGTTGGAGCTGTCCAGGAAACCAATCGCGATCCAGTTGTCCGTGCCGACATTGTTGTAGGCCTGAATGCGTGCTTCAATCGTGGCGGAATCGCCGGCATTGAGCGTCAGGGGCAGGGCCGCAAAGGTGGCGATGCTGCTCGAGTTGGTGGAATAGACGTAACCATCCGTGGTGGCCCCGACCTGGCCCAGCAGATAGTCTCCAGTGCCATCCCAGGTTCCGCTGCCCACTTCCGTGTTCGTGCCCGCCAGCGGATCGCCCGGGTCGCGAGCGGTGTCACCACCTGCGTTGTTGACTGCGAAACTGTCCTGATACACCACAGCCGCTTGCACCAAAGGGCTGATCCACAGTGCCGCTCCAGCGGCGAGGGCCGATGCGAAAAGTCGTAATCTCATGGAACGATCTCCTCTCAACAGGGTTAGAGAACTCCTATCACTCACCAAGGCGTGCTTATCCAAGCGTGCGGCGGCGAACCAGCAGCAGGCTGCCGATACCCAGCATGGCCAGGCTGGCCGGCTCGGGAATGGCGATGCCCGCCTGTGCCAAGGCCTGATCCAGGGAAAGATCGGGACTGGTGCCAAAGCCCCAGTTGTCGCCGAGGATCTGCAGGTCGGCCAGGTTGACGTTGCCGTCGC
>CAYYGM010000029.1:0-35726 GCA_964471555.1 uncultured Phycisphaeraceae bacterium
AGCCGACCTCGGTGTACTTGCTGGATTCGACCTTGAGGAAGGGGGCGTTGACCAGGTCGCTGAGGCGGCGGGCGATTTCGGTCTTACCCACGCCGGTGGGGCCGATCATGATGATGTTCTTGGGATAGACCTCGCGGCTCATCTCGGCATCGAGCCGGCGACGGCGCCAGCGATTGCGAATGGCCACGGCTACCGCACGCTTGGCCTCGTGCTGGCCGATGATGTAACGGTCGAGAGCGTCAACGATCTGGCGGGGAGTTAGGTCCATGTCGGGTATCGGGTATCGGGTGTCGGGTATCGGGTAAGGCACTGTAGCACGGCTGCTGTTTTCCCGACACCCGATACCCGATACCCGCCACCCGACACCCGTTTGTAACGATCGGGCAAGGTCGGATAACCGGCTAAACCTGATGCTGGAATGGGTCGATGTTGACCGAGGGAATCGGCTCAAGCTGCCCGTAGTTGGGGTAGGTCGGTTGCCCCTTGGTCGTGACATGGAGGTGAGGAGCCTGATGGGATTCGGCCTGAGCAAGCAGCGTGTGTCGCCGATCGCGGTGGATTTTGGTGCTGACAGCCTGAAACTGCTCCAGGTGGTACCGGAGCAGCCGGCTCAACTGTTGGCTGCCGCAGCCGCGGTGGTGCCGGAGGAGGCGCGGCAGGACTCGGCCGCCCGCATGGCGTTCTACAGCCAGACCCTGCGCAAGCTGCTCAAACAGCAGCCGTTCAAGGGCCGCCGCGCCATGTTGGCCATTCCTTCACAGTCCACGTTGATGCAGAACCTGGACGTCACCGCCCAGGAAGGCGCCGACACCGGGCCGCTGGTGGAAGCCCATCTGCGCGATCGCCTGGGCATGGACCCGGCCCGCCTGGTGGTGCGCCACTTCGATGCGGGACAGATCGCGGACAACGGCTCATCGTTTCAGGAAGTGGTGGTCATTGCCGTGCAACGGGAAACGGTGATCTCCTACCTGAACCTGGCCCGACAATGCAAGCTGGACGTGGTGGGCATGCACAGTGTGCCGCAGGCCATCCTGCAGGGCTTCGCCCAGTTGTATCAGCGCAGCGATGACGCCGAGCGCGTGGTTGGTTTTCTGGACATCGGCTCGGCGGTGACCACGCTGGTGATTGCGCGCGGTCAGCGCATGGTCTTCGCCAAGACCTTCGCCGCGGCTGGTGATCAGATGACGCGCCAGTATGCCCAGATGAACAAGGTCAGCTTCACCGCCGCCCGCGAAGCGCGCATGAACGGCAAGGCTTCGGCCGGCAGTTCAGGCGGCGGGGCGGTGGCGGTGATGGAATCCGCTTCGTCTGCTGCAACCAGTGCCCCGGGGGCTGCGGCCCAGGAGCAGGCTGATCCCACACTCGACTTCCTGATGGATGAATTGCAGATGTGCGTGCGCTATTACCAGCGGCGCTTCCCGCAGCAACCCTTGTCGCGGCTGGTGTTCCTGGGCGGCGAGAGCCGGCACACGGACCTGTGCCAGAAGATCGCGCGGAAGCTGCGGATCGCAGCCCAGTTGGGCGATCCGTTCGCGGCCCTGATGCGCATCAGCAAAGCCAAGAATCCCGTGGGGGTGGACCTGAATCAGCCGCAGCCCGGCTGGACGGTGCCTTACGGACTGTGTTGGAGTGAAGCGAATCTGTAAGCGAAGCCAAGCGGAGCAAACACCATGGCTCAGCATTCAAGTTTTCTACCTGAAGACTACCTGGAAAAGCGGATCGCCCGGCGGACCAACGTCATCTGCCTGGCCCTGTTCTCGGTGGTGATGGCTGGCGTGGTGGCGGCGTGGTTCGTCACCGGCCGCCAGGTCAGCCAGGTCCGTCAGCAGCGGGCGGAGGTCCGTCAGCAGTTGACCGACAAGGCCAAGCAACTCGAGCAGATCGAGCAGTTGACCCAGCAGCGCCAGACCATGGTGCGCAAGGCGGCCCTCTCGGCCGTGCTGGTCGAGCGCATCCCGCGCGATCGTCTGCTGTCGGAGCTGATCAACCACATGCCCGCCACCATGGGCCTGCTGGAGATGGATCTGTCCACCAAGGTGCTGCGCACCGCGCCGCAGCCCAAGACCTCGATGGAGCGCGAGTCCAAGTCTTCGCGTCGCAACAAGGCTGCCCAGGTCACCGAAGAGCCGCTGCCGGAGCTTCAGCCGACGGAAGTGTCGCTGGACCTGGTGGGCCTGGCTCCGACCGACGTGGAGGTGGCCCAGTTCATGGCCGCCCTGTCCAACCATCCCATGTTCCAGAACGTCAACCTGCAGTACAGCGAGCAGACCAAAGTTGACGATCACGATGTGCGCAAGTTCAAGATCGAGATGACCATCAACCAGGATCTGGACCTGTCACAGGTGGAAAAGACCATGGTGGCCCGCCCGCTGAAACAGAACCCGATGTCCAGCAAGCTCCAGATCGATGCCCCGCCCACCGGTGCGGTGGCGCCTGCTTCGGATAAGCAATGATCTTCGACGCTCGCACCAGAGCGTGCTTCGGTACGTCGTTGCAATGGAACACGATCGAAAGGCATAACCATGCGATTCGGACTGCGTGAAGCCCTGTTCATCCTGCTGCTGCTGGCGGTGCCGGTGGCGTCCTACTTCGTGGTCTTCCGCGATCGCAACCAGATGATCGTCGCCATGCGCGAGGATATGGCCCGCGATCAGCAGAAGCTGACCAAGCTGGAGCAGACCCATGCCGTGATGCGCAACCTCGACGATGAGATCAAGAAGCTCACCGAGGCCATCGATGCCTTCGAGCAGAAGCTGCCCGAGCAGCGCGAGGTCGAGAGCGTGCTCAAGGAGGTCTGGGAGCTGGCCCGCAGCAACAGTCTGACCCCCAAGAGCGTGCGCACCGACAAGATCGAGAAGCAGGCCCAGTACGCCCAGGTTCCCATCAAGATGCAGATCATCGGCGACTTCGACGGCTTCTACACCTTCCTGCAGCAGTTGGAGCGCATGCCCCGCATCACGCGCATCCCCGAGATGGTCCTCAAAAAAGATCAGCGCAGCGATGTGGACGGGGCCATGACTGCCGAGATGACCCTGACCATCTTCTTTGAAGGCGACCAGGACGCGGCCACCACCACGCAGTCCACAAGGAGCAGGCTATGAGCACGTACGATCCCAAAAAGGCCTTCGAGGAAGAGACCGCCGGCGAGGATCACGATCAGCAGAAGATCGCCAGCCTCTCCATGCTCAGCGGCGGCAGCTCCTTCGGCGAGGGCGAAATCACCGAGACCAACTCCGACACCGGCCGCAATTTCCTGGGCCAGACCACGCTGTTGATCGTGGTCGTCGCCCTGGTAGCTGCCGGCTCGCTCTACGCCATGCGTCTCACGCAGGGCCATGAGCCCAAGGACGATTCGCGCGAGCTGGAAGCCCGCATGGACAACTGGATCACCAAGCTCTCTTCCCCCGACAAGGTCGATCCCAAGGATCCCATGCACCCGGACAACCTCGGCCTGCTGTTCCACGATGCCAACCAGGTGCTCACGCTGCTCAACAGCGACTCGACCTCCCACCAGGTGCCCATCCGCTACGTCAAGAAGAACCCCTTCCTGTTCAGCTTTGACGAGGCCCAGCCGACCGACACCGTCGCCGACGCCACCGCCACTGAACTGGCCCTGGCCCGCCGCCGCCTTCAGCTTGAGCAGTCGCTGAGCAAGTACCGCGTCGATTCGATCATGATCGGCCGCCGCAGCGTCGCCATCATCAATAACGAGATGGTCCAGGTCGGCGATCACCTGGGCGATTTCGTCGTCGAGAGCATCGAGCCGATGCAGGTGACCGTGCGCCTGGGTGAGCAGCGCTTCAACCTGGCGATCAACAATCAGGACACCGCCGCCGGCCCTAAACGGCACTGAGAGAACCGGTGGGGAAATTCGAATGACGAAATTCGAATGACGAAACAATGACGAATGCTCAAATAACGAATGACGAAACAAACATGGCTGCACCATTCGTCATTCGAACATTGTTTCGAATTTCGTCATTCGAATTTCCCCCCATCATAGACGTGAGCACCGCGCATGACCCACGATTCTCAGAACAATCAGCTTCCTGGGGTGGGCTCCTTTCCGGGAGCCGGAGCACTCAGCGATCTGTGGACGCCGGATGAGCCGACCACGCAGACCGCCCGCACTGATGACCTGGGCAAGCAACTGCTTGCGGACAAGGTCATCACCGCTGAGCAGTTGTCCACCGCGGAAACCCTCGCTCGCAACACGCCCGGCAAGGCCCTGGCTGACATCCTCTACGACACGGGCGTCAACGAACTGCCCATCCAGCAGGCGGTCGCCAGGCAGGCGGGCATGGTCTTTGAACGCATCGAATCGCCCGAACTGGACACCTTCAAGCAGATCGAGCGTCTGGGTATTGAGTTCTGCCACAAGTACTGGGTCATGCCGCTGCGCTTCGATGGCCCGCGCCTGATCCTGGGCGTGGTCCATCCCGACAATCTGCAGATCATCGATGAGGTCCGTCACAAGCTCTCGCAGCCGGTCAAGCCCGTGGTGGTGACCCGGGCTGATATCGAATCGGTCATCCTGTCCCGTCAGGTCGAGGACACGGAGGAGACGCTGGAAGTTGACGACATCATCGCCGACATCCACGAGGACGACGTCGAAGTCGTCGAATCGAAGGAAGAGGATCTCGACCTGGAGCGCATGGCCGGTGAAAGCCCGGTTATTCGCTTCGTCAACTATCTGATCTTCAACGCGGTCAAGGAAGGCGCCAGCGACATCCACATCGAGCCGCAGGAAAAACGCCTGCAGGTTCGTTACCGCATCGACGGCGTGCTGTTCGAGGCCATGAACCCGCCCGCCCACATGCACGCAGCCATCATCTCGCGTCTGAAGATCATGGCCAACCTCGATATCTCCGAACGCCGCCTGCCCCAGGACGGCCGCATCCGTGCCGTGGTCCACGGCCGCAAGCTCGACCTGCGCTTGAGCACGCTGCCTACCGCCAGCGGCGAAAAAGCCGTCATGCGTATCCTCGACACCCGCTCCATCCAGGTCGATCTCGAACAGCTCGGCATGGATGAAGATGCCTTGCTCATCTGGCGCAACCAGATCGACCAGCCCCACGGCATCCTCCTGGTCACCGGACCCACCGGCTCGGGCAAAACCACCACCTTGTACGCTTCGCTGAACAAGATGGACCGGGCCAAGCTGAATATCTCCACCGTCGAAGATCCCGTCGAGTATCACCTCAACGGCATCAACCAGTGCCAGACGCACGAGAAGATCGGCATGACCTTCGCCGCCGCGTTGCGCGCCCTGTTGCGTCAGGATCCTGACGTGGTCATGGTGGGCGAAATCCGCGACTCTGAAACCGCCAAGATCGCCATCCAGGCCTCGCTCACCGGCCACCTGGTGCTCTCCACCCTGCACACCAACGACGCGCCTTCCAGCATCACGCGCTTGATCAACATCGGCGTCGAACCCTACCTCATCGGCGCTGCCGTCAACGCCACGCTCGCCCAGCGCCTCGTCCGCCGCATCTGCGACCACTGCAAGAAGCAGCAACCGCCCGACATGGCCGTCGCCGACGCTTTGGCCGTCCACGGCATCTCCTTCGATGAGGTGTGCATCGGCGAAGGCTGCGATAAATGCCGCGGCACCGGTTACGCCGGCCGTGTCGGCCTCTATGAACTGCTGGTCTTCAACGATCAGTTGCGCGACAAGATTGCCGGCAACCCCAACGTCAGCGAGTTCCGCCGCATGTGCATCGAAGGCGGCATGGTGACGCTGCGCGAGGATGGCTTCCGCAAGGTGGCCGCCGGCCTGACCACCATCGATGAAGTCCTGCGCGTCACCGAATCCACCATCTGATGGCAGATGGCGGAAGGTGGATGGCAGAGGGCAGATTGAGTAATACCCGCCACCTGATTCCCCATTCCCCTACCTAGCGCCGCGGCTCTGCCGCACCCTGTTGGGGCTGGAGGTGTTCGGCCGCACCCCCAATCCGATCCCTCATCCCCCTGCACACACACACACACACGCATTCCCATCATCTCAAACAACGCTCTTTAGAAGATCATATTTAACTTAAATATGTTCTTCGTTTTTCCTGGTTTTATGCCGATTTTCAGGGGTTGACTCGGTTGGGCAGTGGGGCAGGGGTGATGGCGGAAACCGGTGACGCGGCAGTTGTTGGCGATCGCAAATGCCATGGCGCAACAGTCCATCTGCACGCGGCAACGATCATCGTTGCCGGCTCACGCGATCGGGCTGGAGCAAGTGATCGAGTAGTCGCAACCGCCTGTTCCGAGATGTCGGCCAGGTGGCGGTGCGGTATCATGCAGCCGCGTTAATGCTGATTCAAAACACTTACCTGGAGCCACCCATGCCAGTCGTCACCCGCTTCGTCACCGCCTGCTGCCTGCTGCTTTGTCTCTGCACCTGGTGTGCATCCGCCGCTGCGGAGGTGATCGCCCAGGAGAACTTCGACTATCCCGTGGGTGAATTGATCGGCCGCCACGACGGGGAGGGCTGGCGTTCGGCATGGGCGAGCGATCTGGGTCTGACCAAGACCAGCGGCACGAACAATCTCCAGATCACCGCGCCTGGCGAGACTTATCCCGACGGCAGCCGCGCCGAGATGGGCGACGCCGGCGGCAAGGGCGGTCTGCTCTATCGCGGTATCGCCAACCCGCTGACCACCGGCCACACCTACTACATCAGCCTGCGCATGCAGAAAACCATCCAGAACGACAAGACCCGTTTCTTCGGCCTGGCTCTGTTCCAGGATAACGATGAACGCATCATCATCGGCCAGAACAGCGGCACCGCCAACTTCGATGTCGGCAACGTCCGTGTTTCTGAAAAGAAAATAAGCCTGGTTTCCGATGTCAAATCCACGCAAGCCTCGCTGCTGGTGGTGCGCCTGGACCTGACCGACGGCATTGACGGCGTCACATTCTGGGTCAACCCCGACCTGAGCAAACCCGAATCTGCCGCCACCGCCGTGGGCGGCAAGGCCTATCCCACCATGGATGACTGCGGCTCGATCAACGCGGTGCGCATCGGCAGCGGCGGCTCACTGGAAGATGTCTCCAATTCACCGCACTGGCTCGACAACATCCTGATCAGCACCGACAGCCCGTTTGCCAGGTAACGCGACCCGCAATGGCTTTGGTCACCAACGTTGCATCGTCACGACCCGATCCTCAACACGTCCGTTGCGTGACTTTGATCGACCCTAGTGGCTGTTATTAGTTTTTTAGAAAACTAATAACAGCCGTTAAATGGGCGATGCTGTTGATGCTGCATGGTGGGTTGTTGGGCGCGGGGTGGTGTGGTTTGTGGGTTCGGTGGTGTTACGGGGGCGTTCAGTAGACCAGGCCGCGGAAGTTTTTGATACGGTGGAAGGTGATCATGTCGCAGTTGTGGGCGTTGTAGGCCCGATCGTCACCGCTGCGTGACACGATGACCAGGTCATCGCCATCGATGTCCATGCACATGTAGTGCCGCGACGCGTTCATGTCCGGGCCGATCGCCACCAGGCCGGCGAAGCACCAGTCGATCAAGTTGCGCGAAAAATGCAGCACCATGCGGTGGCGTGCCTGGTTGGGCAGGCTGTAGCGGAGCGGGTCCATCGTGTCGCCGCGCACCATGCTGTCGGTCGGCTGACTGCTGGCCAGCCAGTACAGCCTGGTGACCGGATCGTACTTGACGAAGAATTTCATTTCGCCGCCGGGCAGAGGGATAAACAGCATGTCCTGGCCAGAGGGGGCTTTTTCCAGCATGGTGGTCATGGTGCCATCGGGGTTTTCGACGACCTTGCTGAGACAGGCGATGTTGGTGCCGCCGGTGTTGCAGCGGCTGAGCAGGTGGAAGGTATGCCCGGTGGGGTCGTACCAGATGTGATTGGGATCGGTGATCTGCACCACGTTGGTTTCGAGCCAGCCCATCGAGTGCATCTTGCGATCCGGTGCGCCGTCCATGGGCACAGGCTTGCGCGGGTCGTCCTTGAGGAAGGGGATGCCGACGTAGTTGAGCTTGCTGCGATCGACCACATCCTCGAAGACCAGTTCGCTGGCAAAGGTCCAGTTGTCGCGCTTCATCAGATCATCGGTGAGCTTGCCGCGCATGAGCACGGGGGCGATGGTCGCCACGTCCCAGCCTTTGAGGCCGCGCTCGTCGCCGTGGCGGTGTTCCATGACGATGTAGATGTCATCGTCGGTCTTCCAGTAGCCGCAGGGCGACTGGTGCCACGTTTCGCCGTGGGTCAGTTCGACGGGGTCGGTCCACGTGTCGCCGTGGTCATCACTGCGCATGATGCGCAGGTCGCCGTCGTGGCCGAGGATGTAGAGGCGGCCGTCCGCTTCAAAGGCGCGTTGGTGGCTCATGCGATAGCGTTTGCGCAGCGTCCACGTCTGGCCGTGATCGTCGCTGGTCATCACCACGGCATTGAGCGGCTTGCCTTGATCGTCGAGTTGGTCGTGTTCTTTGCTGTACTTGACGTAAGCGGGGCCGCCCTCGCCGTAGCCGGCAATCAAGCGTCCGCCGTCCAGCACCAGGATGAAAGGCGAGCCTTGGTAAATGCCCTCCGGGTCCGGCGAGTGGCCCAACTCCACGTAATCCTGCGCCAGCGGGCGAATCTTCTGCGGATTGTCGGGAAACTTGGCGTCGATCAGGCTGTCCGGATCCGCCAGTCGATGGCCCGGTTCCCCGCCCGGCCCCGCCATCACCGCACCAGCGATCCCCAACACCAATCCCAATGACATGCAAAGTCCCGAAATGCGCATGGCAGCTCCTTTCCAAAATGTCCGACCTGCCTCCATTGATTGTCCGTCATGTTAGTGGATTCGACCGCGATTCGCGCTTGCATGGCGAAGCACGGCGGATCATCATGGTGCGGCTGGGGCTTTCTGGAGCGATGGGGCCATGAACCGAAGAGAGTTTCTGCGCATGGTGGGGCTCGGAGCCGCGGCAGCGGGGGGGCTGAGCAGCCGCGCTGTTCGAGCCGCAGACCAGCCGATGTTGCAACGCATCGATTCAGATCGCCCGCCCAACATCGTCGTGGTGTTGTGGCACGACCTGGGCGACTGGTTAGGGTGCTACGGCCGTTCCGGGATCCGTTCGCCCAATCTCGATGCCCTGGCCGCTCAGAGCGTGCTGTTTGGCAACTACTTTTCCGTCGCGCCCACCTGCGGACCCAGTCGCAGCAGTGCGATGACCGGCCTGTATCCGCACACCAACGGCGTCATGGGCCAACTCAACCGCGGCTTCACCTGCCATCTTGATATCCATCCCCTGCCGCGCCTGCTGCGCGATGCAGGCTACGCCACGCACCTGGTCGGCGTCACCGACAGCACCGATCCCAAGTGGTTCGGCTATCAGGCATATCACAAAGGCAACGACGATCAGAAGATGGACACCGCTGCCCGAATCATCAGCGAGCACGGCAAGTCCAATCAGCCATTGTTCCTTATGCTGACCACGTGGTCGGTGCACCGGTCATATCCGGACGAATTTGATGAGTCAGTCGGCGAGAGCATCACCCTGCCGCCCTATCTGCCCGACATTCCCGCCGCCCGGCGCGACATGGCCTCATTCGCTGAGTACGTCCATCAGGCTGACGCCCAGTTCGGGCGCGTGGTCGAAGCGCTGGACAAAGCGGGCATGACCGACAACACGCTGCTGATCTTCACCACCGATCACGGCCCGGGCATTCCGCGGGCCAAGATGACGCTCTACGATCCGGGTTTGCGCATCGCCATGCTCATGCGCTGGCCCGGCGTGCTCACACCCGGTCGTTGCGATGCCTTGCTCAGCAACGTGGACCTGGCCCCGACGCTGCTGGAATGGGCGGGGGTGCAGCATCCCGCGCCGCAGACGCTGGACGGCCGCAGTTTCGTCCCCGTGCTCACCGGGCAAACGCCGCAAGTCCGCGATGCCATCTTCGCCGAGCAGTCTTACCATGCGCTGTACGATCCCGGGCGCACGATCCGCACCGAGCGCTACAAGTACATCCTCAACTTCGAGCCGCACGTGCCTTTCACCATCGAGCCGCAGGCGGTGCATCGTTATGGCAAGGATGTGATCAACGAGCTGTACTCCGCGCCCGCCGCGACGGAGGAGCTTTATGACCTGGCGGAGGATCCCCACGAATTTCGCAACGTGGCCAGCGACCCGCACTACGACCAGATTCGCCGCTCGCTGCATCAACGGCTGATCGCGCAGATGCAGAAGGGCGATGATCCCCTCCTGCACGGGCCGGTGCTCAACCCCGACGGCAACGAAATTTCCCAGCGCAAACACTTCGACAAGGTCTGGTCGCGCGACGAAGCGACGGGGCTGTTCCACGTTGATTTGCCGGCGGACTGGGAAAAAGAGTCGTAATCGCGGCTGCCATTTGGTAAACTGTTATGGCTTGAACAACGGGTGTGGGGAGTGATCACATGTTGACGCGCTGTTTGGCGGGTGTGCTGGCAGGTTTGGGCTTGTCGTGGCTGTTGGTTTGCGCCGCGCAGGCGCTGCCGCCGGGGATGGGTGAACTGGTCTGGGCCGACGAGTTCAACGGCAAGAGCCTCGACAGCAACAAATGGGCCTACTACCCCTGGTCCACGCGCGACGATGCTCACGTCAGCGCCAACGCCGTCTCTGTCGCCGACGGCCTGCTCCACATGCAGGTGTACACCGAGAACGGCCAGCACTACACCGGCTTCATCACCACGGCCGAACGCCTCTACGACGGCTCATTCCGCAAGATGCTTTTCGACACCGCCTACGGTTACTTCGAAGTCAAAGCCAAATTCCACAGTTCACCCGGCATGTGGTCCGCATTCTGGTGCACCTCAACCACCATCGGCCATCCCGTGGGCGATCCCGAAAACGCCGGCATGGAAATCGATATCGTCGAACACCGCGCCGCCACCAGCACCGGCAGTTCGGTGACCAGTCGCTACAACCTCGGCCTGCACTGGGATGGTTACGGCAGCGACCACAAGCAATCGACCTACCTCACCCCATCTCAGCCCGGCCTGGCCAACGACACCTGGCACACCTACGGCCTGCGCTGGACGCCCGACAGCTACAGCTTCTACTACGACGACAAAATCGTCTGGACCGCACCCTCGAACGTGCCGATTTCCCAGCGTGCCCAGTACCTGCTGCTATCTTCCGAAGTCCGCAACAACAGTTGGGCCGGCGTCATCCCCACCGCAGGCTATGGCTCCAAAGCCGACAGCCCCAACGGCATGTTCGTGGACTACGTGCGCGTGTACGAATACGAACCAACCCCCGAGCCGGGCACGATGCTGCTGCTCGCCGGTCCGCTGCTGCTGCTGGCTAACTCACGCCGTGCTCGGTTCAAGTGATGAAGGGATATCCGTGAGTTCTATCCTTACAAGGCCCCCGAAATGGCTCAGCAAGGACTTCATTCTTGCCGGGCGTGTGAGTCATAAACTATAGCTTGGTGTGGTTGATATTAACCGTTAGACTTTTGCGCTCGACGTAAACGGCGTAACAAAGACCGAGCGGCCCCCGGATTAAGCTGCCTAATACTCGAAATTTTCCCTTCAATTGATCTTATTAAACTTTCAGGTTCACCATTTTGTGTAAGGGAGTCAATCATTGATTGCACATCCCGTTTCGCTTTTGAAGTTACGTCGAGTTGATGATTAACGCGCACGCCGGTTACGGTTTGTTCTTGATATGAATGTTCAACGCCTCCTTTGAGCGCAGTGCCATCTTTATCCAAGGCAAGGTTGAACTTTTCGTCCCGTATGATTTTGCAGACTAAAGGTTCCATCTGCTCAAGGTGCTTTGGGCCGGATAGTGAGATGTCATCAACATACTGCGTGTATTTGGCGCCATGCTTTTTCGCTAGGCGACTTAAGCGTGTTGCCAGTTGCTCTACCACAAGTGCCCCCACGATCGTACTATGAGGTGAGCCTTGGGGTAAACATCCATCTGGTGTAGTTATTACAGCAAGCATGGCGGCTACTTCTGGACTACACCTGCATCGATATCGAAATGCGCGATAGGCCATTCTGGTCGTAACAGACGGGAAAAATTTGTGAATATCGCGCTTGATGAGTACAGGGCGACGTAAATGTTGTTTAGCGTTGGTGACATAGGATCGTCTCTTCCTGCCGCCATGCTGGCTATCATGCAGCACTAGGCGTTGAAGGTAATTATTCAGGCTTTTCATGATTACACGGAGTCTGCCGACTGGCACAGCTTTGCGCCGTGGCTTGCCTTTTTTGTCAGTGAATTCACCAAAACGATAGTGAGCCCTGGGATTTGCAGAGAAACGGTGTAGTTCGGAGGGTGAACAGTGAAGCATTTTGGCTAAATGCTTTACCGTACGAATTCGCATGGTGTGGAGTTGCCTTGGTTTAATTCGTTTGGCTGCTGATTTGCTCGCGCGCTTCAAGGACATGGGTAAGCAACTTACGTAATTCAATGTTGATGTCTCTTGCCGGGCCTTCTTCATTTGCGAGAAGTAGGGCAACAGGTACTTTTAATTCTCTTGCAGCATCGCGAAGCAAGACCAACCCGGGATCTCGCTTCCCGGATTCAACTTGGGCCAGATAAGTTCGGGCGACACCGATTCGCTCCGAAAGGTCTTTCTGTGACCAGCCTTGCGCGCGGCGAAGTAATTGAATGATTCTTCCTGCGTGCATGAATACTGCGCGTTAAATAAAAAGGAAAGCAGAGAGTACAACTCGGCACACCACTTCGCAATTGCTGCAACAGACTTCGTGGTTCTGATGAGAATGCTCGAATTTTCGGGCAATCGCATAATTTGTTCACGAAGCCGACGGGCATTGCGACGGGCAAGAGCAAGTTGTACCAGCCCGTTCTTGCCTTTCTTCTTGCATTGCTGACGCGCTTTGCCGATGATGGCAATAAGTGCGTCGATGTCTACAAGAAGTTGGGCTTTACTCGGGCTGGCACGATCCGATTTACTCTTCATGGTTTTTGTTCCTTTGAAGAGAGGTTCGCTTGGAAACAGCTTTTGGAACGTCCAAAAGTTGCGATCCAAGGTGATCTCGACGGGGTTAGGGCTGAGCGAATCGATACTTCAGGAGTTCCGATACGCCTCTCCGCCTAACTAAGTAATAAGCCAATATGGTTCATTACTGCTATCCAGAGCGTTCATGACTGACAACGATGAACTGAGTGCAAAGTCTGCATGACACTGCCCGAGGATGCACCTTGGCAGCTATGGCCAAGGAGGGTGTTTATCACCCTAGCCGCTGTTGCGGCAGGTGAGATCACTGTCCAACCCGAGTTGTTCAATTGTCAAAGAGCTAGTGGTTGATATGCGTATCCTATCCTGCCTATTGGGGTGTGTCAACATTAAGGTGACACCTAGCCTTGTTTGGTTCACCAAGGCCCCGGGCCAACTTCCGGGGGGGGCAATTCCGGGGGTGGCGATGGGGACATTTCGAGTGATTTTGTGAGTGCGAAGTGTTTGGGGTGGGCGCAGAAAGAAGCCGCTCCAGTGAACTGGAGCGGCCTGGGGGGATGCTGTGATTGATTGGAGGTGGGAGGAGATTACTCGGGCTTGACTGTCTGTATGTCTGCGGGGGCGGCGGTGGCGGGTTCATCGCTGCCGGCGGGGTTGACTTTCAGGATCTGCATCTTGAAGATCAGCGTGCTGCTGGGGGGAATGGGGCCGTTGCCCTGGGGGCCGTAGGCCAGGTCGGAGGGGATGTAGATTTCGTATTCGCCGCCCTGTTTCATCAGTTGCAGGCCTTCGACCCAGCCGGGGATGACGTTGAAACGGGTGGGATCGTAGATCAGCGGTTCGCCGCGCTCGTAGGAGCTGTCGAAGATGGTGCCGTCGATGAAGCGGCCTTCGTAATTGATGGTGACCACGCTGTCGACGGAGGGGGATGGGCCGTCACCTGCTTTGAGGGTTTTGATCTGCAGGCCGGAGTCGGTGGTGGTGACGCCTTCCTTCTTGGCGTTCTCATCGAGGAAGGTTTTGCCGGCCGCTTCGTTGGCCTTTCCCTGTTCCTGCATCTTCTGCATCATGGCCTGCTGCTGGTCCATCATGCGCTGCTGGAAGGCAGCGAGGGCCTGCTGCATCTGCTGGGCGGAGAGCTGCGGCTCACCCTGGCCGAAGGCCTGACGGAAGCCGGCGGCGAACAGGTCGGGGCTTTCCAGTTCGATGCCCTGCTGGCGCAGGTTCATGGCGGTGGCGAAGCCGAGGGCGTAGCTGATCTGCTGGTCGAGGGTCAGCTCGGCGGTGGGCTTGGCCTCGGCAGGGGCTTCGGTGGCGGCTGCTTGGGTCGCTGGTTCAGCAGCAGCAGCGGCGGGGGTTTCTTCACCACTTCCGGGGGCGGGGGTGGGGGTTTCTTCAGCCAGGGCGAAGGCGGCGCAGGTCAACAGCGCAGCCAAGGTCACGATCGTGTTACGTTTGAACATGGGTGCTCCATTCGAGGGTGGGCCAGGGGGGTAGGGGCAGAATCATAGCCGGTCCGGTCCGCGGCGTCATATTTCATGCCGAAACCGGCATGGGGCAGCAAGCTGCCCCGCTAAACGTGGAAGGGGCGATCACACGGCGGCGGCGGGGCGGCTAAGATGGTTCCATGCCGCTGATCACATTCCTTTTCGGGCTGGTCCTGGTGCTGGTGGGTGTGGTGTTCTACTCACTGACCGAGACGGCAAGTTGGACGCCGCTGATCCCGTCACTGTTCGGAGCGGGGTTTCTGATCTGTGCCCTGGCCTCGATCAAGCGCCAGTGGCGGATGCACGCTATGCACGCGGCCGTGCTGCTGGCCCTGCTGCTGATCGTGGGGTCGTTCATGCCGCTGCGCAATCCTACGACCGCCAAGACGTTCGAGGCGCTGCTGACGATCGTGCTGTGCGTGGCTTACATGGTCATGTGCGTGCGATCGTTCATCGCGGCGCGGCGAGCACGCAAGGCGGAGGCAGCGCAGGCGGCGAAAACGGACAAGCCTTGACGGTGATACGGTTTGGGAAAGATGGGCGCTGCGGTGGGGGGCGATCCGGGCCTTCGCAGAGCTTCAGGCCGCGGCGTTCTTTGAGCAGTGATCACTCAGTTTTTGCAGCTTGCGCACCAAGCAAAAGACCCGCCGAACGCGGGGGGCATCGCTTCGACGGGTCCGAGGGGGGATCTGGGTTACTCCGTAAATAATAGCCGACCATTGTACGTTATTCCGTAGCCTGGTCGAAAATATTCACCCCTGACCTTAAACTACCACCCGTGAGACGTAAATCCAGAATACGCAACTGGTCACGTCTGGATGACGATCAACTGCTGGATCTGCGGGTCTGCGATCTGGGGCTGCGACTGGAAGGCTCCTGGGTCTACCGCTGCGTCAAGCGGTTGTATCACGAGTTGGATCATCGCGATATCAATTTCCGCCCGCACGTCTGGCTCTCCAGCGAATGGTTCAGCCCCGACGGCGTGCCGGGCATTGCCATTCCTTTCTACCTGACCCACCCGCGCCTGATGAAGCTGGAGGAGAAGCTGATGCTCCAGTGCGAGGGCGACACGATCGCTTCGTGCATGAAGATCCTGCGTCACGAGGTGGGCCACTGTCTCGACACCGCGTATCGTCTGCACTTCAAGCGAGCCTGGCAGCGGGCCTTCGGCTCGTTCGCGGCGCCGTATCCCGACAGCTATCACCCGCGGGCCAACAGTCGCCGCTATGTGCTGCACCTGGACTGGTGGTACGCCCAGGCGCACCCGGCTGAGGACTGGGCGGAGACGTTTGCCGTGTGGTTGACGCCCGGTTCGCGCTGGCGCAGCCAGTACCGCGGCTGGCCCGCTTTGCGCAAGCTGGAGACGGTCGATCAGTTAATGCAGCAGATCGCGCACCGTCGTCCCAAGGTCACCAGCCGCCGCCGCGTCGAGCCGTTGAGCCAGTATCGACTGACCCTGCGCCAGCACTATCACGAGAAGCGGCAGCGCTACCTGGACGAGTGGCCCGAGTTCTACGACAACCAGTTGCGCAAGCTCTTCTCCGCCGAGCCGCGCTATGCCGATCGTCCCACCGCCGCCAGCTTCCTGCGCCATCATCGCGGCGAAATCCGTGACACCGTTTCACTGTGGACCGGCACGCATGCCTACACCATCGACCAGGTGCTGCGCGACATGATCGATCGCTGCCAGGAACTGAAACTGCGCCTGGCCCGGCCCGTCAGCGCCGCCCGGTTGGAAGTGATGGTCATGGTCACCGTGCAGACAATGAATTACATCCTCAGTGGAAACCAGAGAGTGGCGCTATGAACTCAATAGCAGATGGCAAATGGCAGATGGCAAATGGCAAAGCCGTGTGGTGGCGGCGCTGTTTGCAATGCTGTCTGATCCATCTGCCATCTGCCATCTACCATCTGCCATGAAAAAACTACGCATTGTCATCCTGATGCACGAAGACCTGGTGCCGCCCGATTCGACCGACGGCATGACCGACGAACAGGTGGCGCCGTTCAAGACCGAGTTCGACGTGTTCGCCACCTTGCGCGACATGGGCCACGAGGTGCATCGCCTGGGCGTCTGCAGCGATCTGGGCGTGATTCGCAAGGCGGTGCAGACCATCAAGCCGCACGTCTGCTTCAATCTGCTGGAAGAATTCGACGGCGTCGGCGTGTTCGATGCCCACGTGGTCAGCTTCCTGGAACTGATCCGCCAGCGCTACACCGGCTGCAACCCGCGCGGGCTGATGCTGGCTCACGACAAGGCGCTGTCGAAGATGATCTGTCGCTACCATCGCATTCCCGTGCCGCCGTTCCATGTCTTTCCCCTCGGCCGCAAGATCCAGCGGCCCGGCAAGCTGGAGTTTCCCCTGTTCGTCAAATCGCTGACCGAGGAAGGCTCCGTGGGCATCAGCCAGAAGTCGGTGGTTTACAACGATGATGAACTGCACGAGCGCGTGGCCTTCATCCATCGCACGCTCAACACCGACGCCATCGTCGAGCAATACATCGAAGGCCGCGAGGTCTATGTCGGCGTGCTGGGCAACCAGCGCCTGACCACCATGCCCATCTGGGAACTGCACTTCAGCAAGCTGCGCGAAGACGCCCCCCGCATCGCCACCGGCAAGGTCAAGTGGGACTACAAATACCAGGAAAAAGTCGGCGTCATGACCCGGGCTGCCACCGATCTGCCCGATGGCGCCGACGTCACCATTCCCCGCCTGTGCAAACGCATCTACCGCGCCCTGTCGCTGACCGGCTACGCCCGCATCGACCTGCGCATCGACAACGACGGCCACCCCTACCTCATCGAGGCCAACCCCAATCCGCAACTGGCCTACGGCGAAGACTTCGCCGAATCCGCCCACGCCGCCGGTATCGAGTACGACGACCTGCTGCAACGCATCATCAACCTCGGTCAAGGCTATCAGTTGACGGGCGTGGGTTAACTCCCCCCCGGCGGAGGCCGCTTCAGCGGCCGTCTCTTCCGGTTAAACTCCCCCCATGACCACAACTCTCCGCTACGGCATCATGGGCGCGGGCAACATCGCACGACAGTTCGCCGACGGCGTGCGCGGGGCCCATCGCAGCACCATCACCGCCACCGCTTCCCGCTCGCTGGAGAAAGCCAAAGCGTTCAACGCGGGCACACCCTACGGCGATTACGCAGCCCTGCTCGACGATCCGCAGGTTGATGCGGTGTACGTGGCCCTGCCGAATTCCATGCACCACGAATGGACGCTGCGCTGTCTGGCGGCCGGCAAGCACGTGCTGTGCGAAAAGCCCATGGCCAACGATGAGGCCCAGTCGCAGGAGATGTTCGACGCGGCCGAGCGGGCGGGTCTGCTGCTGATGGAGGCGTTCATGTATCGCTGCCATCCGCAGACGCATGCGGTGCTGGAACAGGTGCACGGCGGGGCGATCGGCAAACTGAAGCTCATCCGCACCGCTTTCTGCTACAGCACGAGCAAGCCCAAGGGCAACATCCGCTTCGATGCGGCGCTGGCAGGCGGGGCGTTGATGGACATCGGCTGCTACTGCATCAGCATGGCTCGCTTATTGGCCGGCGGCGAACCGACCGCCATGCACGCGGTGGGGCGGCTGGGCGAATCGGGCATCGATGAATATGCCACCGGTGTGCTGGATTTTCCAGGCGACGTCATCGCCGAGTTCTGCTGCGGCATGACGGTGCAGACCAACAACACCGCCATCATCTGTGGCGACGAGGGCTACCTGGAAATCCCCTGGCCCTGGAAACCGCAAGCGGACAAAGCTGTTTTCATCCGCGACGGCCAGATCCCGCCGCGGCAGGACAGCGGTAAGCAACCCCGTCAGCCGCGCCAGGAGTTTGTGGTGCAAGCCGGCCGCCCGCTGTATGCGGTGGAAGCGGACGACTTCGCCGAGTCCGTGTTGGACGGCAAAGCGCTGACGGTCACCAAACAGGACACGTTGGGCAACATGCACGTGCTGGACGAACTGCGGCGACAGGTCGGGGTGAAGTGGTGATGGGTTGTTGGTTTGTGGTTGTTGGTTTTTGATTGTTTCGCCATGTGACCACAACGACCAACAACCACAAACCAACAACCAACAACCGCTTCCCGCTTCAACCGGTCGTCATGGGTGCAGCAGGCGCGGTCTTGGCCGGGCGCAGGGCTTCGGCCATGCGGCGATGGCGGCGGATGATCCAGGACACGGCCAGCACGGCCATCAGCAGCAGGAGCAGGCCGGCCACGAGCGGCAGAATCACCGCCAGCAGTGACAGCACGGTGGACGTGCCCGCTTCGGTGGTGGAGACGACGGGGTTACCCAGTCCGCCGGTGGCCAGTGAGCTGGCAGCCCGCACCACGACGGTCGCGCCCTGCACGACGGTGGCCGATCCACCGCCGACGATGGCAGCGATGGACCACTGCCAGAGCGGATCAACGTGCAGCACTTGTCCGGTGGCAGCGGCGGTGGCCAGAGTGCCGGCAATGAACGCAGCCGGGGTGGCGATTGAGTCGAGCAGGTTGTCCAGCCAGGGGATGTAGTAACCGCCGATCTCCAGGGCGGTGGCGGTGCCGAAGGCGAGCATGGCCGGCCAGGAGCCTGCCCACTCGAGACTGGGCGCAAGCTGCAGGTGCCCGCTGTGGGCCGCGATGGACATGACCAACAGGGGCACGAAGACACGGAATCCGCAGGCGGCACTGAGGCCGATGCCGATCAGCAGGGCTTGGATGATGTCCATGCGAGGCCTTTCGGTAAGCGGTGAAAGTACACCAATTGTAGCCGGGGAGGTCGGCGGAACGGTAATTTTGCCCGTCTACCTCCCTTCCTCTGCAGACTATTCCATGTAGGATGTCGCGGGATCCTTTCGGATATTGGGCTGGAGCGATCAAAAATGCGAAAAATTCTGACGCCCCTGGTGGTGCCGGTTTTTGCGACGGGTCTGTATGCCGCGGCAGATCGGCCGAACGTGCTGATGATCAGCGTCGACGACATGAACGACTGGGTCGGTTGTCTCGAAGGTTGTCCGGGCAAGATCCACACGCCCAACATCGACCGCCTGGCTCAGCGTGGGATGCTGTTTACCAACGCCCACTGCGACGCACCGGTCTGCAACCCCTCACGCACCTGCATCCTCACCGGCCGCCGGCCCACCACCACCGGCATCTACAACAACGGCCAATGGTGGCGGCCGCACCTGCCCGACGTGGTCACCATCCCCCAGCACTTCCGCGCCGCCGGCTACCAGGCATTCGGTGGCGGCAAAGTGTTTCATCACACCGCCGGGTTCAATCCACCCGATCAGTGGGATGACTACTTCCTTCAGGTGTTCGACGGCCCGCAGCCCTATCCGACCTGGCCGCTGCCCCCGAAGTCGCAGCGCTTCACCTGGCCACAGGATTTTCCACTCAACGGCATCGAGAACGTGCGCCTCGGCCTCAAGCCGCCGGAGAGTTACCAGGAGTTCGACTGGGGCCCGTTCGACCAGCCGGACCTGGAGATGGGCGACGGACAGATGGTGCAATGGGCGGTGCAATTACTGACCGAGCCGCATGAGCAGCCGTTCTTCATCGCGGCAGGTGTCTTTCGCCCGCATCAGCCCTGGTACGTGCCGCGAAAGTACTTCGACATGTACCCACTGGACGAGGTGGTGCTGCCGCTTGCGCCCGCTGACGATCTGGACGACATCCCCGAACCGGGGCGCAAGATCGCTGCCTACCGCGGTGCCGACTGGACGTTGCTTGCTGATCTGGGCAAGCGTGAGGAAGCGGTGCAGGCGTACATGGCTTCGATCACGTTTGCCGACGCCATGGTGGGGCGGATCGTCGATGCCCTGGATCGTTCACCGTTTGCGGACAACACCATCATCGTGCTGTGGTCCGATCACGGCTGGCACCTGGGCGAAAAGCAGCACATGCACAAGTTCACGTTGTGGGAAGAGTGCACCCGCGTGCCGCTGATCATCGTGGCCCCGGGTGTGACGCAGCCGGGTCAGCGCTGCGCCGAGCCGGTGAACCTGGTGGACATCTATCCGACGCTGGTCGAGTTATGCAGCCAGGCACCGCGTCCCGGTCTCGACGGCATCTCGCTCGTGCCGCAGTTGCGCGATCCTCAATCGCAGCGCCCGCGTCCGGCCATGACCACCTACCGGCGAAACCAGACCGCTCTGCGCTCGCGCCGCTGGCGGCTGATCCAGTACGAGGACGGCTCACAGGAGTTGTACGATCACGACAACGACCCCAACGAGTGGACGAACCTGGCCGGCCAGCCGGAATACGCCGAGGTGATCGCGCAGCTTCAGACGTATCTGCCGCGCGAGCCGGCACCCGATGCACCGATGAAAGCTGACTACAACTTCGACCTGGCAACTTACACCTGGCAGGTGAAGTCACCTTGATTACAAAGTGATGAGGTGTCAGTGGGATTACTGACTCGCTGACCGGACACGGTGATGACATCATGCTCCCGCCGCGCCGGGATGATCCGTGCGCCCAGAGGGAGGTAGTCATGTTGCGAGCCTGCGTCACGGTCGCGTTGATGGTCGTGTTGTGTCTGTCGGTGGTTTGTCGAAGCAACGGGGGGCCGGCCCAGGTTGAGTTGTATGCGCGGCAGCACCCGATGATGAAGCAGCCGCCGGGGCCGAACGTGCAGGTGTTCTACGATCTGCCCACGCGCAACAAGGTGCCGTTCGTTCAGTGGCTGAGCCTGCTGGGCTCTTCCTACGAGGGCACCACCACATTCCCCACCAAGCTGGCCCCGTTCGACGGCGGCGAGGGCAACGGCGCATGGAACAAAGACACCGGCGAACTGTCCGCCTCCGCGGTGGATAAGGGTGTGGGTGAGCGCAAGACCGCGGAGGTGTACTGGGACTTCACCTTCCAGGGCGATCGCCACATCGACGTTGATCTGACCGGCAACATGACCAAGCCGCAGGCCACCTGCAAGGCCTCGCCCGCAAAAGAAAACCTGATCTGCGGCGGCGGCTTTTCCTCGGTCACCGTGCGCCTGATCGCCAAGGATCGCACCAGCGGCGATCAACTGACCTTTGTCGTGTATCGCAAATCATTCGGCATGGCTGGGCCGTTCCCGGTCGAATCGCTCAACGAGGTGGACAACTGGCTGCCGATCCGCCTGGAGCCGGGACACAACTATCGCTTCTCACTGCAACTGGAGGTCACCGCCTGCGCCTTTTCCGATCCCGGCGCCAAAAAAGCCCGCGGTACGGCGGAAGCCTCCGGCTCGGTGCAGGCTTTGGCCCTGGCCCTGGTGCCCACCGACGGCCCGCGCATCGAAGCCAGCATCTGCCACATCCCGCCGGCCGCCTACGACACCTACGACCGCTACGAACAGGCCCTGCAGAAGATCACCCGTCAGGAATATCTGCCCAGCCTGGCACGTATCCACTGCTTCTTCGGCGGCCAGTACGAGAGCACCGATTCCAACCTGCGCATCAGCCTGGCCGGCGACGGCAGGATCACCTGGATCCGTCCCGAAGGCGTCAGTTTCAATGGCTTCACTGAGCAGCGCATCAGCGACCGTGAAATCCTGCTCATCCCGCCCCCGGCCGTGGACAACAGCCTTTGCGGCTTCGAGTTCAACCCCACCATTCGTATCGATATGGAAGCTCACCCCGACGCTCGCCGCGATCACACGCCCACCGACGTGATCATGGGCCCGCTTTCCCGGGCCTGGCTGGGCATGGATGTCAATCGGCCCAATCGTCCCACGGTGGTCACGCCCACCAATCGCGTGCAGCGCATCTACGACCTGACCAACTGGTACGTGCTGGTGCCGCAGAGCGATGCCCAGCAGATCATGGACCGTTGCAAGAACGTGCTGTCCAAGCCGATGCCGGTGATGTGGGCCGCTCCGCCGGCAATGGCGAAAAGTGCTTCGCCGCCGCGCGTTGCTTCGTGGCAGACTAAGACCGTGGCATGGGATTCACTGGCCCTGGCCGTGCCGGTGCAGGGTTACGATCAGCCGATGGTGGCCCTGAACCTGGCCCCGCTGTCGGACTTGTACGTGATGGAAGTCGAGTTTCCGCAGACCGCTTCAAGCAATCTGACCGTCAACGCCGACTCCAGGCTGGCCAAGCTCACCACCTCCAGCAGGCCGCAGTCGCAGATCGCCACCTTGCTGCAGCCGGTGCAGCTTGGTTTCAGCAAGGCCGGCAGCGACGATCGCCAGCGCATGATCGTGGATCTGAACACCGCGATCGGCAACTGGATGGATCAGCTCAACGTGTCTGCCGATGATCGGCCGGAACTGATGCTCTACGTCGATGAGACCGGCAAAGTGATCACCGGCAAGAGTCTGCTTCAAGAGATGGGCGAATCGGACGCCCTTGACGCGATGACCGCATGCTACCGCGCCGCCTCGCAGGCTCCGCCGGCCGGTGTGGAGTTGAAGCACTACAAGCTCTACTCCGAGACCGGCCAGCTCAAGCTCAAGGGCGTGGCGGCCAACGGTCCCCAGTTCCGAGCCAAGGCTGAGGACGAGTCCGGCTTCCGCACTTTCTTCGATTTCGTCCCCCACGCCCCGGAGAACGTGGCTCCGCTGTCCGTGTCTGTAGATTGATTCTTACAAAAGGTTTACGCACATGAACCCCGGACTGCGGCACCCCGCGGCGGCCCGGTACAATGTCAGGGATGTTCGATCCCGACCAGTTGCCGCTGCCGGACCTGGGGCTTTGTTGCCGCAAGTGTGGATATCCGTTGGCCTATCTGCAGGAACGGCGTTGCCCGGAGTGTGGCTGGTCGTTTACAATGGACGATCTAGTCCCGCGAGGGGACTTTCCCCCGCTGTTCGCCGATGGCAAACAGATACGGGCGGAGCCGGACGTGGTGGAGCTGTTACGGCAGTACCAGATCCCCTATGTGGAGCTGACGGACCCGGTCAGCGGCGTGTTCCGGCCGATTCGAAGCAGCCGGGATGCAGCGGGGGTGATCGCAGTGCCGCGGCAGCGGTACCTGGAAGCGGTGGATCTGTTGCGCCGCCGCAAGCTGGGCGAACCCATGCCCCAGCCACCGCCGGCCACCGGCCATCGCGAGGACTGGTCCTGCCGACATTGCGGGCAGTTGAATCCCGCCAATTTTGAGATCTGCTGGAGTTGCGGCCATGATGCCGCCCCCGAAGCCGACGATTCGTGAGCGCTTGTCATGGCCAGCTATCTGCCCGATTACGAATACGCAGCCTACAGCGACGTCGGTCTGCGCCGACTGGCCAATGAGGATGCGTATCACTGTGATGAGCGACTGGGCTTGTTTGTCGTCTGTGACGGCATCGGTGGACAACCCTCCGGAGAAGCGGCCTCGCAGATCATCTCCCACTGCCTCAGCCACCAGATTCGCCGCCGCCTGCGCCGCGAACGCTCGATCCAGCCGGGCCTGCTGCAACGGGTGCTGGTCGATGCCGTCGAATCCATCGGCCAGCAGTTGTACGTCCAGGCTGAATCGATTCCGGTCCTGCAGGGCATGGGTGCCACGCTGGTAGCGGCTTGGATCGATGCGCGATCCGCTTTTATCGTCCATGCCGGCGACAGCCGCGCCTATCTGTTGCGCGACAACCTGTTCACGCCGCTGACCAAGGACCACACCCGCAGCTACCGCGCTTACGTCAACGAAACCCACCTGACTGACAAGCAGGCTGATATGAAAGAGCGTCGCCTGCTGCAATCCTTCCTCGGCGGCGACGGCTCAACCAAAGCGGAAGTCACGCAAGTCCCGCTCAAGCCCGGCGATCGCCTGCTTCTGTGCAGTGACGGGCTGACCGATCCGACCGACGAAGTGGATCTCGGCCGCATCCTGGCGGTGCGCGACAATGCCCTGAACACCTGCCGCCGCCTGATCGAATGTGCTAACGCCGGCGGCGGACCCGACAACATCACCACCATCGTCATCGACTACAAGGGCGTGCGTCCCTATCAGCCGCCGCCCCGGCAGACCACGCCGCCCATTGATCGCTCGCGCCAGATCGTCGCCACCTGGTTCCACAAGAACCTCGAGCGCATCGAGCAGACGCTGCGCTGGCTGCGCGACGGTGCGGACGAAGCGACGGCCGAGGAACCGCTGCGAGCCATGGCATCGGTCAAGCGCCGCCTGGGCGCTGCGGTGTTCCGCGAGTTTCTCAACATGAATCCCTCGCAGAACCCGCCGCACGTCTTCCACCGCGCGGCTGCTTCGCCGGTCAGCGAGTGGCGCAAGCAGTACTCCCAGATCATGACCGACCTGGAGCCCAACTTCCGCGACATCACCGACGGCAGCGTGCGATTGAGCCCCATCCTCACCGGCGAAGAGACCGGCCACATCATCGCCACCCTCTGGCACGACTGGCGGGCTGTCGAAAAGCGCTACTTCAACGTCTGCAACCGCGAGGCCATCAGCGAGTCGGAGCAGACGCTGACCATCCTCATTGACCACATGGTGGCCAGCGTGCGTACGCTCATCGGGCTGCTGGAGTTTTTCCCCCGCTTCCTGCCGCCTGTGCCCGAGCCCGGCAAGGATGCTGACGCCGATGCTTCCGATGAGCAGGTGGAATCCGAAGAGAATCACAACGCCTCCGCGGACTCGGCTGCTCCCGTATAATGCGGCCAGTCCCTCGGAGTACGATTCCATGAACGTCGCCGTTGCCGCCGATCACGGCGGTTTCCCCCTCAAACAGTCCGTCCTCGATCTCGTCCGCCAACTCGGCCATCAGGCCAGCGATCTGGGCGCGCATCAACTCGATGCCCAGGACGACTACCCCGACTTCGCCCGCTACGTCGCCCAGGCCATCCAGCACGGCCAGGCCCAGCGCGGCATCATCATCTGCGGCTCAGGTGTGGGCGCGTCAGTTGCCGCCAATAAACTGCCGGGGGTGCGGGCCGCGGTCTGTCACGATGTCTATTCCGCTCATCAGGGCGTCGAGCACGACGACATGAACGTGTTGTGCCTGGGCGCTCGCGTGGTGGGCGATCAGGTGGCCATGGAGTTGGTCAAGGCGTTCCTCGCCGCCAGATTCAGTGGTGAGCCTCGCCATCGCCGCCGCCTGGAAAAGGTCATTGGCATGGAGCGTGCGAAGTAACTCAGCCGCTTGCGGCTTCGCGCAACGCCTCAACCTCCGACCGTGCCGCGCCATCGCCACTGACCTTGGCTGCATACTCGCGGAACAGGCGCAAAAACAACTGGTACTGCTGATACGAAACGCCCGGTGGCGTCTGGTGATCGACGCTGAGGATGTAACCGCCCTGCATCGCCGTCGGCAGCAAGCGCTCGAACTCCGCCCGCATGGCCGCCTCGCCGCGGGTCATGGTCATCTTGTCGAAGTGCCCGATGAAGCGCATCGTCGGATGACGTCGGCGCAGCTCCACGATGTCCACCCCCGCCTGTCGCTCCAGCGGCAGCACGCCATCCAGTCCCGCCTCCGCGAACCACGCGGCCGGCTCGGTCACGTCGCCGTCGGTGTCGATGATGCTCAGTACGCCCGCTTTCTTCAGAGCCGGCAGCACGTGGCGGTAGTAGGGGGCCAGAAACTCATCGAACGATTCCCGCGACAGCATCGGGCCGTGGTTGTAGCTCATATCCTCAGCGAAGGTCATGAAGTCCGGCGTGCAGATGTTCAGCACGTCATCGATGGTCTGCACGATCCAATCGCACAGGTCGCCGTTGATCCGGTGCATCAACTGCGGCTGATCGTAAAACGCATACAGGTGCGGCTCGACCCCCAGCAACACCCGCGGCCCCCAGAAAAAACCCTCCACCGTGAACCACAACACCGCCTCGCCGCTCCGCTGCATGGCCGCCCGCTTTTGCCATAACGCACGCCGGCCCGCATCATCCAGCACCCGCGGATACATCTTCTTGCGCAGTTCCTGATACGTCTGCGGACTGTCGCACATGCCCCGATATTCACTGCCGCTGACCCGCATCTGCCGCGGCACGAAACTGAACCAGTCCTGCAGGTACAGGTCGAGTCCGAAGTGGCGGGTGATGTCGTTGCGATCCCGGACCGAGCCGGACAGGCCTTCACCGTGCCAGCGCTCGATGGTCTTGTCCCACCACATCGCCCACTCGACCATCGGCAGCCGATCTACCGGCTGAAAGTTCATCAAAGCGCGAAAACGCTGCCGTGTGGTCATGGCATCGACGGGCATTTCTGGAGGCTCCAACAGTTAGCATTTAGGCTAAATGTAAACTATCTTCATACGGTTGATTTCGAGTGCATGGTGCAAGTTCGAGGGCGCTGGACGTTTCGCCAAGCCGCAGGCGGTATGGATTCAGGCGACGCCCACCAGCGGATTCCATTCGTCATTCTTCAGCACATCGCCCTTTTGCAGCGACCGGAAATACTCATCGGGCAGAATGTTCTGCTGCCCGTTGAACCGGCTGCCGGCCGGCATGTAGGCACAGGTCATGGCGATGCGCCGGCTGCGCGTCATGTTGGCGCCGGCCCCGTGCGCGGTCAATCCATTGTGAAAGCTGCAATCACCCGGCTGCATCGGCGCTGCGATGGCATTAACAGTCGCCATCTGCGGATACGCGACAAACAAGTCCGACATGTTCTGCCCGATGGGCGGACTCTCGAAGCGAGCCATCCGTTGCGTGCCCGGCAGGAAGCACATGCACCCGTTGAACGCCGTGGCCGGCTCCAGGGCGATCCAGATCGAAATCGATTGCTGTGAGTAGAACGACCAGTAGGGATTGTCCAGGTGCCACGCGGTGGGGTTGGCGAACGGCTCCTTGATCAGCGCCTGATCGTGCCACACCCGCATCGCCTCCACCCCGGCCAGGCGGCAGAGCATTTTGCCCAACGCAGCATCGAGCATGTAACGCTTGACCGTGTCGCTGATCCGCCACAGGTTAAGCCGCTGGGTGAAGACCTTGCTGTAATAGCTGTCGTCGTCTTCGATCATGCGCCCGCCGCCGGCCACACGCTCGCGCCCCATGGTGGCGATCGCCTCCAGCACCGCGGCCTTCAACTCGGCCACTTCATCACTGTCCAGAAAGCCCGGATAGACCAGCACGCCGTCCCGCTGGTAGCGGTTGATCTGCTCCTGCGTCAGTTGCGTTTTCATGCGGTCACTCACATGGCGGCAAGAATTTGAATCAATATTGATGTTTATAAGTCAGAAATCTAAGGTAAAATTGATCCATCCCATGGCCGAAATTGACCACCAGACTCCCGCCGGGCGAGCCGTTCACGTCCATCAGCGCTTCCCCACGCTGCGGACGCTGGGCGTGGCGACCGAGCATTTCCACGGCTACGTTAATCTCACCATCCGTCCTCACTCGGTGGACGTGGTGCTGCTGACCTGCGTCCTGCGCGGGCACGGTCGGCATGTGATCGGCGAACAGACAGTCGAGGTCGGCCCCGGCTCGGTCGGCATCACGCACTACGGCCAGGAGCACGATCTGTTGACCGAACCGGCCGGCGTGGACGTGATCAACCTCTACCTGGACCTCGAGCACCATCCGCTGCCGCTGCTGCCGCGCCAGCTTCAGGGCGATCTGGCTGCCATGCTGGTGCCGCACCGGCGGCTGGTGCATCGGATCAATCGCCAGGTGCAGTTGCAGTTGGACGATGCGGCGCAGATCGCGCAGCCGCTGGGCCGCATGTGGCGCGAGCAGACGGAATGCGAGGCCGGCTACGAGACGGTGATGCGCCAGCAGCTTTCGTTGTTCCTGATCGATTGCTGTCGTGCGGCGCGATCGCAGAACATGCGCGACGCGGATGTACCGCAGGATGGTCCGAGTTGGCTGCCGCGGGTGTTGCAGATGATCGAGCAGCGCTACGACGAGCCGTTGGGGCTGAGCGATTTATCCGCCCAGGCGCAGGTCAGCCGTGAGCATCTCTGCCGCCAGTTCGCCCGCGCGGCCGGCTGTTCACCGATCGCTTATCTCAATCAGCGGCGCATTCAGGCGGCCATGTGGCGGCTGCGCACGACCGACGATCGCGTGATC
Source organism: uncultured Phycisphaeraceae bacterium (assembly GCA_964471555.1). Classification (GTDB taxonomy): domain Bacteria; phylum Planctomycetota; class Phycisphaerae; order Phycisphaerales; family Phycisphaeraceae; genus JADLFV01. The sequence goes on from CAYYGM010000029.1 coordinate 28,318, forward strand.
GAGGTGGCGCTGCAGTGCGGCTTCAACGATTTGAGTCACTTCAACCGCCTGTTCAAAGCGGTTGCCGGCACCACGCCTCTGGGTTACCGCCGCGGCTCAGGGCTTGATGACGACGGGGATTGAAGTCAGGGCAGCCGGGTCGCCGCCGATCTGTAGTTCGATGCGGCCGGCTTCGACGACGTGCTGCATCTCGACGTCCCACACCGCTAATTCCTGTCGCCCCAGGGCGAATTCGACTGTGCTGCGCCGGCCCGGCTCCAGGTGCACGCGCTCAAACGCCTTCAACTCGCGGCAGCGCGGCGTGATGCTGCCGCCATGGCGGCGCACGTACACTTGCACCACCTCATCACCCGCCACCTCGCTGACGTTTTCCAACTCGACGCGGATGTTGAACGTCTCACCCTTTTCGATGCGAGTTGCGGTCAGCGCCTGCGGCTTGGCGGCGATGTGGTGATAGTGGAAGCGGCTGTAGCTGAGGCCGTGCCCGAAGTTGAACAACGGCTCGGATGGGCTGTCGCGATAGTCTTTCTGGCGCAGCACGATTTTGCGGTTGTAGCACACCGGCAATTGGGCACTCGAGCGTGGAATGCTCACCGGCAGTTTACCGCCGGGGTTGTTCAGCCCCAGCAAAGTCTCCGCTACGGCCAGCCCGCCCTGCGGTCCCGGATACCAGGCGCAGAGAATCGCAGGGCAATGCGCTGCGATCCATGGAATCGCGTGCGGCCGCCCCTGGATCAGCACCACCACCCAAGGCTTACCCAGCGCCGCGATCCGCTGGGCCAACTGCACCTGCACGCCGCCCAGTTCCAGGTCCGCCACGTCCAGCCCCTCGCCGCAATCCATTTCCCCGGCCAGATCGGTGGCGCTGCCGTTGTCGGCCGTGTTGTCGCCCCATGTTCGGGCACTGGACCCGCCCAGCACCAGCACCACCGCGTCGGATGCTGCGGCTGTTTCGAGTGCTTCATCGAAGCCGGACGTGTCATTGCCGCGCAGGCTGCAACCACGGGCGTAGCGCAGCTCGCAGCGGTCGGAAGCCAGTTGTTGCAGACCCTGCCACACGGTGACGCCGCTGCCGGGGCGCTGGGGTGCGGAGTAATCGCCGAGCTGGTTTTCCAGTACATCGGCGTTGGGCCCGATGACCGCCAACCTGCGCGGCAGCGTTCGCCACGGCAACAGGTCGCCCTCGTTTTTCAGCAGCACCATTGACTGCCGCGCCAGTTGCAGGCTCGTTTGCCGCAGGGCTGCCGCGTCAAACTTCGGCCGCGCATCGTTTTGATTTCGTGGCAGGCCGAGCGCGAACTTCACCCGCAGCACGCGGCGCGCCGCACGGTTGAGCATCGTCTCGTTGATCAGTCCCTGTTGCAGGGCTGCTTCCAGTATGGTGAAAGCGATGTCGCCGAGGTTCATGTCGATGCCGCAGCGCAAGGCCAGGGCGGCGGCAGCGGTGGGGGTCTCGGCCCCCTGTTCGATCAGGCGATCGATGCCGCGGGCGTCGGACATCACGAAGCCGCGGAAGCCCCAGCGTTCGCGCAGGATGCCGTTGGTAAGAGTCGCGTTGGCATGGCAGGGGATGCCGTCGATCTCGTTGTAGGCTGCCATGACGGACCAGGCCCCGGCCTGGATCGCAGCTTCAGCCGGCGGCAGATGGATTTCGTGCAACTCGCGCGGCCCGATCGCGGCCGGACCCTGATTGCGCCCGCCGCGACCTTCACCGTGGGCGGCCAGCACCTTGGCCACCGCGGCGATGCCGGGGTTGGACTGCAAGCCGCGCACGGTTGCCTGGGCAAAGCAACTGACCAGGTGCGGATCTTCGCTGTAGCACTCTTCGCTGCGCCCCCAGCGCGGATCGCGCAGCACGTCCATCACCGTCACGTACCCCAGGTCCACCCCGGCCGCGGCCAACTCAGCGCCCACCTGCGTCATCGCCTGCTGATACAACCGCGGATTCCACGTGGCACCGGCTCCAAGATTGACCGGAAGCAGTGTGCCGTCGATGGCCATGTGCCCGTGCACGCATTCGCTGGCGATCAGGGCGGGGATGCCCAGGCGGGTGTGCCGGGCCAGGTAGTCCTGCACCATATCCACCACCTCGGCCGCCCGTGGGCCGGGGATGCCGTTGTCCACGTTGACGTTGGACCAGGGATCAGCCCGCAGCAGGCCGTAGATGGCTCCGATGCCGCCGAACTGGGCCGCCGTCTGCTTGAAGGTTTCGGTCAGTTCAAAGCGATCGCCCACCCGCTGGTAACACTGCCAGCCGTAGAGCATCTGGTTGAGTTGGCCGACTTTCTCGGCCACGGTCATGCGCGAGAGCAATTCGTCGATGCGCCGCTCGATGGCAGGCGAGGGCGAGGCCAGTTCGTCACCAGGGGTGTTGGAGGCCAGCACGGTCATATCAATACACCAGATTGCGGAAGTTGGCGATTCGGTGGAAGGTGATGATGTCGCCGTCGTGAGCGCTGGCGGCTTCGGCATCACCGGAGCGGCTCACCACGATCAGGTCGTTGCCATCGATCGCCATCGAGCCGTAGTGCCGGCTTTGCAGCGCGGTGGGGCCCTCGTCAACCACGCCCGCGAAGCACCAGTCGATCATGTTTTTGGAAAAGTGCAGCACCAGGCGATGCCGCTCGTTGTCGGGCAATCCGTAACGGTCAGCGGGCATACGATCGGGTTTGACCATCGAGTCGGTCGATTGCGAACTGAGCAGCCAGTAGAGCTTGTCCTTGACGTCGTAGCAGACGTAGAAGCTCATGTGCCCGCCGGGGAATGGCACGTAAATCATCGGCTTACCCGAAGGCGCGGTGACCAGGTCGGTGTGCATCGAACCGTCGGGCTGTTCGGTCACCTTGGCGAGGGCAGCCAGGTTGGTTGTACCGGTGTGGGCCCGCAGGAAAAGATAGAACGTGCTCATCTTGGGGTCGTACCAGATGTGATCGGGATCGGTGATCTGGACGACATTGGTCTCCAGCCAGCCGACGGGGTTCATCACCCGCTTGGGGGCGATGGCATTGTTGCGCAGCGGATCGGTGGGGTTCAAGGGCCAGAAGGGCACCGCCGGGCCGTAGATTTTTTTGTAATCCACGTGGTCCATGAAGACGAACTCGTCAGACATGGTCCACGCCTCGGGCTTGGTCAGGTCATCGGTCTCGCGGGCCCGCAGGAGGATGGGCGTGATGTTGGCCACTTCCCATGCCTTGACGCTGCGCTCGGCCCGCTGTTCGAGGGCGAGATAGACATTGCCCTTGGTGTACCAGACGTTGGTGGCGTCGCCGTGCCACTCTTTTTTGTCGCTGGTCAGTTCGACCGGCTCGGACCAGTGGATGCCGCCATCCTTGGATTGCATGATGGTCAGCAGCTCATCGCGGTGGCCGATGACGTAAACGCAGTTGCCGGCCGCGAAGGGTCGAGCGTGCACCAGGTTGTGGTAGCCGCGCATCTGCCAGGTGCGGCCGTGATCGTCACTGGTGAAGATGCGCCCGGGTGTGAAGCGGCCCTTGTCATCGACCAGCTTCTGCGTCTCGTGCCATTTCTTGCTGCCGGGCCCGCCGAAGCCCATGGTCACCACCAGCCGGCCGCTGTCGAGGCGGGCGAGGCCGGGCGTGTAGGCGAAGATGGTCTTGGGATCGGGCGAGCGGGCGATGACAACGTAATTGCCGGCCAGCGGCCGAATCGCCTGCCCCTGTGCCAGCACGGACATCGCCGCCAGCACGAGCATGGCCGAGGCGTACACATACCGTCGCAGTGCAGTGGAGATCATCGTGGCGTCCTTTGATGTTTCAACCGGGCAGTGTAGTTACTTGTGCGGCGCCGGCTGCGTCTGGCTGATTCGACCGAGCACCGGGATGTCGATCAATCGTTCGTCGTTTCCCTTGAAGCTCGAAGCACTGCCGTCGGCGAAGCTGAAATTGCTGACTTTGTCCAGGCGGGGATCGACATTGAAATCGCCCTGATAGTACACGCCGGCCCAATCGCCCGAGCCGGTGGTGTTGCTGATCAACTGGAACCCGTCAGCCGGGTGATTGACGCGATAACGAACACCATCATTCCAGCAGATGTCGCCGGACAGCACGTTGAAGCGATATTCCATGACGCCGTTGTCGTAGTACCAGTCGAAGGCGCTGCTGGTCCAGACGTCGTCGGTGCCGGGCGTGAGCATATCCTTGCGGGCATAGCCGGGAAAGAGGGCGTAGCTGCCGTAGAGCCGCACCAGGGAAAGATGGTTGATGCCCATCTCCCAGTTGGGCACCATGGGGCACTGAAAGAAGTTGATGTTACCGATGTAGGGCAGCCACAGGGGCCGCACGTCACGGCGGAGATTGACGTGATAAGCCATCTGTTCAGCCGCGCCGAAGGGCGTCAGGCCGGTGGCGGTGCGCAGCTCGACAAAGTGAGCGGGCATGCGCTGCTCGTCCACCTCGTAGGCCAGAGCGGCAGCGGCGATCTGGCGGGTGTTGGACAGACACAACGTGATGCGGGCTGCGTCCCGGGCGTGGCGCAGGGCCGGCAGCAGGATGGAGATGAGCAGGGCGATGATGCTGATGACCACCAGCAACTCGATCAGCGTAAAGCCGCGATTTTGTCGTTGAAAACGGGCGATCGGCAAGACACACATCATGGTGGACGCTCCTATAGCCCCCCGCGCAACATACCTCCATTGCGTGTTGTGGCGACCTGCTGATTTCAGATCAGGCCGGTCAGTTCGTCGGACAGCTCATCGTGAATGTCGAGGTTGAAGGCGTCGATGCGGCAGCCGCGCTCTTCATGCTCCATGTCGCGCACCGAGCCCTCCATCGATTCGCGAATGTGCTCAACCATGCGCCGCCCGGCTTCCTCGGCATCGCAGCGCTCGACGGCCTCGAGGATCTTGCCGTGGGCGATGTGCTGCAGGGCATCGTGGTGCAGCCGCACGCGGCGGCGGGCGCCGATGATGCGGGTGAACGTGCGCGCTTCCTTCAGCGAACGGATGATCCAGTCGTTCTCCGTGCACTGGATGATGGCCATGTGAAAGGCGATGTCCACCGCCACCGCCTTGCGATGCAGGTTGGCCAGTTCCTGATCGTCCTGGCAGTCGCGCATCTGGTCGGACAAGTTGCGCAGTTGATCGTACAGCTTGCGCACCATGGCCAGCTCGGTTTCCGTGTGCTCGAGGGCGAAGCGCTCCACCGCATAGCGTTCCAGGGCGATGCGCAACTCGTACAACTGGCGAATCTCTTTGGTGGTGTGCTCGCGCACGATGGTGCCCACGCGCGGCACGCGCTCGATCAGGCCTTCCTGCTCCAGTTGCCGCAAGGCGTCGCGCACCGGCGTGCGGCTGATGCCCAGCTCATCGGCCAGGGCCTGCTCGCTGATTTTGGTGCCGGCACTGAGTGAACCGCTCACCAGCTTCTGACGGATGTGCTGGTATGCGCTGGCACTGAGCACAGCATTGGCGGATTTTTCAGTTGTCGCGGCGGTTCTGGCCATGGACCGTCTCTCCAGGAACTTCCCGAATCGAGCTGCTTTGTAGTGTACCACAGATCCAGACGCCGAGCAATATTCACAGAATTCTGGGTTCACTAGAGACAGGTTTAATAGCCTTACAGAGAGATTTCGCCGCAGTTGGTATTCGTATAATTTATTATTAAATATCTATAAAAAAAGTAAATATATTATTTGTACTTGACTTGACCGCTGATGATTGACGGTTCGTGGCCCTGTGGTATACTAAGTCCGTCAACCGGAGAAGCCTGTAGCGGTCCGGTTTCATTTTCCTGTTTCGTTTCGTCCGGTTCATTCGTCTCGGTTCTTGCACAGAAGGAGAAGATGATGAGAACACAACATTGTTTGAGTTTCTTTGCCAGCACCGTCATGGTGTTGGTCGGTGCGGCCCAACAGGTCGGCGCTTCGGTGTATTCCGATGCCGTACAGGCGGACAGTCCGCTGGCGTATTACCAGTTCAGTGAAACCAGCGGCAGCACGGTCACCGACACCATGGGTCTCAAGGACGGCTCGATCACCGGGGCTCCCACCCTGGGCGCGGCCGGCCTGACCGCGGTCGGCATGGGTGCTTCCAACACCGCCATCAACTTCGGCGGAGCCGGCAGCGGCGACAGCATCGACCTCGACCAGGCCGTCAGCACCGCCATGGTCGGCGCCTCGGCCATCACCACGGAAATGTGGATCAAGAACACCCCGACCAACTCCACCGCGCAGAACCTGATGACTCTGCTGGCCAACACCGCCGCCGGCGCCAACCTTGCGGTGCTCAACGGCGACATCCGTGGCGGCGGCCGCTCCAACTCCACGGACGGCTACAAGTCCTACACCTTCGTGGATATCCCCACCGACGGTCCCGACGGTTGGACGTACGTGGTGGCCATCAACGATTACGCCAACGCCAAGGCCATCCTCTATCTCAACGGCAGCCCCATCGTCAACGCGGATATCACCGGCTGGTCGGCGACCACTTACCAGATCGGCGCCAATGCCGGCCGCAGTGACCGCATCGCCGCCACCAGCAACAGCAGTGACGCAGCCACCGGTGAGGCCGGCGGCCTGATCGATGAGGTGGCTTTCTACAACTACGCCCTGACGCCCCAGCAGGTGATGGACCACTACAACGCAGCCTTGCCCGAGCCGGCCTCGCTGATGCTGCTGGCGGCTGGTTCCGTGGCCCTGCTGCGCTCCCGCAAGCGATGACCCGATTGTCCTTCAACCTCCATTGCCACTCATCGGTCGCACGTTCGTCCGTGAGTGGCTTTTTGCTCGCAGCGGCCACGGTGCATCCTGAACTGACCGCTGCCGGAGCAGGTTCCAGCATTCTTGTCGTGACTGAATCGAAACCCGTGTTTCCTCATTCCCCGTTGACTTTTTCATCATGGAGGCATGACCAATGACGTATCAATCATGGCTGACTTCTCTTGGCTGCGCCGCCTTGGCGCTGATGATTGCCGGCCATCCGGCCGCCGCCACGCAGTATTCCGATGCGGTGCAGGCGGACAATCCCCTGGCCTACTACCAGTTCAGCGAAACCAGCGGCAGCACCGTCGCTGACACCATGGGCCTGCAGAACGGCACGGTCACCGGCGCTCCCGTTCTCGGCGCGGCCGGCCTGACCAGCGGCGGTATGGGCGCTTCCAATACCGCCATCAACTTCGGCGGTAACGGCAGCGGTGACAGCATTGATCTCGATCAGGCGGTCAGCGCCGCCATGATCGGCGCTTCGGCCATCACCACGGAATTGTGGATCAAGGGCATTCCCACCAACAGCACAGCCCAGAACGTCACCACGCTGTTCGCCAACACCTCAGCCGGGGCTAACATCGCGGTGCTCAACGGACAGATCCGCGGCGGCGGCCGATCCACCAGCAGCGATGGCTACAAGTCCTATCCCTTCGTGGACATCCCCACCGACGGGCCCGACGGCTGGACCC
>CAYYGM010000030.1:0-35499 GCA_964471555.1 uncultured Phycisphaeraceae bacterium
TTCGCGCAGCAGCAGGTCGGTTTCGTCGTTTTGGGTCTGGAATTGTCCGCGCGTTTCGTGGTCTTCACGATAGGTGCTCTCGATGAACAGTTCGCCGCCGAGGCTCTGGATGCCGACCGGCTGAATCGGGGTCTGGCTCTGCGCACGGGCCACGGATGCTGCCATGATCAGCATCAGCATCGTTGCACATCGCCCGAGCCGCCGCTTCATGGCTGGGCCTCCTGCTGAGGATAGACAGCCAAAACCGCGGGCTTGAGCAGGTCGGGATTGTCAGCGCCGTGACCGGCATGACAGAGCGTGCAGTCGCCGCGGACCACGGACGGGTGCGGACTGTTGCGCAACTGGGCGGGGTCGTGGCAGTTGTAGCAGAGCTGCTCGGCCTGGGGCTTGATCAGGTGCGGGCGGGTGGATTTGTGCGGCGTGTGGCAGGTGGTGCACTGGCCCTGGGCGACCGGCTCGTGCATGGTGGCGTATCTGGTTTCCTGCGTCAGTGGGCCGTGGCATTCCAGGCAGACCTGGTCCACCTGCTCGCGCACCCGGTTGCCGTTCTCGAGATCGTGGCAGCGGGCGCAGTCGGTCTTTTCCCAGGCGGGATGCTCGGAAACTTCCACGCGGCGAATGGCATCGCGGCGCTGCCAGGTGCGCGAATCTGCCAGCAGCAGGCGATTGCCCGCCGCATGCGGGTCGTGACAGTTGCTGCACTGGGGGTTATCGCCCAGCGTGGCGTGCAGCGGGTCAGTGCGGATGAAGCCGGGATCGTGGCAGTTGAAGCACAACTGCGGCTGGGCCTCGGTGAGCAGACCTTCGAACGGCGACTTGTGCGACTGATGGCACAGGGAGCAGTTGCCGTTGTTGACCGGCCCGTGCACCCAGTCGTAGGGCTCGATCTTGAAATAGCTCTCGTGACAACGCCGGCAGGTCAGCGCTCCGGACTGCGGCGCCTGGTACGTGCCTTCGCGATCGTGACAGTCGAAGCACTGGCGATCGATGTAGGGCTTGTGATACCAGGTCACCGGCTTGGGCGCTTCCGGTACCGCCCGGGCCAGGGTCTGCTCGCGCTGCTCCAGCAGGCTTTCGCCGGTGCCGGCCATGGAGGCGGGCCTGGGCACACCATCGAAAAAGAAGGACAACACGTGATAGCGCTGCGGCTCGGAGCAACCGTACAGCAGCAGCCCGGTGAGCCCCATGGCCACCATCAGCAGCAGCGCGCTGGGTGCCCATGCGATGGCGGTCCGCAGCCAGCGGACGAATCGGCGGCGAATTGGGCGCAGGATGATGCTCATGGGGCAATCCGCCAGATAGACCGCAACTTCCATGCCCGGCGGCCGGGTGCCGGGCAGGGGCGCCAGACAAAGCGCCAAAATGTAAATGCCTTTCTCTTCGTAACTTGCATCTTACAAGCGGTTTTATTGTTATGTCGAGCCAAGACTGAATTCCCGGAAATGAGAATGAGGACCGCCTTATCGCGCTGTACGTGGGTTTACAAGTGGAATATAGATTGCATTAAAACTGGAGGAAACCAGACACTGGAGCTCGGCCATGATGAGGCATCGCACGTTTCTCGCTTTAGGATTGACCGTCGCCGCCACCTGCTGGATGGCAGGCTGCGCCTCGACCGCCGGCAAACAGGAGGCCGCTGCTCCCCCGCAGTCGATCTTCTATCCCGCATCACCGGCGCCCCCGCGCTTGCAGTTCCTCACCAGCTTCTCCGACGGCCAGCAGGTTGACGCCAAACCCACCGGCTTCTCGCAGTGGGTCGTCGGCACAGAGAAGCCCAAGGTCGGGGCCAACAGCAGTCGCATCGACAGCCCCTACGGCATCGCGGCCGATCACGGCCGCATCTACGTCTGCGACGTGGACCGCGATCGCGTACACATCGTGGATCTGGTGAAACACACCTACGGCATACTCGGCGATGCCAACCTGCTGAACAACCCCGTCAACATCGTGATCGACGCCGACGGCACGCGCTATGTCTGCGATACCGGCCGCCGCCTGGTGGTGGTCTTCGATGCCAACGACCAATACATCCGCACCCTCGGCGACCCCAACGCCTGCACGCCCCAGGACCTGGCCATCTACGACGGCCATTTCTACGTCACCGACATCCGCGACATGGAAATCGAAGTCTGGGACCGCGACGGCACAACCGTGCGCACCATCAGCCGCAAAGGCCCCGGCCCCGATGAGCTGAGCCGCGTCGCCAACATCGCCATCGACGCCAAGGGCAACATCTTCGTCACCGACATGCTCCAGCAGATCGTCAAGATCTTCAATCAGGACGGCAACCTGGTCGGCACCATCGGCGGCCGCGGCGGGGACATCGGCCTGTTCGCCCGGCCCAAGGGCATTGCCGTGGACTCAGCCAACGATGCGGTGTACGTCACCGATTCGCAATGGGACGTGGTGCAGGTGTTCAACGAGAAGGGCGAATTGCTGCTGGTCTTCGGCGAGCCGGGCACCGAACCGCAGAGCATGGGCCTGCCTTCGACCGTGTACATCGATCGCACCAGCATCGATGTGTTCCGCAAGTACATCGATCCCAATTTCGAGCCGCAGTACCTGCTGTTTCTGGCCAATCAGTTCGGCCGCAACAAGATCGCCGTCTATGCCTTCGGCAAAGCCAAAGGTGTCGCGGACACCGCCTACACGGTGGATCGCGCCGAGATCGAGCGCATCAAAGCCGAGCGCCGCAAACAGATTCAGCAGGCGCAGTGAATCACAAACTCCTGGAGCGCATCCTATTTTGCGGTAGCGGGTGCCACGGCCGCGCGCCGGCCGTGCAAGCAACCAGGCACTGCCGCACGCGGCAGTGGCACCCAACGCCACCAGATCGGTGTTTAGCGCACCGAGCTGGCTCGCCCAGCGCGGAGCAAGCTCCGCGGCTAAACATGTCACCTGCTTATTCGAAGTAAACCAGGCGCGCCTTTTTGTATTCGTGCGTGCTGTAGAGCGTGCGGTGGCTGGTGACACCGAGGGGGGCCAGTGCCGCGGCGATGCGGGACACGGTGGCGTCGCAGTCCTCGGTGGTGCGGGCGTGAATCATGGTGTAGAGATTGAACGGCCAATCGGGATACGACGGTCGCTGATAGCAGTGGCTGACTTCCTGAAAAGTCGCAGCCAGGCGGCCGGCCTCTTCGATGCGCTCGTCGGGCACGGACCAGGTCACCATGCCGTTGGCGGTGAAGCCTGCGGCGCGGTGGCGCAGGATGGCGGCAAAGCGGCGCATGACGCCGGTCTGTTTCATCTTCAGGAACCAGGCTTTCAGTTGCTCGAAGCTGACCCCCAGTTGCCGGCAGACCTCGTCGAACGGTCGCTCGGTCAGCGGCAGATCGTGCTGCGTGAGGCGCACGGCCTGTTTGTCGAAGTCGCTCAGCGGCACCGGCTCGACGGCGTGTTCGCTGTCATCCTCATCGCGGCGAGGCTTGTGCTTGCCGGTCAGGTCCAGCTTGACACCGATGTGAAACGTGCGCTCGTTGGGTAGCGCCCGCACGGCATCGAGCTTCGCGGACTCAGCCAGCCTGGCCAACTGCTTATCGAGGGATTCGCCCGGCGGAACGGCGAAGGTGAACCAGAGGTTGTACTCCGCTTCACGTCGGTAGTTGTGACTGACCCCGGCGTGGGCGCTGACGACGGCCGCGGCTTGATCGAGGCGGCTTTCGTCGGCTTTGGCAGCCACCAGCACGCTGCTGTAACCGAGGGCACGGGTGTCGAAGATGGGCGAAATCTGGCGGATGACGCCGGTCTCTTTCAGGGCCCGCACGCGCTGCAGCACAGCGGGACCGTCGAGCGAATCATGCTTGGTAGCAAGGGCGCTCCACGGATCAACTTCCAGCGGGAAGCTGAACTGAAGATCATCGAGCAGGCGGCGATCAAGTTCGTCGAGTTGGATGGCGGCTGCGGTCATTTGTTCGGTTTGTTGGGCTTGGTGGACTTGCGGCGGGCGACCTCGTGCAGGGCATCGGGCAGGCTGGACGACTTTTCGCACGGGCCGCACTGTTTGACGGTGCAGGCACAGGGGTGCATGAACTTGCCGATCAACTGCTCGACCACCTGCTGCACGGCCTTCTGCTGGCGTTCGGTCAGGTCCGGGCAGTCGTGCATGAGCTTGTCCAGCATCTGGTCACGCAACGCATAGGCATCGGCGAACATCTGCTGGATCAGCGGCTGGGTTGCATTCTGTTTCTGCCACTGGGCGAACTGGTCCAGCTCGTATTCAATGATAGCTTCGCACTGTTCGACTTGGGCGGCCCGGTGCTGGCGATTGGTTTCGATGATGCGGCCGATGGCATCGACGTCGTAGACATAGACCTGGTTGATCTGCTCGCAGGCGGCCTCCACGTTGCGGGGCACGGCCAGGTCGATGAAGAACATGGGGCTGGCCTTGCGGCGGGCCTGCACGTCGCGCAGCTTGTCCGCGGTGATGATCGGCTTGGGGCAACTGGTGGCGGTGATGACGATGTCAGCAGACAGAAGCTCGTTATCAATCTGCGACCAGGGCACGCAGCGGCCGTCACAGGCGGTGGCCAGGGCGCGGGCGTTGGCGACGGTGCGGCTGGCCACGGTGAAGTGGCGGGCGTCGGCTTTGCGCAGGTGCTCGCAGACGATCTGGGCCATGTCGCCGGCCCCCAGCACCAGCACGTTTTTGCGGGAAAAATCGTCAAAAATGCCGCGGGCCACATCGACCGCCACCGAAGGCACCGACACCTTGCGCAGGCCGATCTCCGTTTCGGTGCGGATGCGCTTGCTGACGTGGAAGGCCTGGTGGAACAGGCGATTGAGCACGCGCGAGACAGCGCCCTGCTCGCTGGCCTGGGCGTAGGCAGCCTTGAGCTGGTTGACGATCTGGTACTCGCCGATCACCATCGAGTCGAGGCTGGCCGCCACGTGGAACAGGTGATGCACCGCCCGCTGGTCGTGATACTGATAGAGGTAGGGCTTGAAAGCGGGCACGGGCACATCGCGGGCCTGGGCCAGGAAGCTGACCACCTCGTCGAAGCTGGGCTGCTCGCTTTCGCTGGCGATGATCATCTCGACGCGGTTGCAGGTTGAGAGGATGGCAGCCTCGGCCTGCGGGAACTGCTTGCAGAACAGGAACAGGGCGGTGGCGGCGCCTTCATGGCTGAAGGCCAGTTGCTCGCGCACCTCGACGGGAGCCGTGCGATGGTTCAAACCGATGAGCATGATCTTCATGATTTCACCTCGTTGTGCTGTCGCCTGCGGGCGCTTCGGCTGTTGAGCCAGACCCACAGGGCATAGCCCCACAAACAAAAGGCGGCCAGGGCGTAACCAAGCTCGGCGTGCTGCAACGGGCTCATGCCGCGCTCCTTTCGGTTAACGCCTGCGAAAGCCCTCGGGCCAGACGGAACCGCGCCACGATCAGCCCCACGCACAGCAGCGTCACCGGCAGAAACCAGAACGCCAGCGTGGTCTTCATCTGCGGCTCCAATGTCACGGAGGTCGGGTGGATCTCCGGGATGATCCTGGTGGAGAAATAAACCAGCGGCACGTCGAGGAAAGCGATCAGGGCATAAACCGAGCCGATCATGGCCCGCTTCTGACGCGATTCGATGCTCGAACGCAGGACCAGATACACCACGTACAGCAGCCAGAGCGCGAGGCTGAAGGTCAGACGCGGGCTCCAGGTCCACCACACGCCCCAGGCGCTGTGTCCCCAGATCATGCCGGTCAGCAGAACCACCGCGCCGAACAGCACCGCCACGCGGGCGGCGGCATCGGCCAGGTCGTCCCATACGCTGCTGCGCTGCCAGAGGTAACCGACGGCTGCGATGAAAACCACGAAGCAGGCCAGGAAGGTGTTGATCGCCACCGGCAGGTGCAGGTAGAAGATGCGCTGCACATCGCCCATCGTCTCCTCACGCGGGGCATAGCCGAACGACATCCACAGGCCGAGCGCGAACGTGGCGGCGGTCACGAGCCAGTAGAGGATGATGAGTGTGCGTTTCATGAATTCAATTTCCGGCAATCCGGGTCTTCGCCGAGCCTCAGACCCGGCGTACTTCGTTGTTACGGTTCGATCATCAGTTCGAACACCACCCAACTGGTCACCAGGTACACCACGTCGAAGGCCACGATGATGCCCAGGCCCTGCAACTGGCCGCTTTGATCGGCACTGGTCCAGCGCAGCATGGTCTGCGTGGAGGCGATCACCAGCGGCAGGCAGATAGGGAAGACCACCATGGCCAGCAGTCCGCCCTGCAATCGGGTGGAGCTGACCGCGGCGGCGAACAGCGTGCCCACGGCCGCGTAGCCCACCATGCTCAATGCCATCAGCAGGGCAAAGTGCGTCCACACCTGCGATAGATCAAAGTGGAACATCACCACCGCCACCGGCGTCACCACCGCTGCCAATGCCAGCATGAGCACCAGGTTGCTCAGCAGTTTGCTGAAGTAGATCAGGCCGCGATCGACCGGCGCCAGCAGCAGGGCCGCCAACGCGCCGTCCTGGCGTTCGACCGCCATGGTCTTCTCGAAGCACAACACGCCGCCGAACAGGTACGCCGTCCACAGTGCCGCGACTGCGGCTGGTCCCTGCTGAAGCTGCTGCGGCCCGAGGCTCAGGCCCAGGATCACGATGATGAGTAAACCCAGCACCACCACCAGCACCACGGTCTGGCGATTGCGGGCTTCGATCCGCAGATCCTTCTGGCAGAGCACAGCCAGTTGTCGCAGGGCGTTGATCATGACCCGAACACCTCCTGCTCCACGGTGTCGCGGTCCACCTGCCTGGTTGACGCATCCATGGTCAGCCTGCCGGCTCGCAGCACGATGACGCGGGCACTGAGGGCCAAACTCTGATCGATGTCGTGATTGACCAGCACCAGCGTCTTGCCCGTGGCGTTCCACTGGGCCAGCAGTTCTTCCACGATGCGCGTGGAGCGCAGGTCCAGACCCGTGAACGGTTCGTCAGCCAGCAGAAGTTTCGGGTCGTGCACCATGGCCCGGGCGATCGACAGGCGCTGAATCATGCCGCGACTGAAGGCACGCACCGGATCGTCGGCGCGATCATCCAGCTTCACCATCTTCAACATCTGCCGGCAACGATCTTCAACATGCGCGATGCCGTACAAGCGGGCGAACAGTCGGAGGTTCTCGATGGCGGACAGATCGCGATAGAGCATGGCCTGGTGGGCGATCATGCCCAGGTTGCGGCGAAGCTGGGCATCACCGCGGCGGACCAGGCGGTCGAACAGGTAAAGCTGGCCCTCATCAGGACTGTTGAGCGTGGCCAGGATATTCAGCAGCGTACTTTTGCCCGCGCCGTTGGCGCCGAGCAGGCAGAGGTAATCGCCTTCCAGCAGTTCAAAACTGACGCGATTGAGGACCGGGCGTTCATCGAAGCGGCGAGTAAGGCCGAGAGCGCGGACGATGTGACTCGTCCGCGCTTCGGCTGAACCGGAGAGCAAAGAAGCCGGTTGTGCCACCAGGGATTGATTCTCCAAGGCATTCTCCCCTTGGGAGAGGACAGGGGTGAGAGCCGGGTTCATACGGGGTCCAATGCATGAACATGCCTGGGGCATACAGCCTTCACCCTGTCCTCTCCCAAGGGGAGAGGGTTCAAAATGGATCGCCAGGGCGCTCACGCGTTGACTCCTGTCATGCGTTTGCGCAAGACCACGACCACCGCGGCGCTTGCAGCCAGGGCGGCAGCGCCGGCGCCGACGGCCAACTTGGGCACGCCGCTGGGTGCGGTGGAGGACTGCGCGTGATTGTGGGTCGCGGCAGCATCATCCGCGGCGCCTGCGGTTGCACTTCCGGGGGCGGCCAGCTTCAGGCTGACGGACTGGTCGGCCTTGACCTGTTCGACGGAGAAGACGCGCACGGCGCGATCGCCTTCGCCCATGGACTGACCTTCCGTCAGGCCGCTGGCGATGATGTCGCTGCCGTCATCGGGCACGAAGACCATCAGGTGGCCGATGGCGGTGGGAGCTTTGATGGGCAGATCGACCTTGCCATCGACGGCCGGGAGCAGGTAGCTGATCTGGTACTGCGTGACGCCGGGGACGAGCGGGCCGGTGTGGATGAGCGTGTTGTGTTCGAGGCGAGCGCTGTCGGTCATGAAGCCCTGGCCGACGGACACGTGCTGGACGTTGTCGGGTAGCGCCACGCTGAAGGTGACGTTGGCGGTGTCTTCCGCCAGCTTGGTGGGCGAGCCGGTCCAGGCGCGATCAGTGGGGTTCTGCACAGCCAGCATCTCGGTGACCGCGATGCCGCCGTCGATGCGACGCACCATGACGTGGCACATGCTGATGGACCAGTCGGGCTGCTGGTCGGTGGTTTCGTAAACAGGCAGACGGATCAACTGGTCGCTCATCATGGCGCCCATGGGTTTGCCGACCTGCTGGAAGTTGACGCCGCCGTGTTCGAGGCTGACCACGGGCTGTTCGATGCCCTTGATGGTCAGATCCTCAAGCATGATCAGGCCGTCAGCGCCGAGTGTTTCTTCGCGTTCGCTGACCATCTGGCCGTTGCTGTACATGCGGATGGTGACCTTTTCACCTTCCAGCGACGGACCATCCGCGGTGCCCTGGGTGACCTTGACCGCCAGCGAGCCGGTGACCGGCTCATCGGAGCCCGGTGTTCCCGGCAGAGCGGGGTGACCTTCAGGCAATGCAGGATGACCTTCGGGCAATGCGGGGTGACCTTCAGGAAGTGCGGGATGACCTTCCGGCAAAGCGGGATGGCCCTCGGGCAGCGCGGCCGGCTGAGCCTGGGCCTGCGCGGTCTGCATCGCGGCGGCGACTTCCTGACCACTGACGGGGCAGCAGGCCTTTTCCTCCTCCGCCCGAGCGTTGAGGGAAAGGGCCAGCAGGATGCCTAGAAAAACGCAGCGTTTCATGATGAATGCTCCATCGCGGTGGTGTTACAGGAACCGATGCCGACGGGCAGCGTGACTTTCACGTGGTCCGCCTGGCGCTGCGGGCACAGCCGCGGCAGCAGGCACAACGTGCCGCCCAGCGTCAACACCGCGGCCCCGATCCAGATCCAAAGCAGCAGCGGATTGACGATGATTTGGATGGCCGCCAGGCTGCCGTTGTCTTCCCAGCCGGCCAAAGTGATGTAGATGTCGCGCTTGAGGTTGGTCAGCAGGGCGACTTCGCTGTTGGGCTGCTCGCTCTTGTCGTAGTAGCGCACCTGCGGGTGCAGGACGGAAGTCTTGCCCGCGGCATCGGTCAGCGTCACGGAAGCATCGAAGGCGGTGAAGTTGGCCTGCCGCAGTTTCTGCATGCCGTCGTAGCGCACGTTGAAACCAGCCACCTGTACCGATTCGCCGGCCTTCATCGAAAGTTCCTGCTTGTCGCTGAACAGGCTGGAGCCGGTGACGCCCACGACGATCAGGATCATGCCCAGGTGCACGGTCTGGCCGCCGTAGCGGCGATGATCGTTGTCGATCGCACGCAGCAGGGCGATGCCAAGCCCCTCATCGTTCAGCTTCATGCGATCGATCGCAGCCTTGAACAGCCCGCGCAGCACGTTGACGAAGGTGAACACGGTCAGTGCCACGCACAGCAGGGCATACACGTTATGCACGCCCATCACCACGGTGACGGCAATGGCAATGACCGAAAGCACAGCCGGAAGGATCATGCCTCGCAACAGAGCCTTGCCCGCCTCGGACCCGACCATCAGCAGCGGGCCGATGCTCATCAGCGCCACCAACAGCAGGCCCAGCGGCACCACGACGTGGTTGTAGAACTCGGGGCCGTAGCTGCCGGGGTTCTCTTTGAACAGCCCGGCCAGCACCGGGTGCATCGTGCCGTAGGTGGTGACGACGGTGATCAGCACCAGCAGCACGTTGACAGCCAGGAACGCACCTTCCTTGCCAACCAGGCGATCGAGTGTGTGTTTCGGTTCCAGCAGCTTCCAGCGCCAGGCCAGCAGGCCCAGCACGGTGATGATGCTCAGCAGCAGGAAGCCGAGGAACACCGGGCCCACCAGGGAATCGCCGAAGGCGTGCACCGACTGAATCGCGCCGCTGCGGGTGATGTAGGTAGCCAGGATGCAGAGCACGAAAGATGCCCCGATCAAGGCGGCATTCCAGCGGCGGAACATGCCGCGCTGTAGTTGCAGGCCGATCGAGTGCAGCACGGCCGTGCCGGTCAGCCAGGGCAGCAGCGAGGCGTTTTCCACCGGATCCCAGGCCCAGTAGCCGCCCCAGCCCAGTTCGACATACGCCCACTGCGCACCCAGCAGGATGCCGACACTGAGAAACAGCCAACTGAAAAGCAGCCACTTGCGGGCGCTGACCAGCCAGGCATCATCGCGGCAGCCATCGACCAATGCACCGGCCAGCATGGCGAAGGGCACGGTGAAACCCGCATAGCCGACGAACAGCATCAGCGGGTGGGCGATCATGCTGGGGTTCTGCAGCAGCGGGTTCAACCCAAAACCATCGGCGGGGGTCATCCCGGCCGCATAGGCTGCAAACGGATCCGCATCGGAGACGAACAGCATCAGTGCGGCGAAGAAGCCGTTGGTGGCCGCCAGCACCGCGATGGCGGCGCCCTGCTGGCGCGGCGAGCGTTTGCGCATCTGCAAGGTGACGACTGCACTCATCACGGCCAGCAGAATCGCCCACAGCAGCAGACTTCCCTGCTGCCCCGCCCAGAAGGCTGCAAACCGGTAAGCAACCGGCAGGGCACGTTCCGTGTACTGAGCGACATAGATCAGACGGAAATCACCCCGCAGCAAAGCCGTCAGCAACACAGCGCCGGCAGCGAGGATCAACGCGGTGTAGATCCATACCATCCAGCGCGCCAGGCGCACGTTGAGGATCGCAGCCAGCAGTGTTCCCGCAGCTACCAGCAACGCCATGGACAGAGCAGCTTCACCTGCCATTGCGGTCATGGCTGCTTCTCCAGTCGCTTGGCGTGTTCTTCAGCCTGGTACTTGCTGGCGCACTTGGTCATGAGTGTGTCAGCCTGGAAGACGCCCTGATCATCGAGGCGACCTTCCAGCACGACGTCAGCGCCGGCCTTGAAGTTGTCGGGGATGACGCCGTGATAGGTGATGGCCAGCTTGCGGGTCGGCCCGAGCAACTGGAACGTGGCGGTCAGCTTGGCGGGGGCGAGAGCCAGATCCTGTTCATCAACTCGGCCGGCCAGGCGCACGCGCTTGGTCTGGTAGGAGGCGTCGGCCAGGTAGGTGTCAACGTCGAGGTAGTAGACCCATCCTTTGCTTGCTCCGGCCAGAGCCAGATAACTCACGGCCGAAATCAGCACGATGGCTGCAATCGTCAGCTTGGTACGCATACGTGTCATGTCGGACTCTCCGGTTCAGGGAGGAGGCGGACCTCATTGGAATGATTGCAAGCTGGATGCCAAAGGCCAGTTTTCAGACAGCAGATATGCCAATCATTGTAAGTAATTAATTTGCAATAACTAACGCAAATCATTTCTTTGCATCAACTGGGGTGAATGGGCAGCTTTTCCCAGTTTTAAGAATGACGATTGAAACGATCTGTGGAGGTCGGGAACCGGGGCATTCGGGGTAATGGCCAAAAGCGGCAAGCGCAGGAAGGGGTTAGTCCTGATTCTGGGACGCAAAGCCTTCCTTACACCTGATTAAAGGCCGCGGAGAGGGGGGGATTATCTGGTACGGGCCTTGCACATGAGGGGGCAGAGCTTGCCGCGCGGTTTGTGATCCGTCTGAGTTGGACGGATGGCCGAACGGAGCGAAAGGACTTATCCAAGTTTTTGGGAGAGCAAATATGAAACGAACTGCTCACATGATGCTGACCGCGTTCGCGGCGGGATTGGTCGGCTTGGTATGGGCAGGCAGCGCCATGGCGCACCCGGATTACGGTTGCGATAGCTGCCACGTGCCCCACAATGCGGACGCCGACCCCGCAGTGCCTCTGTGGAACCCCGACCAGACCACCACCACGCTGACCGACCACTACACCAGCCCGACCATGAATGCCACCGTCGGCTCGGTGGACGGCGCCAGCAAGCTGTGCCTGTCCTGTCACGACGGCACCAACACCCACGTGGACGCTGAGCACACCATCGCGTCACTGGCCAACTCGCACCCGGTCTCCTTCGTGTATGACCAGCAGTTGGCGACCGACGACGGCGAGCTGGTGGATCCCACCACGCTGGACAGCGATATCCTCGACATCAACGGCAAGATGCAGTGCACCAGTTGCCACGACGTGCACGCCACGGCCGCGGCTTCGCCCAACCTGCGTTGGCCGTATGAGAACCAGTTCGGCGCCGGCGGCACGGTGTTCAACAACGCGGCCTTCTGCCGCAACTGCCACCTGAAGTAAACCCCCCTCTCTTCGCGTGAGTTTGCCGCGAGGATTCAGTTCATCTGGCTACGACGCCAACCGTTGAGGTTGGCGTCGTTTTTTTGTCGTGGCAGCGAAGGCCGTTCTGTTTCGCGGGCGAGCTTGACTCGTCCTGAGCGCGGAGCAAGCTCCGCGGCTAAACATGTCGCACGCCATCGTGGTTTGTTTTACGGCAGCGCCGCACCGGGCGGGGGGATCAGCAGCAGGCCGCCGGACCAGTTGCCTTGAGGAATGGTCACCATTTCGCCGGCTTTGACTGACTTTTTATACACCTGCATGGTGGTTTTGCCGGCATCGCTGTAAACGAAATCGTCCTGCTCAAGCTGGGTCCAGCCGCTGGTGTTGATGCCTTTCTGCCGGGACACCGTGGCGAAATAGATGGTCGTATCCGTCCTGGGCGTGACGGCAATCTGTGACGTTTCGCCGCCGCCGGTCTGGGTGTACTGCCAGCCGGCAAACGGCGCCGGCACGGTGAGCCAGGTGTATTGGCGATTGCTGTAAGCGAGGCTGCCGACCTTGAGCGTAGCCAGTTCGAAGTGCGAGCCCATGATGCTCAGGTTGCCGAGCGTGACGGATTTGATCTCCTTCTGCTTTTGCTCAGCGTCCTTGATCATGGCCAAAGCTTTGGCGCGGGCGTCGGGCAGGTAGTAGAAGTGACCGTCCTCCGCGCCGATCACCACCTCGGGCACGCCGTCGCGGTTCCAGTCCACGGTGGTGGGGCTGGTGGTGTGACCGGCCAGGCGATGATCGGACAGCGGGCCGAGATCCTGGAACACCACCAGGCCGCCGTCTTCAGGTTCGGTGACGTTGCGCAGGAAGTTGGCGTTGGTGGAGTTGACGATCAGATCGATGCGGCCGTCACCGTCGAGGTCGGTCAGGCAGAGCTTGCGACGACCGCTGCCGCCGGCGGATTTGCTGTTGAGGCGCAGCGGTTCGATGTGGCGCTGATCGGGCGGGCCGAAGTTGAGTTGCTGGAAAATTCGCTGTCCGGGCAGCAGTTGAAGTTGATCGCCGACTTTGGTGCGGGTGAACAGGCAGAGATAGCCTTCGTGGTCGAGCATGATCAGGTCGCTCAGGCCGTCGCCGTTGAAGTCAGTCACCAGCGGCGTGGTGCGCCATTCGGTGGCCAGTTCGTTGTCCTTGGGGTTCCACCAGTTCCATGCCGGCTTGGGCGGCGTGCCCTGCCATTGCACGGTGATGGGCTGGGCGTCGGCGAATTGCGGCTGCGTGCGCGAGCCGATGTTCTGATACCAGATCACCTTGCCCCAGATGGAGTTGGCGATGATGTCGGGCAGGCCGTCCATGTTCCAGTCAGCGACGCAGATGGTGGTGTAACCCCACTTGGTTTCCGCGGGGCCCTGGATGGAGCCGTTGGGCCCGGCCATGATGCGGATGGGTGTGCCGTCAGCTTCGATCAGTTCGGGCGCAGCCCACCTGGGTGTCTGGCCGGCGGGCAGTTCGGCGTCGTTGAGGTTTTCGATCCAGCCGATTTCGCCGGCCGTGTTGCCGCAGACCAGGTCTTCATCGCCGTCGTCGTCCCAGTCGAAGCCCACCGGCGTGACCAGGGCGCCGAACTTGACGTATTGGGCCTGCTGCTGGAAGAAAACGGGGTCGTTGAACACAGGCATGCCGTTGTCGATTTTGCCGGTGTGCTCCAGCAGGGCGACGCGGCCGTCCTCCTGGCCGACAACCAGGTCCACGTCGCCGTCGTGATCCCAGTCGATGGCGCTGACGACGATCATGCACAGGGGCATGTTGATCGTCTTGCCGTCACGGGCCAGTTCGCGGCCGGCCGCATACACGGGCTTGGTGCGTGAGCCGGTGTTCTGGAAGTAGGTGAAGCCGTCGATGAAATCTCCGCAGAGCAGGTCGAGGTCGCCGTCGCCGTCGAAGTCCGCGAAGTTGGGGCTGGGCATGCCGTAGACATCGATGGGCGCGCCCTGGGCCTGGAGTTGTTGCGGATCACTGTAAGCTGGGTTCTGATCGTTGCCGGTGTTGGTCAGCAGGAAGACGTAGCCGTGCAGGGGACCGCGGGTCCACTCGCCTTTTTCGTTGAAGGCATTGTCCCAGCCGTAGTCGCCCCAGTAGCCGATGCCGATGATCAGGTCGTGGTCGCCGTCGCCGTCGTAGTCCACGTAGCTCCACTGGTTGGCGCGGATGCGGCCGTTGCCGACCTCGGGTTTGTTGACCTCGAACTTGTTGCGGGTGTCAAAATCGCCTTTGAGGAATTGGGGCAGTTCCGCTCCGGCGATCAGCACGTGCGGCTTGCCATCGACATAGGAGACGCCGATGTTGCCGATGCCGTACCCGATGCGCACGGCGGGCTTGAAGATGGGCTGATCGCCGCCGGGATTCTCGAAGAAATACATGCCTCTGTAGGGCGTGTCGGAGCAACTGACCAACAGGTCGAGGTCGCCGTCGCCATCGTAGTCCATCGGCAGCGGCCAACCCCAGAGCCCGACGCCCAGGTCCGTGACCAGGCCGGGGTTGTTGTATTCGAGCCGTTGCAGTTGCTCGGCAGAGACGGCGGATTGAACAATGAGCAAAAACAAGCCAGTGATCACAGCGCGAGCGAACATCTCGGCTCCTTTCCATGAAGTGCGTGGCGAAGTGATTGGAGAATACGCGGATTGAAAATGAATGACAACCCCGAGCGATGGAGCAGCAAGCCGCCCCGCTAAACGTGGGAAGTGAATTGGTGCGACACTGTAAAGCGGATCACTCGAAGCTGACGTGAATCACACGCGCTTCGCGGCGGTTGCGGTCGTAACCGACCAGCAGGCGGCCGTCGTCGGTTTCCAGGGCGTTGGGATAGGCGCACTGTCCGCCGCCGGCCAGGTTCTGCTTGACGGACCATGTTTTCATTTCATCATCGCTGAGCCACATGGCCAGCGGATCGCGCGGGCCGCGTTTGCCGACCTTGCCGCCGCTGGGATTGTGGAACAACGCGATGCGGCCGTCACGCAGGCGCAGCAGTTGGGCCAGCGAGGAAGGATTGGGAATCGCGCTCTGCACGGCCGGCGACCAGGTTTGGCCGCGATCACGACTGATCGATTGCCACAGGAAGCCGCCGCTCTGGGCCCGCATGAGCATGACCACGGTGCCGTCCTTGAGTTGCACGACGGTCGGCTCGAGCAGACCGAGCGGGCGATTGCTCACCTGCCCGCCGAGGGTCAGGTGGTCTGCCGAAGCATCATCGGCAAAGACGCTCATGCAGCCGTGCACGAAGCGGGCCATCTTGTCGGGGTTGGGTTCGGGGAACTTGTCAGCCAGGGCCTGGGCTTCCTGCTCGGTGGCGGCATGAGCAAGGGCGTCCAGATCACCGTGCAGCGGGTGCTCGCGCTTGAGGAAGATGGAAGCGGGGAACAGCCAGCGGCCGTCATCGAGCTTGATGCGATGACCGAGGCTGGCATGGTTGTTGAACAGCGTGAACGGCTCGTGCTGCGACCAGGTTTGGCCGTTGTCATCGCTGGTCATGCGGAAGTAGTACCAGGTGGTGTATTCATCCTCGGACGGCCAGTTGGCGCCGAGGCCGACGAGTTGGCCGTTTTCTCCGCGGAAAATGTTGGTCAGGCCGCCGGCATCTTCCGCGGCCGGGACGATGATGCTCGGCTCGCTCCAGGTGAAGCCGCCATCGCTGGAGCGGGCGATCAGGATGCAGTTGTCGGTCGAGGGTTCGCTATCCGTGCCCGACAACCAGGTCATCAGCAGATCGCCGTTGGCCGTCTGCACCAGGTTGACGCCGCAGGCCAGGCGATAGGTGACCCCGTCGTGCACCCAGCCCTGGTTGCCGTCGAAGACGGTGATCTCCTTGGCGGTGATGGTTTCAGCGCCGGCAAGGACGGGCAGAACCAGCAAGAGGACCGAGGCGATCAGCCCATTGAGGCGACGTTGTGTCCGCATCATGGCAACTCCATGGTGTAAAGATTCGTGCCACATCCAATCAGGTTCGCCGCGTGCGGTCAAGGCGCGCTGGTCATTTGATCACGGGCATGCGCCAGATGGTGGCGTGCAGGAGCTCCCACGATGTCGTGTCGTGCATGCGTTCATCGTTGCCTGCCAGCGTGCTGACGCTGCCGTCCTTGAAGGCGAAGTTGGCAGTTGCACTATCCAACGGTTTGATGTCGCTGGGGTAGATGCTGAAGGTGGAGCCGACGGCCACGGAGGAGTAGTTGGGCACGATCTGGACCATGGCTTGGCCCGGGATGGGGTGGTTAGTCTGGATCTGCGAGCTGTTGGCCAGCAGGATGCGGTCGCTGAACATCACCTTGGTCTGGTAGTTGTCAATGAACCACTGATCGCTGCTGCGGGTCCAGCGATCATCGGGCGTGGTGACATCGTTGTCGTTGTCGAGGTAGCCTTCGAACATGGTGTAGTCGGTGTAGATGCGCTTCTGGGCCAGGGGGATGGCCTTGACGGATTTGTCCCAATCCGGCTGGAAGGGGCAACTGAGGTTGTTGACGGTCTGGAGATACTTGCCCCAGATGGCGCGGGTGTCCTGCCTGACGATGCCGCCGTTGCGCGACACCTGCTCGGCCGCGCCGTTGCCGACGATCTCCGCGAAGTGAATCATCAGGCGCTGCTCGTCAGCCTCATAGGAAAAGTTGGCGATGGCGATCTGGCGCATGTTGGCCATGCAGGCGGAATTGGTGGCCGCCTCGCGGGCCCT
This sequence comes from uncultured Phycisphaeraceae bacterium, assembly GCA_964471555.1. Taxonomy (GTDB): domain Bacteria; phylum Planctomycetota; class Phycisphaerae; order Phycisphaerales; family Phycisphaeraceae; genus JADLFV01. The sequence goes on from CAYYGM010000030.1 coordinate 16,983, forward strand.
GGACAGGGCCGGCAGCAGGACGGAGATCAACAAGGCAATGATGCTGATGACCACCAGTAGTTCGATCAGAGTAAATCCTTCAGATTTCCTCTGCCTCACTACCCTGAGCTTGTCGAAGGGCAACTCGATGAGCGTGAAACCCGTGCGGCGTGGCATGGTGAAGTTGACTCCTGATCTTGTACGAAACTTCAATGCACGTTGTCTCAACGGCGGCGCAGGGCCAGCGGGATCAGCAGGCTGAACATCGCCAGGCTGATCGGCTCGGGAATGGCGACGCTCGCCAGCGCTTCATCGAAGGACAGGTCCGCGCTGACGCCATAGCCCCAGTTGTCGCCGAGGATCTGCAGGTCAGCCAGGTTCACGCTGCCGTCGCCGGTGAAGTCAGCTTCCGCCCACGAGGCGGTGGTGGATTGCCAGTTATCACCGAGAATCTGCAGGTCCGCGAGGTTGACCATGCCGTCACCGTTGGCATCGCCGGGGTGGCGGGGCGATTCGTTCCACACGTCGTACAGTTCGCCGCCGGTGATGTGGTTGCCGCCGTCGAGGGTGACGGACAAGGCGCTGTTCCAGACGGTCAGTTGATCGATGCGACCGTCAAAAGCGCGGCCGATCAGCGAGGTGGAGCCGGCATCGGGTGAGGCGGTGGTGTTGGTCAGATAGGCGGCTGTGCCCAACAGGGCGCCATCGACATAGACGCTGAATGATGAGCCTGTTGAAACCGCCGCGAACCAGTGCCACTGCTGGCTGTCGGCAGTCAGGTCGTAGCGGCTGGCACTCTGGAAGGAAACCGGATCAGCCAGCGCGCCGCCGACCTGCACATGCAGCTTACCGCGCGAACTGGCGGTCCCGGGTGTACCGAGATGGACGATGAAGCCGCCGTTGTTACCGAGGTTGCTGAAGATGTAGCGGTAGTTGCCGGCGGAGTTGCGTTCGTCAGCATCGAACCAGCCGGTGATGGAGAAAGCGCCGGTGCCGAAGTTGGAGATCGCGCCGGTGGTAGCGGTGGTGCCCATGTTGGCATAGACGCCGTTGGAGTTGCCCAGGAAGTCGTAGGCATTACCGAACCCGGTGGCTCCGCTGACGCCGGCGCCGCTGGCGACCAGATCGACACTGGCGGTGACCGCGCCGTCAATGGTGCCCACCTGGTCTTCCAGTGTGCTGGCGTTCATGGCGTCGAAGTTCCATTGCGCCACAGCGTCGGCCAGGACTGTGCCGGCAGTGCCGAGGTTCATGGCGGCGATCAGGATCAAGGTCAAATGTGGGGCTTTCATGATTTTTCCTCGCTTTGCTTGTGAACGGTTGAAATCCGAAGTCCTTCAAAAGCCGGCTGCAAACTTACATTCGCGGCCGGCGGGGTGATCGTGTTGTCAGAAACTTCCACCACGGCGCAGCAGCATCAGGCCGCCGAGGCTGAGCAGGCCCAGGCTGGCCGGCTCGGGAATGCTTTCGTGCCACAGGTCGTACAGATCGCCCGAGGTCAGGGTGTTGTTGCCGTCGAGCGTGCCGTCGAGCTGCTGGTTCCAGACGGTGATCTGATCGATGCGGCCGTCAAAGGCCCGGCCGATCAGGGACGTGGAGCCGGCATCCGGGGTGGCGGTGGTGCTGCCGTTGTAGGCGGCGCTGCCGATGAGCGTGCCATCGACGAAAACCTTGAGCGTAGAGCCGTCAGAAGTAGCAGCGAACCAGTGCCACTGCTGGCTGTCGGCGGTCAGGTCGAACCGGCCGGCGCTCTGCACGGACACGGCCCCGGCGCCGGCGCCTACCTGGACCAGCAATTTGCCGCGTGAACTGGCGGTGCCGGGGGTGCCAAGGTGAACGATGAAGCCGCCGTTGGCGCCGAGGTTGCTGAAGATGTAACGGTAGTTGCCGGCGGAGTTGCGTTCGTCGGCGTCGAACCAGCCGGCGATGGTGAACGCGCTGGTGCCGAGGTTGGAGATGGGGCTGGTGGTGGCGGTGGTGCCCATGTTGACATAGACGCTGTTGGAGTTGCCGATGAAGTCGTAGGCGTTGTCGAAGCCGGTGGCTCCACCGATGCCTGCGCCGCTGGTGACCACGCTGACGCCGACGCCGGATTGTGTGCCGTCGATGGCGCCGACCTGGTCCTCCAGCGTGGTGCCGCCGGCCAGAGCATCAAAGTTCCATTCGGCGATCACACCGGCCCGAGCCAGCGAAGCACCGGCAGTCAAGATGGTGGTGATTAACATCAATTGTAGTGGCTTCATCATGATCTTTTCCTCCAGATGAATGTGAAACAGTGCCAGTTACAGAAGAGTGGCTCAGAAATCAGGGTTTATCCGTCGGGCGATCGTCGCCGGGCACAAGCTTGGGCTCGACCACCACGCGAACCTGGCGGCCGGTGTCGCCGTTACGCAGGCGCAGGATCAACTGCTCCACAGCATGGCGGCCCATGACCTGGGGTGCGGTGTTGATGGTGGCGGGTCGCGGCACCAGTCCCACCAGCGTGCGCTTGTCATCGGTGTCGCCGATGATGTCCAGGTTGCCCGCGATGGTCTCGCCGCGCTTCTGCAGCACGCGGTAGAGCATGGCCACTTGAATGTCGAAAGGCACGAACAGGCCGGTCGGCCGCTGCTTTTGCGCCAGCAGACGGGCGACCTGCTTATCCACCTGTTGCTCCAGCATCGCCAGATCGATCTCCGAACTGGCGCGCGGCACGTCCTTGGGATCCGTGATGAACTGATCCACCTTGCAGCCCTGTTCCTGGGCGATGAAGGTGAAGTAGCGGAAGCGCAGGTCCAGGGCGGCGTTGCTGCCCAGTGAGTTGAAGATGCCGAGGTGTTTGTGGCTGCGCTGGATGAGGTACTCGGCGGCCAGGCGTCCGACGTCCTCATTGCCGGCCAGCGTCACGTCGCCGGTCGGTTCCTGGTGCGAAGTCAGCCAGACCGATGGAATGTCCTTGATCTGCTCCAGCACGGCATCGCTGGGTTGGTGGCCGGCCAGGATCAGTCCATCGACCCGCCGCTTGCGGACCAGGTTGGGCAGATCCGCCACGTGGGAGACGTTGGCCAGCAGGACATCACCGCCATGCTCGCGCAGGGCCTGCTCGATGCCCTTGAGGGATGAAGCGAAGTTGGGGTTGAAGAAATGGTGGGGATGCTCAAACAGCAGGAGCACCGCCACCACGCCATGTTTCAAAGGATTCTTGCGCCGCCGGGCGGTGGGCACGTAGTTCAATTGCCGCATGGCCTCTTGAACGCGGCGGGTGTTTTCCAGGGAAACGGAAGGATATTCATTGATCACCTTGGAGACGGTGGCCTGCGAAACCCCAGCCAGATGGGCGATTTCTGTGACCGACATGCTGGCCAATCTATCGCAGACTGGAAATTTGTCAAGAATAAATTCTGCAAATAATTTCACTTTATTTCCCGAAACTATTCGTTACATTATTCTGCCGCTACCGCCGGTGTGCCAAATGGTGATAATCCCGCCCATGACCTATTCAAAGCCTCATCAGCAAACGGTTTCTGTCCAAGGTGCTGCCCCCGGCGGTTTGCGCGTGGATGCCGCCGGCGCGGATCAAATGGTTCTGGGACATCACCAGGCCCGGCCGTGTCTGTCCTGGCAGTTGGCCCAGGGGGTGCAGGCGGCCTATCAGGTTGTCGCAGCGTCCAGCCTCGATCGATTGCTGTCGCAGCCGGATTTGTGGGACAGCGGCAAGGTGACGTCGGAGCAATCGCTGTTCGTGCCGTGGGGCGCCGAGGCGCTGGCTTCGCGGCAGAGCGTGTGCTGGCGCGTGCGCGTGTGGGATGACAAAGATGAAGTGTCTCAGTGGAGCGAGCCGGCCCAATTCGAAATCGGCCTGCTGAAGACCAGCGACTGGTCGGCGCAATGGATCGCTGCACCGGGTGAGCCTTCGCTCGAGCATCGTCCCTGCCCGCAACTGCGCTGCGCATTCAAGCTGGAGCAACCCATCGCTTCGGCGCGTCTGCACGTCACCGCCCGCGGTCTGTATCAGGTTCATCTCAACGGACAATGCGTGACCTGCCGCGATGCGTTGACGCCGGGCTGGACCGACTTTGATCAGCGCATGCACGCCCTGACCTATGACGTGACCGAACAACTCAACAACGGCCGCAACGCAATCGGCGCGGTGCTCGGCGACGGCTGGTATTACGGCATGGGCCATACGGGTGGTTTTCTGCGACCGCAGGACATGGGTGTTTACGGCATGACGCCGCAACTGCTGCTGCAACTGGAGATCACATTCGCCGACGGCTCAAGCACGCGCATCGTTTCCGATGACCACTGGAAATGCCTCGAAGGCCCGATCCGTTTTTCCAGCATTTACAACGGTGAAATCTACGACGCCAACTTCGAAACGCCCGGTTGGACGCTGCCCGATTTCGACGATGCGGATTGGCAGACGGTGACGTGTTCGCCGCTGGAGCCGCGGACGAACGTGGAACCCAAGCCGATGCCCGCGGTGGGCGCCATTGAGGAACGCACGCCCATCAGCGTGAGCAAGCGCGAGCCGGGACGCTTCATTTTCGACCTGGGCCAGAACCTCGTGGGCTGGCAGCGCATCCATGTGCCGGGGCGGCGCGGGCAGACCATCACCATTCGTTTTGCGGAGATGCTGCTGGAGGATGGCGAGCTTTACACCGAAAACTACCGCAACGCCCGCTCCACGGATCAGCTCATTCCCGCCGCGGACGGCCCGATCACCTGGACGCCGGCGTTCACCTTCCACGGCTTCCGTTACGTGGAGCTGAGCGGCCTGGCCCCGGATGTCGAGCCGAGCCTGGACATGGTCACCGCCGTCGTGCTGCACACGCCGATGAACAAGACCGGCTCGTTCACCAGTTCACACGCCAAGCTCAACCAATTGCAGAGCAACATCACCTGGGGCCAGCGCGGCAACTTCCTGGAGGTGCCCACCGATTGCCCGCAGCGCGACGAGCGATTGGGATGGACCGGCGACGCGCAGGTGTTCTGTCCCACGTCGTGTTTCAACTTCGATTCCCTGGCCTTCTGGCGCAAGTGGCTGATCGACCTGGCGGACGCGCAGCGCGAAGACGGCGCCCTGCCGCACGTAGCGCCGGACATCATGAATCGCTCGTGGAAGAAGCGGGGCGAACGGCTGAAGGACTACGCGGCCGCGGGCTGGGCGGATGCCGGCGTGATCGTGCCGTGGGAAGTGTACGTGCGCTTCGGCGATCGCGGCGTGCTGGTTCAGTCGTATCCGATGATGTGCCGCTGGGTGGATTTCTGTGCCGGGCAAGCGAACGACTTTCTCCTCAAACAGGCGGTCTTCGGCGACTGGCTGCAGCCCTTTCCGCAGACGTTCACGCCTGACAAACCCCTGGCCAGCCTGCACGGCGACACGCCCGAGGAATTGATCTCCACCGCGTACCTGGGCCGGGTGGCGGATGTGATGACCAAGGTGTCTGCGCTTCTCGGTCAGGCGGACGATGCCAGGCGCTATGCGGCCCTGCGCGACAAGGTGCGCCTGGCGTTCACCGCTGCGTTCTTCGATGACAGCGGCCGCCTGACTACGAAGTTCCACACACAGACCGGCTACCTGATGGCGCTGGGCTTCGACCTGCTGCCGGAACAGATGCGACCGGCTGCGGCGGAGAACCTGGTGAAACTCGTGCACGAGGCGGACGATCATCTGCGCACCGGCTTCCTCGGCACGCCGCTGCTGTGCCCCGTGCTCGATCGCTTCGGTTACAGCGATCTGGCTTACACGCTGTTGATGAAGGAAACCTATCCCTCGTGGTTTTTCTCGATCAACCAGGGCGCCACCACCATGTGGGAGCGCTGGAACAGCTACAGCAAGGTGGACGGCTTTGGTGATGTACGCATGAACTCGTTCAATCACTATGCCTACGGCGCCGTCGGCCAGTGGATGTACGAGCGCGTGGCGGGGCTGGCGCCGGATCCCGAGCGACCCGGTTACAAGCACATCATCGTGCGTCCTATTCCGGGCGGCGGATTGACGCATGCCAGTGCGCAGTTGCAGACACCGTACGGTATGGCGGTCAGCGCCTGGCGGCGCGAGGGGAATGAGTTCGAGTTGCAGGTGGTCGTGCCGCCCAACAGTTCCGCCACGGTGCAGCTTCCCGACGGCAGCGCGGCTCAGCGCATGGGGCCGGGCGAGTATCTGTTGCGTTGTCGAATTTCGTGAGGTGCATGATGAAACCATGGCAATGGTTGTTCCTGATCGGTGCGATGGCCTGCGTGATGGCGCTACACGCCTCGGGGCAGGAGTCGCCGATCGAATGGACGCCGCCGCCGGGTTTCGACGCCAGGCGTGACGGCCTGGGATTGGCGGTGCTGCCGGGCGTCGAGCATGAAACGATCTACGATCCCGTCCGCAAGCCGACGATCCGCACCATCGACGGCCAACCCACTGAGCAGGGTTGGCTGAATCATCATTCCAAGCTGCTTCGCTACCAGGGCCGCCTGATCGTCACCTGGACCAGCCACCTGTCCGATGAGAACGGCCCGGGCCAGCGCATTCTGGCCCGCAGCGCCCGCTTGAGCGATGAGGGCGAGACGACCTGGTCGGAATCGATCGTCGAATTGTCGCCTTCGCCGGTGGCCATGAAGCCGCGCACGTTTGAATCCAATCCCGATCAGATCGACGGGCCGTACGTGGTGGGGCGGTTGATGATCATTGGCGGCCGGTTGTACTTCAAGGGTTCGTTGCGTGCATACGACGGCTGGACGGACCAGATGCGCTTCCACGGCGACGTGTCACAGCCGATCCCCGCGGAGAACTACCGGGATGACTTTGATCGCGACACGCATTTTATTTACGACGTCCGCCGCGATTTGGGGTTGCGCTTCATTCAGGCGTGGGATTTCAAAGGCGACGAGCTGGTCCCCGCAACGGCGATGTATCTGTACGGGCCGATGATTGATTCGGTGGAAGTGACCCCTGGAAGGGTCAAGCCGGTGGTCGTGCTGCGGGCGGTGTATCAGGAGGCGCAGTCAATCGATAAGGCGCCGCAGCTCGTTCAGCAGGCGGTGCATGCCGAGCCCGATGAGATGTTCGAGCGCATGCTGCCGGCCACTTCGGACGCAGCGCACGTCGCGGCCGACGGTCACAACGGCCTGGCCCACTGGGCGGAGTTCCAGCGGCCCGACGGCAAGTGGGTAGTCGTGCGCGACAACCTGGAGAATCGCGGGTTCTACTATGCGGCGATCAAGGATGATGCCAAGGACACCTATCCGCCGGCAGTGCGGACCAACCTGTTCGGTGATGTGGATCCCGAGGCCGGTGAACTGCCCGACGGGCGCGTCTGGATTCTCGGCAACGATTACAAGCGCATCCACATGTACCTGACCCTCTCCGACGACGGCATCCATTTCAATCGCACCTGGCTGGTGCGCGCGGCTCGCATTCCCCTGCGGCCCGGCCTGGGCAAGACCGACATCCCCAACGGCCCGCAGTATCCGCAGACCTTGCTGCAGGGCCGGCGGCTGCTGGTGATCTACAGCGTGGGCAAGCAGCAGATCGCCATGAGCAGCATCCCATTAGAAGCGTTCCAATAACCGCATTTTTGCCCAGCGGTTACGCCCTTTCTTTGCAATATTTTTGCCGATACTTGGTTAAGCTGGTACGGGGTTGCAGGGACGGAGCGCAGAGACGGGCAATTCCGGCCGTTCCTGAGGAAGGTGTTTGCAAGGGGATGGTAAAAACCAGTATTCAAATCTGTACGCTCGCCGGTCCGCGGGCCCGTGAGTTTTATGTTTCGGCCACGCCGGAAACGTTGCAGCCGCCGACGCTCCAGGCCCAGGCGGTGTATGGCGAACTGGCCGCGGCACTGGCGGAGCAGGGGGCACGGATCTTCTGCGAGCGCATCTTCGCCACCGCTGAGGCCATGCCCGTCGTGCTTGCTCAAAGGAAGGCGCTGCTGGGCGATCTGGATGACGGCATCGCGCCGACTTGCATCATCGTCACGCCCGGACAAAGCGGTGCCTTGGCCGGCGTGCAGGTTCACGCGATCCACTGTTCGCAGCCGCCCCGAAAAGTGCGCTGCGGTAACAACGGCCACGCCGGGGGACGCGAACTGCGCCTTGGGGATGATCGCTGGCTCATGCTCAGCCGCCACAGCGCCGACGTCGAGCAGTCGCCCCGGCACCAGGCCCGGCTGATGTTCCAGGAGGTGTCCAGCATGTTGCGCCAGGCCGGCGCGGACATGCACTGCGTGGCCCGCACCTGGCTGTGGCTGGACAACATCTGCGCCTGGTATGGCGATCTGAACGCCGAGCGCACCGAGTTTTTCCAGCATGAGGGTTTGATCAACGCCGGCATCGGTCGGCCGCGCCTGCCTGCCAGCACGGGCATCGGTCTGAGTCCAGCCGGCGGCGGGGCGTGCGCCATCGATCTGATCGCACTGCCCGGAGCAGCCCAGCGCATCGAGCTGCTGGAAGCAGGCGGCGAGCAGAACTCGGCGTTTTCCTATGGCTCGGCCTTCAGCCGGGCGGCCGTGGCCCCGATGCCGGGCGGTGCGACGTTGCTCATCTCCGGCACTGCCGCCATCGATCGCCAGGGGCGCAGCGAAAACCCTGACGATGCGGAGGCCCAGATCGATCACACGCTGCGTCACGTGCGGGCCTTGCTGGCCCAGGTCGGTTGCGGTGACGGTCATGTGTTGTCCGCCCTGGCCTATTGCAAGACGCCGCAGGTCGAGCAGATTTTTCAAACCCGCCGCGCGGCGCTGGGTTGGCCGGTGATCAGCATGGTGGGGCAAGTTTGTCGTCCGGAGTTGTTGTTCGAGGTCGAATTGGCCGCGGGTCCGGTGAGCCGGGACGCAGCGAAGGACTGAAAACCATGAGTACGTCCACGGAGGGCAAAGCGGCGGGCAACCCGTCAAGCGCCCAACAGACGGAACCGACGCTGTTCGAGCGCCCCGGTGAAGCAGCGCCGGTCAATCACATCGATGAACTGGTCTTTGCCGCCTGGGCCAAAGCAGGTGTGAAGCCGGCCCGAATCTGCTCCGATGCGGTGTTCGTGCGGCGGGCCTATCTGGATGTGATCGGTTCGCTGCCCACGGCCGATGAAGCGCGTGCGTTTCTGGATGACAAAGATCCCGGCAAGCGGGCACGGTTGATCGAGACGCTGATGCAGCGCGAGGAGTTTGCCGACTATTGGGCGATGCTGTGGTGCGATCTGCTGCGGGTGAAATCGGAGTTTCCCATCAACCTCTGGCCCAATGCGGTGCAGGCGTACCATCACTGGATTCGCTCCGCCATCCGAGACAACATGCCTTACGATCGTTTTGCCCGGGAACTGCTGACTTCCAGCGGCAGTAACTTCCGCGTGCCGCCGGTGAATTTCCTGCGCGCGGTGCAGAATCGTGATCCATCGTCGCTGGCCAAGGCCGCGGCCCAGGCGTTTCTCGGCGATCGCATGAACAGTTGGCCCAAGGATCGCCAGGACGGTTTAGCGGTGTTCTTCAGCCGCGTCGGGTACAAGAGCACCGCGGAATGGAAAGAGGAAATCGTTTTCTTCGATGCCTCGAAGCCGGCCGCGGATAAAGCGAAGCTGCCGGACGGCAAGGTGATCAAGCTCGATCCGCAACAGGATCCGCGGCAGGTGTTCGCCGATTGGCTGACTTCGCCCAGGAACGACAGCTTCGCCCGTTGCGCGGTCAATCGCGTGTGGTACTGGCTGCTGGGGCGCGGCATCGTGCATGAGCCGGATGATTTCCGTCCGGACAATCCGCCCAGTCTGCCCAAGGTGCTCGATCTGTTGCAGCGGGAGTTGGTGGCCGCCAGGTTCGATCTGCGGCCGATCTATCGCCTGATTCTCAATTCCAGCACGTATCAGCTTTCGCCGGTGCCGCGCTCGCGTGGATCCGAAGCGCAGCGGTTGTTCGCCTACTACAGCCTGCGGCAAATGGACGCCGAGGTGCTGGCCGACGCCCTGTGTCAGATCACCGGCACGCACGAGGAGTATTCCAGCAGCATTCCCGAGCCGTTCACCTGGGTGCCGCCGGAGCATCGCTCGATCGCACTGCCCGATGGCAGCATCACCAGTTCGTTCCTGGAACTGTTTGGCCGACCGCCGCGCGACACGGGCCTGGCGGACGAGCGCAACAACACGCCGACCGCCGCCCAGCGCCTGCACCTGCTCAACTCCTCGCACGTGCGCAACAAGATCGAGAGCGGCCCGACGATGCGCGAATGGAAGCGCATGGCCGGGCGCGATGCGTTCAAGGCCATGGACCAGATGTACCTGACGATCCTGTCGCGCTATCCGACACCCGGGGAATTGCAGACGCTGGAGACCTACGACCGGGACCACGGCAAGGAACGCGGCGCTAATACCATGGCGGACATGGCCTGGGCACTGGTCAACAGCCCGGAGTTTTTCTGTCGGCATTGAAAGGCTTTCGGTGTGCCCATGAGCACGAAACAGACGATATCCCGGCGAGACTTTTTGCAGACCAGCCTGGCTGTGGGCGGCGGCGCGCTGCTGCTGCCGCACGCGACGGTCAGGGCCTGGGGCGCACCGGTCGCCACGCCAACGCCGATACAGCCCAAGGCCAAGGCGGTGATTCAGATCTGGATGTGGGGCGGACCATCGCACCTGGACACGTTCGATCCCAAGCCCGAGGCCGGCAGTGAATACTGCGGCCCGTTCGACAAGCCGATCCCCACCAACGTCGATGGCATCATGATCGGGCAGATGTTGCCCATGCTCGCTCAGCAGGCGGACAAGTACGCCGTCATTCGCAGCATGACGCACGGCATCAACGGCCACGAAACCGCCAGCTACATGGTGCAGACCGGCCACAAACCCGGCGGACGCATCGTGTATCCCTGTGTGGGCGCGGTGGTGTCATACTTCAAGGGATATCGGGCCGGCTACAACGGGTTGATTCCGCCTTACGTGGTGATCACGCAGCCGCAGGGCCGCTTTTCCGAGGCGGGCTTCCTGGGCAACAAGTACAAACCGTTCGCCACCGGCGGCGATCCCTCCAAGACGCCGTTTGCGGTTGAAGGCGTGGTCGCGGAGGGCATCTCCGTTGATCGTCAGCAGAATCGCCGCGCACTGCTGGGCCAGTTGGACACGCTGGGCAACGCCATCGGCGACAGCGCGGAACTCGATGCCCTGGGGCAGGCACAGAACGAAGCGTACGGATTGATCCTCGGCGATGCGGGCAAAGTGTTCGATCTGTCGCAGGAAAAAGCGGAGCTGCGCGACGCCTACGGCCGCAACAAGTTCGGGCAGGCCTGTCTCGTTGCCCGTCGTTTGGTCGAAAACGGCGTGCCCTACGTCACGATCAACTACCAGGGCTGGGACACGCACAAGCAGCACTTCCAGCAGATGCGGCGCATGTTGCCGGAGCTGGACCGAGGCATGGCCACGTTGCTGGCGGATCTTGCCGATCGTGGACTGCTGGACAGCACCATCGTCTGGTGGGGCGGCGAGTTCGGGCGCACGCCGAAGATTCTCTACGAAGCGCCCTGGGACGGCGGACGCAGCCACTACGGCAAAGTGTTCAGCGACGTGGTGGCCGGCGGCGGATTCAAGGGCGGCCGCGTGGTGGGCGCTTCCGATGAGAAGGGCGAAACCGTCAAGGATCGCCCGGTTTATCCCACCGACCTGATCGCCAGCATGTACCAACTGCTCGGCATCGACACCAACGCGCCGCTGCCGCACCCGTTGGGCCAGGATGTGCGCGTGCTGCAGAACGATGCCGATGATGATCGCCCGATCGCGCCGCTGACCGAAATCATGTAGGAGAGTTGCCGTGATGACATCGCGCTGCACACGAGTCATGCCTGGAATTCTGGCGGCAGTCTTCATGTTTGTTCCGATCGCCTCGGCCCAACCCGGTCAACCGCCGCAGGTCGGCTACGTCTGGCCGGCCGGTGGTCAGCGCGGCCAGAGCTTCGAGGTCACCATCGGTGGTCAGCATCTTTCCGACAAGGCAGAGTTGATCATCACCGGCCGCGGGGCGAAGGCGGAACTGGTCGAATACTGGCGACCGGCCACCGGCAAGGAGATTTCCACCGTTCGCCTGCTGCAGGACCAGGCTGAAAAGCAACTCAAGGCCGAGGCCGGCAACGACAAACCGCCTGCCAGAGACAAAGTCAACGCCCTGATAGTCAAGCTGGCCCTGGAAAAGGGCATGACCCTCGATCGGTTGAACGCGGTCAGGAAATTTCACAAGGAAAAGAACGACCCCAAGATCCAGCTCAACCCGCAATTGTCCGAGACGGCTCGCTTCAAGGTGACGCTGGCGGACGATGCCCCGCTGGGCATGCGCGAACTGCGGGTGACGACCGCCAACGGTTTGTCCAACCCGCTGCGCTTCCAGGTTGGTCGCCTGACAGAGTTGTCGGAGAGCGAGCCCAACAATCAGGAGGACAAGGCCACCGCGGTGCCCCAACTGCCGGTGGTGCTCAACGGCCAGATCAAGATGGGCGACGTGGATTTCTACAGCTTTGAAGCTCGCAAAGGTCAGCGCATCGTGGCGGACGTCAATGCCCGGCGGTTGATTCCCTATCTGGCCGATGCCGTGCCCGGCTGGTTCCAGGCGGTGGTCGCTCTGCACGATGAAGACGGGCGCGAGGTGGCGTACGACGATGACTTCCGTTTCGATCCCGACCCGGCGTTGGTTTTCCAGGTGCCGCACGACGGCAAGTATGTGCTGGAGATTCGTGATTCGATCTATCGCGGCCGGGAGGATTTCGTCTATCGCGTGGCCCTGGGACAACTGCCTTTCGTCAGCGGCATCTATCCGCTGGGCGGTGAGAGCGGGCAGAAAACGCAGGTGGCCGTGGCCGGTTGGAACCTGCCCGACAAGCAGCAAAATCGCACGATCAGCTACGACAACACGGGGCGCTTTCCCTTCAAGCTGCCGCTGGGTGATGACCTGGCCCAGCGCGTGACGTTCGACGTCAGCGATCTGCCGCAGTGCGATGAGAAGGAAAGCAACGATGACCCGGCCAAGGCCGAGGCGCTCACGCTGCCGGTGATCGTCAACGGTCGCATTGCCAAGCCCGGTGATCACGATGTATTTCGCATTCACGCCAAAGCGGGCCAGACCCTCGTGGCGGAAGTGATCGCCCGCAGGGTCGGCTCACCGCTGGACAGCATGTTGCGCTTGACCGATGCCGAGGGTCAGACGCTGGCCGGCAACGACGACCACGTGGACAAAGGCGCGGGGCTGGTGACGCATCATGCCGATTCGCTACTGATGTTCGAGATTCCTACTGACGGCGATTACCTGTTGTGGCTGAGCGATATGGAAGAGCGGGGCGGGCGCGAATACGCGTATCGCCTGCGTGTCAGCGAGCCGCGGCCGGACTTCGAGCTGCGCGTTACGCCCTCAGCGGTCAACGCCCGCAATGGCGAGACGGTGCCCATCACCGTGTACGTGCTGCGCCGCGACGGTTTCGACGGCGACGTGACGCTGAATCTCAAGGATGCGCCCAAGGGCTTCCAGATCAACGGCTGGCTGCCGGCCGGGGTGGACTCGGCGCGACTGACGCTGACTGCGCCCGCCAAGGCGCCGCAGCAGCTCAACACGCTGCAACTGGAAGGCATCGCCACCATCAACGGGCAGCAAGTGCGTCACCTGGCGGTCCCGGCTGACAACATGATGCAGGCGTTCATCTACGAACACCTGGTCCCGGCCGAAAACTGGACGATCGACGTGGCGCCCACGCGCGTCGCTATGGCGCCGTGGAAGTTTGACGCGGCTGAGCCGTTGAAGCTGACGTTGGGTCAGGAGACGGACCTGCGGGCGGTGCCGGGCGCCAAGTGGCTGGCCGATCAGGCACAGTTGGAATTGAGCGATCCACCCGATGGCGTCAGTTTGCAGAAGACCGAGACGATCGATCACAGTCTGGCGATGACATTGCAGGCTGACTCCGCCGCAGCCAAGTCGGGACTGAAGGGTAATCTCATCTTCAACGTGTACCTGGAGCGTCAGCCGCCCAAGGATGGCGATCCGAAAGCTGCTGGCCAGAGCCGGCGCTACCTGGTCGGCGCGTTGCCCGCCATCCCGTTCGAGATCGTCGGCGAAAGTGGCGCTGACAAGGCGGATTCCACTGAGAACTGACCAGTGCCTCAGCCGCTTGCGGCATCGCGAAACGCAGCGAAGTCTAGAGATTTCGCAAAGCCGCAAGCGGCTGAGAATGCGGTGGTCAGTCGTCCAGTAGGTCGAACGAACGCAGCGGAATGCGGGTCAATCCGATGGCCTGCTTGCCGATGCTGTAGATGATCCATACCGAATCGTGAGCGAAGACGGCCTGCGGATATTGCGGGCCGCCGTGCGCCGATTTGCCCAGGCCGGGCGTCCAGCTTTCATCGATGTGCAGCACCAGCGCGGTGCGGTCGAAGTCGCGGCCGTCGTCGGAGATCGTCAGGTAAAAGGTCTGGCGATTGTTGGTGTTGGCCAGGATCCAGCAGCGGCCGTCCGGCAGTGAACCGGCTGCGGGCAGCACACCGCCGTAGAGATTGGTCTTTTCGCCCGGCGGATAGGACTGCTGCTGCGTGAGACGCTCGGCGGCGTAGTAGTAGCCGGGATCCAGCAGGTTGTCGCGGATGATCACCCAACTGCCGTCGGGGCGTTGGAATTGGGCCCGGTGCATGAGGCCGTTCTTGCCGTTGGCTGCCACGGATGCCTGGCCGGACTGGTAGCTGTTGTCGTTGACGCGGGTGGAATCCATCTGTTGAATCGCGGCCAGCAACGGCGGTTGCGATTTGAAGTTCGGTGCATCTTGATACGGCGGCAGGGCGGGGCCGAAGTGCAGGGACTGCTTGGTCGTCAGCGGCATCTGATCCGGAATCGGTGCGCTGAGGCACAGCGGCGATTGCGGCGTCAACTTGCCATCGGTGATCGCCCACAATTGTGCGTAGCTGCTGGGGAGCACCCAACTGACATCGAAGCTGAAACTCCTGGTGCGCTCGTCGCTGTAGTGCGGCGGATCGAGCGGCGACCTGCGGCGAAGCTTCAGGCCCGGCTCATCCGTCCAGCCCCAGCACAAACCCACCACGCCCCGGCTGAGCAATTGATCGCCCACAATGTTGAGTCCGCCCTGCGGAATGCGCGGGTCCACGTCGGGCGGCATGGCCTGTTCGTAGCGGCGATGCAACGCGGAGATGGGCGGGGCGATTTCCGTCGGCGTGCGATCCCAGATGTACTGCTGCCGCTGGGCGTCGTAGCGCCCCAGCAAAGCCAGCACGCGCTGACCGGGTGCGTTTTCGTCCACGGCATGATTGGTCCAGTAAACGATCATCCAATCATCGCCGCACAGCAGCATGGGGTGATGGTTGTACAGCCCGTGCATGGTGGATGGATACGCAGTCGCGCCCTCGGGCACGGGCTGCGGCATGTAGAGCACCTGGTTGCTGACCCCCGGAAGCTGGGCCAGCCCCAGGTCCGGCAGGTTGGGATTGAAGCTGGCCGGCGGTTGCCATTGAATAGGCGCGGCGGCGAAGGCAGCCTGAGTTAAGATCAAGAGCAGAAACCAGAGTCGGTGCATGGTTATCTCCTGCCGGCTGAGGCGAAGCGCTTGGGCGCCAGGCGCGGCGGCACATCGTTGAGGCGATCGGGATCTGCCCGCCACTTCCCGGGTGAGATGCCGAATGATCGCTTGAAATGGCGAAGGAACAGGCTCAGGTTGGCGTACCCGCACAGGGCCGCGATCTCCTTGACGCTCAGGTACGGCTCAGCCAGATGGCGGCAGGCCAGGTTCATGCGCATGCGCAGGGCGAACTGCAGCGGCGGACAACCCAGGTGCTCGCGGAACAGGCTTGTCAGGTGGCTGGGACTCAGCGCCACCGCACGGGCCAGCTCGGGCACACTGATCGGCTGATGCAGATGGTCCTGTAGGTACTCGACAGCATGCGTCAGCTTGGGATGCGTTTCGTAACTGATGTGAATCGGCTGCTCGGCGTGGCGGATCATGCTCAGCAGCGCCAGCACCAGGTTTGACGCGGCCGCGTGATCGTACGTGTGCGGCGTCTGGCGCATCGCAGCCAGTACGTTCATCACCTGCCCCACAGCCGGGTACCGCCGCAGGTCCACCACCCGGGCCGAGGTGTCGAACGGCTCGGAGCCGTTGCGGAAACCGACGTACACCGTTTCGGCCGGCTCACTGGGATCACAGTTGAGCTGGTTGTGCGGCAGGTCCGAAGGCAGCACGAGCAACTGTTGCTCGGCCAGTTTGAAGCTGTTGCCCCCGGCCTCAACCTGACACGATCCGCTGGTGATCAGGATCAGCTCCGCGCAGTGGTGGCGGTGCAGGGAGACATTGCACCCGTCGGTGTGTCGGCCGGCAAAGCGCAGGCAGGGCATCTCCTCGTGCAGGGTGGCCTTGGTGTTTTCCGCCTCGCGCAGGATCATCGTTTTGTCTCGTCTGGTTCTCATGTCAACCTACCCTGCGGTCCCCGTAAGGCAACCTTCAAACGCCCAATTCAGCGAATAGTGCAACTTTAACATCATTTAATGCGATTGTCTCCAGCAGGAATTGATTTACGATTAGCTTGTGAAACAGGAGCTACCGAGCCAATCGGAATCGTCCGCGGGTCATCAATCTCAATCGTTAAATGCAATCTCAGCCAGTCATGAACATCACAGGAGGAAAACCATGAAAGATGTCATTTCCAGCGTTTGTTGCATCGCCCTGACCCTGGCCCTGGCCGGCGTCGCCAAGGCTGCCCCCGTCTTCAGCGAGGACTTCGGCACACTGGCTGACGGCACCACCGTCACCGACACCACCACCAACTTCAACTACCGCACCGCCTACGGCACGATGGACATTACCAACCCCAGCACCACCGATGCCGCCCTGCACGTTCAAAGCACCGGCAGCGGCAACATCGTCACCGGCCTGGGCAAGCAAGGTCTCAGTTCGTCATCCGTGTTCACCGTTGAGTTCTCACTCAACATCGCCCGCATGCCCGGCGGCACTTCCATCAGCTTCGCCATGGGACAGGCCGGCGGCACGATGTATCCCGCCCAGGGCGGCAACCCGCCCCGCATCGACAACACCACCAACTACGCGGCATGGAATGCCCAATCGCTGTTCGTTCTGAAAATGACTGGAAACGGCGCGCTGGGATCTGACTTCGGCCTGATGCAGAAGCTGTCCGGCGGCGTCTTCAGTTGGGTCGATAACTCGGTGGTCTTCAATCCGAATCAGACTCATGTCCTGCACCTGGTCGCCAACGGCAGCGCTTCCAACATCACGCTCGGCAGCGATACGATCAATGCCGGTGAACTGGGCATCTACGTGGACAGCACCTTCGTCGGCTCGGTGGCGATGTCCAACTCCGTCGCGGCCGATACCTTCGTCATCTACGCTCACGGCCGCAGCGCCAACGGCGACTACACCGAGGGCGTCATCGACAACGTCAAGATCTGGCAGGGCGCGGAGGCGATTCCCGAGCCGACCAGCGCGACCCTGTTGGGGCTTTCGCTGCTGGGATTGGTGCGGGAAAGGCTGGCTCGATAAGTGACTGCCCGTGAACCCGTTTTCGATTGACCTGAATTGAGCATCACAGCGAACCATGCGTTGGAAACCCGAATCGCACACCGAATTTACACGGCACGGAGCAAGACAATGAAGTCATACGACCTACGAATCATCGGCGGCCTGCTGGGCCTGTTACTGGCGTTCCCGGCCGCATCGAAGGCGGACCTGGTGTCCGACTATCGCTTCGACGACAGCAGCCAGGTCTCCGTCAACGGCGCCACCGTTATCGTGGACGACGGCCCGGCGGGCATCAACGGCGACCTGCGCTGGAACGGTGCGTTCTATGACGTTCACTATCCGATAGCTGGCGCGGCCAGTTTCCCAACCAGCGGCGCGGGACTGGCCGGCGACTTCCTCGGCGGCAATCACGGCACCGCCCTGGACATGCCCTACAGCGGCGTCAATGACAGCAGCCACGTCGCCCTGGGCAAGATCGGCGCCCACGACTTCGAGCGGCTCGACTTCACCATCTGCGGCTGGTTCAGCAAGTCCGGCACCGTCGGCCAGGGCATCATCTACGACAACGCCGTGCAGGACTTCGGCGGACAGTTGATTTACGTCAACGGCAGCGGCCAACTCGCTTTCGAGATCAAGGGCGGAGCCGGCGGCGGCGTGGTCGAGCCCGGCGATAACATCGGCATCGTCTCCGACAACGCAGTCAACGACGGCCTCTGGCACAGCTTCGTGGCCCGCGTCAGCAGCGAAACCGCCACGCTCTACATTGACGGCCAATTGCAATCGCAATCCGCGACCTACGGCACCAACACCAAGGCCCGGCCCACCAGCAGCAAAGGCACACGCATGGTGGTCGAGTTCGGCGGACAGGTCGACACACTCCGCATCTTCAGCCATGCCCTGAGCCTGGCGGAGATCAACGCATTTTCCCCCTTCGCTCATGCCGGCGACGCCAACTTTGACGGCATCGTCAACCTCGCCGACCTGCAGATCCTCGGTGATAACTGGCAATCGACCACGGCTGACTGGTCCACGGCCGACTTCACCGGCGACGGCAACGTCAACCTGGCCGACCTGCAGATCCTCGGCG
>CAYYGM010000031.1:0-34906 GCA_964471555.1 uncultured Phycisphaeraceae bacterium
GGGCTTTCATGGCCTGCCATTCGTCGATGCCGATCAGCACGTCGCGCTCCTGGCCCTTGCGGTTCTGCGGGCCCACGATGCCGTAGGCTTCCATCTGCTCGAACAGCCGGCTGGAACGCGAGTAACCGATGCGCAACGCCCGTTGCAGGAACGACACGCTGCCCTTCTGCTTCTCCAGTACGATCTGCACCGCTTCGTCAAACAGCGGATCGCTTTCGCCCTCGAACTCGCCGGCCGATTCGGACACGCTCTTGAGCTGGACCAATGAAGGCTCGAAGTTCTGCACGGCGATGCTCTTGAGGAACTTGACGGTCTTGCGCACCTCGGTGTCGTGCACGAAGGTGCCCTGGGCCCGGGTGAGCTTGCTGGAGCGCGGCGACAGAAACAGCATGTCGCCCTGACCCAGCAGCAGTTCGCCGCCCTTCTGGTCGAGCACGATGCGCGAGTCCATGCCGCTGGCGACCTTGAAGGTGATGCGGCAGGGCATGTTGGACTTGATCAGGCCGGTGACCACGTTGGCCTGCGGGCGCTGGGTGGCCAGGATCAGGTGGATGCCGACGGCGCGGGCCTTCTGGGCGATGCGTACGATGGAGGCTTCCACCTCCTTGTTGGTGATCATCAGGTCGGCCAATTCGTCGATGATGAACACCATGTAGGGCAGGTGCTTGGGCGTGCGGGCCCATTCCTCGTCGTTGGCCGGTTCCATGCGCTGGCGCAGTTCGTCTTCGCCCAGGCTGTTGTAGGCAGCGATGTCGCGCACGGAGGCCTCAGCGAGCAACTCGTAGCGCTCGTCCATCTTGGTCACCGCCCACTCCAGGATGGCCGAGGCCCGGCTCATCTCCGTCACCACCGGGCACATCAGGTGGGGAATGTCCTTGAAAACGCTCATTTCCACCATCTTGGGATCGACCAGCACCAGCTTCACCTCATCGGGACGCTTGGTGTAGAGGAAGCTCATGATGATGGAGTTCATGCACACGCTCTTGCCGCTGCCGGTGGTGCCAGCAATCAGCATGTGCGGCATGGTGGTCAGATCCTGAATCAGCGGGTTGCCGCTGGCGTCCTTGCCCAGGAACATGGGCAGCACCATCTTGGAGACGCCGTCGCGCTCGATGGTCATCAGTTCCTTGAGGGCCACGCGCTCCTTGCGGGTGTTGGGCACTTCGATGCCGACGGTGTCCTTGCCGGCCATGTTGGCGACCACGCGGATGTTCTGGGCTTTGAGGGCACGGGCCAGGTCGCTGCTGATGGCGTTGAGCTGGGCCACCTTGGTGCCGGGGGCCAGACGCACTTCAAACAAGGTGATGACCGGGCCGCTGTCGATGCCCACCACTTCGCCGTCGATGCGGTACTGCTGCAGGGCGCTTTCCAACTGCATCGCCTGCTCGCGCACCACACGCTCCATCTCCGCGGTGAAGTTGGTTTCCGGCTCAAACAGCAGATCGATTCCGGGGAACTTGTAGCCCGACAGATCCACCTCGCGCGGCGGTTCGACCTTCTTGGCGGCCGGCGGAGCGAAGTTGATCGGCAACTGGCGGATCTTGGCTCGCAACTGGTCGGGGTCGAACTGCTTTTTGCCGCTCGCCTTGTCGATGAATTCCTCGTCCTCGTCCTGCTTCTCTTCTTCGTCGGCTGTTTCCTGCTCGTCGCCCTCCTCCTCGACTTCTTCCTCTTCGTCGTCCTCGTCCGGCTCGAGCACCTCATCGGGATCGAACGACTCGGTGGCGCCCAGGCCGCCGGCCAGTTCGTCGATGGCTTCGCCTTCCGTGCGCTTGCGGCTGCGCGACGGGCGTGAGGGTTTACTGGCCGTCGCAGTTTCCCGGCCGCGCCAACCAGCCAAAACACCGGCCAACTGCGGACGACGCAGCTTGATCCTGGGCAATCGAATGTCGCCGATGCGCAGGGCCACTTCACCCAGCATCTTGGGCACCAGCATGATCAGACGGTCAGCCGCCAGTATCGCCCCGATCCAGAACGCCACCACGAGAATGACCAGACTTCCGGGGGTGGCGAAGCGCGGCAGCAGTTGATCGTTGAGGTACATCGCCACCAGGCCGCCGGCCCCTTGCGGTTGCGTTGACCAGCCCACGTTCTGCGGCAGGCACACCGCCAGCAGAGCGCTGGTCGCCAGCGTCATGATCACCAGACCTATGGCCCGCAGCAGCAGTTGATCGACCTTGCGGCCGAAACCGGTGACCGCCAGGAAAGCCGATAACCCCGCCACCGCCACCCACACGCCCGGGCCGATCATCAGGTACGTGTGATGAGCGATCATGGCCCCGATGTAACCGACCCAGTTGTGGGCCGGCTGATTGACCAGACCAACGCCTAACCCCGGCGGGTCGGCCGGGTCGAAACTGACCAGCGAGGCCACCAGTAGCAGCCAAACGCCGGCCATCAGAGCCCATGCGATGTATCGCCCCAGGTCGGGCTTGTCCTCGTTTTTTTTATCGGTCCTGGTCCGTTTACTCTTGGCCATCACGCACCCTTCAAACCGCGCAAAATCATCGCGCACCTTGCCGGTTGTATCGGCCAATCCGCCTTTTCAGCGATAGAGAACCGCGATCAGTGAGGCTTGAGGCTTGAGTGGTGAGGGGTGGCGTGCGACGAGGGAGGAGTGAAGGAGAAGTACGCCGAACCCTGAGGAGGAGTCAGCGACGACGAAGGGTCGGATCAATGCCCTCCTGACGGTACGATCCGGCCCTTCGTCGCAGACTCCTCAGTGCTCGGCTTTGGTTCGCCGTTTTACCACATCACAAAGACGCTCAAAGCCAGCCCGGTCCAGGCCCTGGCTGGCGATCTGGACCTGCTTCTGGGAGCCGTGGTAGTCGCTGCCGCCGGTGATCAGCAGGTTGCGACGCTCGGCCATGCTCTGGTAGCGGCGGATGGCGCTGCCGTCGTGATCGCTGTGTCGAACCTCCAAACCGTCCAGGCCCAGGTCGATGAGCTTGGCCATGGCATGGTCGAGTTGCTCGGGCTCTTCCAGATGCAGTTGGATGGGATGAGCCAGCACCGCAATGCCGCCAGCCCGATGGATCAGCTCGATGGCCTGGGCGGGGCTGAGCCGATCGCGGTGGACGTAAGCCGCCCCGCGCTGGCCGAGGTAGCGCTCGAAAGCCTCGTGCGTGGAGCGGACATAGCCCTTGTCGATCAGCACGCGAGCAATATGCGGCCGCCCGACGATCTGACCGCCGGCCTGCTCCAGCACCTGCTCGTAGGTCACGTTGACGCCCAGTTCGCGCAGGCGCTCGACCACCCGCTGATTGCGATTTTTGCGGGCCTCGCGCAGGTGCAACTCCGCTTCGCTGAGTGCGGGCGAGTCGGGGTCGATGAAGTAGCCCAGCAGGTGCAGCGTGCCGGTCGGCTGACGATCGGGGCGCACCGCGGCGGGATCGGCGGAAAGTTCAATGCCGGGCACGAAGGTGATCTTGTGCTTGCGACAGGCATCCGCACACTCGTGCAGGCCGACGGCGGTGTCGTGGTCGGTCAAGGCGATGGCGTGCAGCCCGGCCGCCCGCGCCAACTGCGGCAACGCCCGCGGCGGATCGGAGCCGTCGGAGGCCGTCGAGTGCATGTGAAGGTCAGCGAAAAACCTGGGCATGGGGGCAAATAGTAGTTCACTGTGATGTTGAAAGCTGGCTGTCCGGTTTAGCCCCCGCGGCTACGCGGGGAACCCCGGCGTGGCCGCCGGGGCTAAACGGGGATGCTGTCATGCAACTACGGCGGTAAATCCTTTAAACCGAGGGGGTCGGCGGGGACGTTGAAGTGGCTGTGGACGCGGGCGCCGAGCTTCATGTCCACGGCCGGGGCGGTCAGATCGCCTTTGAATTGACTCTTGGGGCCCATCACCACGGTGCGGCCGCTGATGATTTTGCGGGCGTCGAGCACGCCCAGACATTCGATGCCGCCGTGGGCTTCGAGGGTCTCGACAATGAGGCGGCCTTTCTTTTCGATGATGACTTTGCCGCAGGTGCGCAGCTCCTTGAGCGGGCCGCGCAACTGTTTGATGATCTCGTCGCCGACGTGCAGGGCCTTGTTGCAGTTGGGGCAGGACGTGGACTGGGCGCGGCCGCCGACCTCGAAGCGATGTCGGCAGAGGTAACACTGCACCAGTCGTGGTCCGGCATGACGGGCCATGATGATCCCAGGTGAAGCGCGCCATGGTGGCGCGGAGAGGCTGGCGCAACGCGACAGAGCCGCGGCGCTACGTAGGGATCAAGGCACGATCACTTGCGGGACTGATCGCCGCCGGCACCGGGAGCGCCGCCCTGACCCTGGGCAGGTGAACCGCCGCGGCCGGCGGGCTGCTTGGCCGAGTCGGGGCCGACGTTGCACATGCCGTAGAAGGCAGCGCCTTCAGCCATGACCATTTTGGCGGCGGTGATGTCGCCGCGGACGACGCCGGAGCCGTTGAGCTTGACGGTGTCCTTGCAGGCGAGGTTGCCTTCGATGTTGCCGTCGACCTGGACGCCGGAGGCGGTGACGTCCGCCTTGCACTGGGCGTTCTGAGCGACGTTGAGAATGCCGTTGCCGGTGATCTTGCCGTCGAAGCGGCCGATGATCTTGGCGGTGCGTTCGAAGGTCAGCTCGCCCTTGAAGTGGGAATCCGCTCCGACCACAGTGGTTTCGCCGGTATCTGCCATGTTGCATCCTTTACAAAAAAGGGGTGTGGATGGACGATCGATTGACGCCGGCGTCGGCCGGCCCACAAGGAAGTTTACCGCATCGGCAGGCAATGACGGTGCGGCAATGAAAATGCCCCGCATCAGCAGCAGAACTGCGGATACGGGGCACGTCGCAAGGCTGCCCGGAATTCAACTCAGAGAAAGGGCGGGGCCGGTCCCGTCAGCGTGTCCGGGGTCGGAGCACGTCTCGAGAACCGACCCCGCCGTCGCGGAACGGCGCCTCCTCCCCCCCTTGCCGGCCCGTGCAAGGCAGGCCGGCCGCGGAGGTTCAGCCGATCGCATCGTTACCGGTTTCACCGGTGCGAATGCGGATGCACTGTTCCAACGGCAGGACGAAGATTTTGCCATCGCCGATGTTGCCGCTGCGGGCCGCTTCGATGATGGCGTCGATGGTCGGCTTGACGAAGTTGTCGTTGACGGCGATCTCCAGGCGCACCTTCATGCGCAGGTTCACTTCGCGGATAACGCCGCGGTACTCCTCGGTGTAGCCCTTTTGTTGTCCGCAACCCAGGGCGTTGGGAATCACCGAGACTTTGAACACTTCCGCCTCGAACAGCTTCTTCTTCACGGCGGCCAGTTTCTCAGGTTGGATGTAAGCGATGACTAGTTTCATGTAAAAGTTCCTTCAATACGGTAAATGGTGATACATTGGCCCGTACGCGGCTTTCATAAGATAGCCGGTCAGGCACTGATCTCCAGCTTGCTGGGTGCGGGGGTGAAGTCGGGGTAGGCTTCCTGGCTGTGTTCGCCGATGTCCAGGCCGTGGATTTCCTCGTCGGCCGAGACCCGGATGCCGAGCGTGGCCTTGAGCACCAGCCACGCCGCGACGCTCAACCCGAAGGTGATGACGCCGGCCGCCACGATGCCGATGATCTGCGGCGTCAACTGGCTCACGCCGCCCCCGAAGAACAAGCCGTTGGCGGTGCAGGCCGATCCGGGCATCCAGGGGTACGACTCCTGGCTCTGGGCAAACAGGCCGATGGAGAACGTGCCCCACACGCCGTTGACCAGGTGAACCGACAAGGCGCCGACGGGGTCGTCAACGTGCAGCCGGTCGAACATCAGCACCGCCAGCACGACCAGCACGCCGGCAATCAAACCGATGATCACGGACGAACCGATGCTGACGAAGGCACAGGGCGCGGTGATGGCGACCAGGCCGGCCAACGTGCCGTTGATGATCATGGACAGGTCGGGCTTGCCGAGAATCAACCATGCGGTGACCGCAGCCGCAACGGTGGAAGCGGCGGCAGCGGTGTTGGTGGTCACGGCAATGTGGCCGATGGACGACCAGTCCGCAGCCATGGTGGAGCCGGGGTTGAAGCCGAACCAGCCGAACCACAGGATCAGACCACCGAGGGTGGTGTTGGTCATGGAGTGGCCGGGGATGGCGTTGATCTGGCCGTCGGGTCCATACTTGCCCAGGCGCGGGCCGAGCACGAGCACACCAGCCAGAGCAGCCCAACCGCCCACGCTGTGCACCACGGTCGAGCCGGCAAAGTCGAACATGCCGTTGCTGCCGAGGTAACCGCCGCCCCAGATCATGTGGCCGACGATCGGGTAGATGACGCCGCAGAGGATGAAGGAGAAGAGAATGAACGAGCCGAACTTGATGCGTTCAGCCACGGCACCGGAGACGATGGTGGCCGCGGTGCCGCAGAAGACCAACTGGAAGAAGAACTTGACCGAGAGGGGCACGCCGGTCCAACTGATGGCCGAGTAAACGCCCTGATAAGCGTCGCCGGTGGCCGGGCTGTTGTCCGCACCGTGCAGGAAGAACAGCCCCTGCGTGCCCAGCAGGGCATTGCCGTCGCCGAACATCAGGCCCCAGCCCAGCACCAGGAACGCCAGCGACGCGCAGGCGAACACGATGAAGTTCTTGGCCAGAATGTTGACGCAGTTCTTGGCCCGGCACAGGCCGCTTTCGACCATGGCGAAGCCGAGGTTCATGAAGAACACGAGGAAACCAGCCACGAGCGTCCAGACCGTGTCGAGGGCGATTTTGACATCGCCGATCTGAGCCATGGCGTCGTCGAGCGAGGGCGGCATAGCCACCAGGTCTGAGGCGGCCGCGACCTCGGCAGCAGGCTGAGCGGCCGGCGCCGCCGATTCTTGTCCGAGCGCGACGCCTGGGGCCACCAGCACCGCCCAGGCAATCGCACTCACCAGAAACAGGATGCGATTCATGGAATACCTCCGCGTAAACCAGGGATGAGGAAAACGCGCGCCGTTTCCGCGCGGCGCGCGTTGTGAGTGAGCAGGGTTGTCATCCGGCCGTGATCGTCGTGGCCGGCCATGGGTTCACTTTCCGCCAATCAACCGATCGCATCGTTACCGGTTTCACCGGTGCGAATGCGGATGCATTCCTCCAGCGGCATCACGAAGATCTTGCCGTCGCCGATGTGCCCGGTGTGGGCCCCGCCGATGATGGCGTCGATGGTCGGCTTGACGAAGGCGTCGTTGACGGCGATCTCCAGGCGGACCTTCATCCGCAGATTCACTTCACGCATGACGCCGCGATACTCCTCGGTATATCCCTTCTGCTGGCCGCAGCCCAGGGCGTTGGGGATCACCGAGACCTTGAACACTTCTGCTTCGAACAGCTTCTTCTTAACCGCGCCCAGTTTTTCGGGCTGGATGTAGGCGATGATCAGTTTCATGCCGCTATTTCCTTGATGAATTCAATGGTGTGATGAAAAACGAACCGTGCGTCAGGGCTGAACAATCCAATCAGCCGATCTCCAGTCTGCTGGGAGCCGACAGGAAGTCGGGGTAAGCCTCGTTGTTGTGCTCACCGAGGTCCAGACCCTGGATCTGCTCCTCATCGCTGACACGCAGACCGATCACCGCCTTGATGATGGCGAAGATGATGAGCATGGCGATGAACACGTAGGCGAAGACCGCAACCACGCCCACCAACTGCACCCAGAGCTGGTGCAGACCGCCGCCGTAGAACAGGCCGTCCTGAATGGCGGAGGCGTCATCCCAGTAAGGCAGGTCGATGGCACGCTGGCCGAACAGGCCGATCGAAAGCGTGCCCCAGGCGCCGCAGACGCCGTGGACGCTGATGGCGCCGACGGGGTCGTCGATCTTGAGCACGCGCTCAAAGAAGAGGCAGGAGTAGAACACCAGCACGCCGGCCACCAGGCCGATGATCACCGAAGAGCCGTTGGACACCGAGGCGCAGGGGGCGGTGATACCCACCAGTCCCGCCAGGGCGCCGTTGAGGGTCATGGACAGATCGGGCTTGCCGAAGCTGATCCAGGAGATGATCAGAGCACCCACGGCACCGGCCGCGGCAGCCAGCGTGGTGGTCACCGCCACATGAGCGATGCCGTCAATGGCCGCCAGGGTTGAGCCGGGGTTGAAACCGTACCAGCCAAACCACAGGATGAACACACCCAGGGCCGCCAGCGGTATGTTGTGGCCGGGAATAGCGTTGGGCTTACCGTCTGAGCCGAACTTGCCCAGGCGCGGGCCGACCAGGATAGCGCCGGCCAGGGCCGCCCAACCGCCTACGGAGTGCACCACGGTCGAACCGGCAAAGTCACGCATGCCCATGTTGCCCAACCAGCCGCCGCCCCAGATCCAGTGGCCGGAGATCGGGTAGATGATCGCCGAGAGGATGATGGAATAGCAGATGTAGCTGATGAGCTTGGTGCGCTCCGCCATAGCACCGGAGACGATGGTGGCAGCCGTGGCGGCGAAGACGACCTGGAACAGCCAGCCGGCCGCCGTCGCGCCGTCTTCCATGGCGCCGCCGCCGGCCCCGCCCAGGAACAGGTAATCGCTGTTCCAGCCAATGACGCTGTTGCCCCCCTCGCCGTACATCAGGCAGTAGCCGATGCCCCAGAACAGCAGGGCGCCGAAGCTGAAGTCCAGCAGGTTCTTCATCATGATGTTGACCGAGTTCTTGGAACGGGTCAGACCCGATTCCACCATGGCGAACCCAGCCTGCATGAAGAAGACCAGGAAGGCGGCCACACACAGCCACAGGATGTTGGCCACATCCTGCGTCAGATAGGCCGGCGCTTCGTCGGCAGCTTCCTCGGCAGCTTCCTCGACCGCAGCGGCAGCATCGTCAACCGCGGCTGTGGTTGTCTCGGCCGCCGCCTCGGTCGTGGCTGCTGCTTCGGTCACAGCCGTTTCGGTCATGGGCTCTTCGGCGAGCGCAGCGCCCGCCGAGCCGAGCCAAACACAGGCGAGAACGCCCACAATGAGAAACAAACGATTCATGCGATACCTCCGCTGATGAGCAGATACGAAAACGAGCACCACGGACGGTCCGCGCCCGACCGCAGTCCCCCTACCGCGCTTGTGGGTAGGTGTATGGGTCTAAGAGACAAAGCCCGTGCCAGAAGCAGAACGGCGTTTCGGGCCTAAAAAGAGGCATTAGCCCTGTTGAGACAGGCTGATATATGGGCAGATTGGTGTCGTCTGATTAAAAAACAGGCACGGCGTCGGGCGAGATGTCTGAGCAAAATGCTGCCGACACTGTTGTTGCTCAGGGCGTGTCGGTGGAGACTGGGGTGTCTTCGGAATGGCGGTCGGATCGCATCGGGCCGAATGGCCGCCGGTCCTGGGAGCCGCGATCGCGCAGATTGCCTCCATCGCCCGGGCGAGGGCCGATGCCAGGCTCACCGGGAGGGCCGCCCTCGCCCCGCTGCCACCAGCGTGGGCCTTTGGCAGCCTGCTCCAGCAACTCCTCCAGCCGCCTGTCGATCAGTTGATCGCGCTTGTCCTGCGAATCGTCCAGCGAGCCTTCCAGCTCCTTGATCCGCTTTTTGAGCATCTCGATCTCGTGCTGGCGCGACTGCTGGTGCAGGGCGAACAGCTCACCCAGCACGCCCCGCAACTGCTGGCGAAGCTCTTGCGGTGACGCCTGCTCGGGCGGTGGGGTCTGATCCGAGGGCTGCTGCGCATGAGCATCCGGGGACGATTCCGGGGGCGGGGGCACTTCCGGGGGCTGTGACACTTCCGGGGGGGGGGGAGGGGGTGGGGACTCAGCCTGGCGGATGCGCCAGGCCAGCTTGCGCGATTCCATGTCCAGGCGGATTTCCTTGATCCGCAGTTCGTACAGATCCGGGTCGTGACGCTTCAGATCCATGAACTCGCGGTAGCGGGGGAAGAAGCGGCGAATCACCGCCTCGACTCTCTGGGGATTGTCCTTGCGGGCCTCCTCCAGCTTATCCGCCAGCCAGGGGGTCATGTCGCGCATCACCTCGATGGTTTCTTCGATCTGCTGGGGGGTGAGTTCGCCCTGCGGCCCATCGCCTCGCATGCCATCGTGATGCGGCGGCGGACCATCGCCCCATGTCCGATCCGCAGGCGGCGGCGGCTGAGGCGAAGGCGCTGCCGGTTCATCACCCGCTCGCGCCAGAGTCATCAGACCCACCATCGTGATGGCAGCCAGAAGTAACAGTGCATAACGAGACATGACTTGCGCCTTTCCAGTTCCCCCGGAACAGTCCACCGCAACCTCCGCTGCTGTTTAGAACCACGCTCCTGTGCTGTTGCTGGTGCTTGCCTCGTACATGTCCGCCGACTCCGCCGCCCGCTCGACCAGGGCCACGGGCGAATCCGCCCAGAAGCTGTCAGCCGCCACGCGGTCCAGGCCCGAATTGACCTGCTGCACGCGCTGGTCGAAGGCCCAGTCGGTGGCAGCGGTGAATGAAGCCATGGCCTGCTCGATGTCGGTGATGGAGCTGTCGCTGCTTTCATCGGTCGCAGAAGGCGAAACGGCTGCAATTTGCGGGGAATGGATGCTCCGGCTGGTCGTGCTGCCGCTGCCGGTCAGGCCCAGAACCGTCAGGTACAGCCCGCCGGCCACGGCAATCATGGCCGCCACGCGCCAGGCCACGCCGAACACCCCGATACGGGCCAGCACGGCCGGCCGCTCGCTGGTGGCCGCCATGATGCGCCCCACCAAGGCGTCGTGATCGCACATCACGCTGTCGGGCCCGATCGCTTCATCCAGGGCATCGCACAGCGGACGATCCGTCAACTGACAGATGCGCTCGACCAGATCATCGGACGGCTCCTCAGCGCCGAGCAACTGATCCAGCAAAGGCTCGAGTTGTTCATCGTGTCGCTCGTTCATGACTCAACCATCTCCAACGCCTCCGGCCCCAACATCTCCCGTAGTTTTTTCAATGCCCGATGGGCTCTGGCCAACACCGTGCCCAGCGGTTCGCCCAACGTCTCGGCAATCTCCGCGAAGGCCATCCCGGCCGTGTGTCGCAGATGCAGAATCTGTTGATCCGATTCACTCATGGCTGCAATCGCTGTGCGCAGCTTGCGCACCTGCTCCTCGTGCTGCATCCGCTCCAGCGGGGCCCGCTGCTCGCGGCCGCTCTGCTGGGGCGGAAGTAAAAAGTCCTGTCCGTTGACGTCCATGGTTCTGGCCTGCCTCTTGCGCCGGCGCATCTCGTCGCGCAGATGGTTCATGGCGATGCGAAACAGATAGGCCTCGAAGCGTCCCTGCTCCCGGTAGCCGTCCTGGCGGCGAAGCTGATCAAACAGCTTCACGAAGGTGGCCTGGGTCAGTTCCTCAGCCAGCTCACGGTCGCGGCACTGATGGGCCAGCAGGGCGTAAACCCGGCGGGTGTACTGCTCCACCAGGCTGCGCCAGGCTGCCTCATCACCAGCCGCCGCCGCCGCCAGCGTGGCCTGCATCGAGTTGTCACTGCCCTGCGTTGCCATGCGCACCTGCCCGCTGAGAAAAACGCCCCTGTCCTCTCATTATTGCAGACTTTAAAACAGAAGCCCACAGCCCAAGCAGAAGCCCACAGCGATTCACTGTGGGCTTGGGGGGGGTATAACCGGGAACGGACCTCAGCAGGCGGGTTACGCGCTGGAGGTGATGTGGCGGGCGATGGGTTTGAGGAAGTGCGGGATCAGCCGCTCGTCAACCAGTTGCTGACACTGCGTGGAGATCTGGTCAAAGATGCCGGTCAGATCGTTGATGTGATCGACCGGGCCGTACTGGCGGACGGTGGTGAACAGGCTGATCGGCTCGCGCTTGTAAGCCCGGGCTGAGCCGCGGCGATTGCGGCGGCGGGTGCGCACTTCAAAGTACGCTTGGCGGTCGCCACTCTCAGTCAGGTTCACGCCCAGCACCGGCTGCACGTCCAGCAGCTTGCTGTCGGGAATGTCCAGCACCTGGCGCAGGGGCGAATCAGCCAGCAGGGCTTCGTAAACCACCTCGTCATGGTTGGAGCCGCACTCGAGGTCGAAGCCGAAGGTCAGCTCCAGGTAATCGACGTCGAGGGCCCCGATGGTCAGATAGTGCGGGCTGACTTCCAGCAGATTGCGATGGTAGCCGAGCACCTGCTGCATCGTGTCGGGATTGACCCAGCCGCTGCGCAGACTGTGGACGCGCATGGCCAGCCAGCGATAGGCGTCATCGCGTTTGGCTGACTCGAGGGCGACTTCGTTCTCGTAACGACGGAACTGGCTCATGCCGGGATGAGCCTTGCGGATGCGGTCGAAGTAGTGCAGAACCGTCTCACGGTCGCCGGGCAGATCCATCTTGACCGTCAGTTTCTGGTTGACGTAGAAATCGGTGCACAGGGCGCCGTAGCTGGTGGCCATCGTTGATCCTCGATGCAAAAAAAGCCCGCGGAGACAGGTCCGCGGCAGGAACGGATTATAGCAGGAAACACCGACCTCCTGAGGTCGGACGATCGCGGAAAGGTCCGCATGCAACCGGCGGGAAAATCTGCACAATAGGCGGCCATGTCACTCATCGTCACCGGCTCCATCGGCATTGACAGCATCGAAGCGCCCGCGGGCAACGTGGATAACGTGCTGGGCGGCAGCGCCATCTACTTCGCGGCCGCGGCCAGCTTCTTCAGCCCCGTGCGCCTGGTGGCCGCGGTGGGTGAGGATTTCCCCGCCCCGTTCCTGGAAGACTTTCGCCATTTCAACGTGGACCTGGCGGGTCTGGAACAGCGCAAAGGCAGCAAGACCTTCCGTTGGCGCGGGCGCTACCACAAGGACATGAACCACCGTGACACCATCTCGGTGGAGTTGAACGTGCTGGCCGAGAAATTGCCGCCGGTGCCGCCGCAGTACCGCGACAGCGAATACATCTTCCTGGCCAACACGCACCCGGCCGGTCAACTCGCACTGCTCGATCAGTTCCCGCAGCGCAAGCTGGCCGTGGCCGACACCATGGACCTATGGATCAACAACGAGAAGCCGACGCTGCTGAAGCTGCTGCAGCGCGTCGATGGCCTGGTGCTCAACAACGATGAAGCCGAGATGCTCACCGGCGAGTCGAACGTGATCAAGGCGGCCGTCAAGATCACCGAACTGGGCCCCAAATTCGTGGTGGTCAAGAAGGGCGAACACGGCGCGTACGTAACGCACGACGGCGCCAAGATCGTGCTGCCGGCCTGGCCGGCCGAAGCGGTGGTCGATCCCACCGGGGCCGGCGACAGCTTTGCCGGCGGCATGATGGGATACCTGGCAGCCACCGGAGACCTGAGCACGGCCGGGCTGCGCCGCGCCATGGCCTGCGGCACGGTGGCGGCCAGCTTCAACATCGAATCGTTCAGCCTCGGCCGCCTCAAGCAGATCTCGCGGGCGGACATCGACGCACGTCTGAGCGAATTTGCCCTGATGCTGCGGCTGGACAACTGAGCCGGCCTGTTGCAACGGCAACCGGTGCTCGTACGTATTGCAAACAGATGCGGAACCAGTTCATAGTCTTGTGGCTTATCTGTGCGATCGCGCAGGTCGCATCGGGGCAGTCGCAGGCAATTAAAACATTTGCTGCGCAGGACAGCCTGCACATCACGCCGGACGCCGATGCCGATGCCCAAGCGATGCTGGATGACCTGGCCTGGCAGCCGGCAGCGTTTGCAGTCACCTGTCAGCCGGACACCCGCTGGGGCAGCGATGCCATGGTGCAGTTCGATTCGCCGCGCCCGCTGGGTGAAACGAACAACGACCGGGTGAGCATGCAGTGGTACGCCGCCCGCGATGAGCAGGGCCAGGTGATCGATGCCCCGGCCGTGCTGGTGATCCACGAATCAGCGTCGTCGATGGTGGTCGGCCGATTGATCGCCTCGGCCCTGTCGCGGCATCAGGTGCACGCCTTCATGCTGCAACTGCCCGGCTACGGCCTGCGCAAAGGGCCGTTGCGCGATGACCCTGCGATGTTCGGCCCGCGCATGGCGCAGGGGATCGCCGATGCTCGCAGAGCGCGTGATGCGATTGCTGCGTTGCCGCACGTTGATGTGCATCACATCGCCATTCAGGGCACGAGCCTGGGCGGATTCGTGGTGACGCCGGCCGCGGCCCTGGATGATGCGTTCGACCTGGTGTGCGTGGCGGTGTCGGGCGGACGGCTGGACGTGGTGCTGACGGAAGGTCAGCGCGATGCCGCCAAAGCGCGGGCCGTGTTGGAATCCACCGGGCTGCCTTTTCCGGAGATTCTGGCCATGGTGCGCCGGGTCGAGCCGACGCGCATCGCGCATCGCATCAGCCCCGAGAAGTTTTATCTGTGCTCGGCTGTAGGCGACACGGTGATACCCGCGGCAAGCTCCGATGCCCTGGCCGCGGCGGTGGGCATCGATGAAAGCCATCGCGTGCGGATGCCGGGCGATCACTACACCGCGTTCATCAATCTGCCGGGCATGATCGCCTACGTGGCGCAATTGGCGCACGGACGGGCTTTGCCATTACAGTGATCGTGGTTGAACCTTACCGGCCGCGGCGGCGGAAGCGCGAGCCGAGGGTGCGGCGTGGCGAGCTGTCCCTGGGCACGATGCCGCCGGGGAACATGCGGGCCTTTTCCTGCTCCGACAGTTCATCGACGGGCGTGACCAGATTGCGATCGGGCTTGGCTTGCTCAGCCCGGCGCTGTTCACGTTCGCGCTGATCGCGCACATCGCTGGGCATGGGGCCGGGCGTGAAGTCGGGGTATTCCATCTGCTCGATCAGAGCGCCGGTGAGCTTTTCGATCTCGGTGAGGCGCTGGCCTTCCTCGGGGGTGACGAAGGAC
This sequence comes from uncultured Phycisphaeraceae bacterium, assembly GCA_964471555.1. Classification (GTDB taxonomy): domain Bacteria; phylum Planctomycetota; class Phycisphaerae; order Phycisphaerales; family Phycisphaeraceae; genus JADLFV01. The sequence continues at coordinate 14,698 of CAYYGM010000031.1, forward strand.
CAGGCGACGCCGCGGCGGCCGGCGCGGGCGGTGCGGCCGATGCGATGGACGTAAACCTCGGGGTCTTCGGGCAGGTCGTAGTTGATCACGTGTGTGATGTGCTCGACGTCCAAACCTCGGGCCGCCAGGTCGGAGGCGATCAGCACGTTGAGTTTGCCTGAGCGCATGGAAGCCATGACGCGGTTGCGTTTGTTCTGCTCCAGGTCGCCGTGGATTTCACGGGCTTCGATGCCCTTGTCGCGCAGGTATTTGGTGACCTTGTGCACGGTGGCCTTGGTCTTGCAGAAGACCAGCGTGGTGGGCGGATCCTCGTGCCGCAGCAGGTGCAGCAGCAGCGAGCGTTTGTCCCAGGGCTCGACGGGCAGGTACTTCTGATCGACCATCTGCACGGTGAGCGAGCCGGAGACGGTGGTGATGCGATTGACGTCCTCGCGCATGAAGGAGCGGGCCAGGCGCTCGATCTGGTCGTCGATGGTGGCCGAGACGAAAACGGTCTGCCGCTTGTCGGGCACGAGCTTGAGGATACGGCGGATGTCCTCGCGGAAGCCGATGTCGAGCATACGATCGACCTCGTCGAGGATGGCGAAGCGCACGGCATCGAACTTAATCAGCCCGCGCTGCTGCATGTCCATGACGCGGCCGGGGGTGCCGACGATGATCTGGGCCCCGCGCTCCAGGTCTTTGCGTTGATGGCGCATGGATTCGCCGCCGATGATGCAGACGCAACGGATGGGGGTGTGCTTGCCCAGCTCGTTGATCTCGGCAGCAACCTGGGCGGCCAGTTCGCGGGTGGGCGTGAGCACCAGGGCGGCCATGGACTCGTCCTTGTGCAGCAGGTGCAGCAGGGGCAGTCCGAAGGCGGCCGTCTTGCCGGTGCCGGTCTTGGCCTGACCGATGACGTCGCAGCCGTCGAGCATGGCGGGAATGAGGGCAGCCTGAATGTCGGTCGGGTGCTGGAAGCCGGCTTCTTCGGTGCCGCGCAGCACGCTGTCGCGCAGCTTCAGATCCTTGAACGTCTTGGTCATGTCGAATGCGTCGCTCATGGCGGGCTGGCTCGGCGACGGCAAAAGAGCGAAAAGTGCTTTGCTGTCGAGGGTTTAGCCGATGGCAGAACAACCGGCCATCGGGGACAGAGAATTGTACGGAGTGACCTGCGGTGATACAACTGCGCGGACCATTGACGCTTCCTGAACCCGTCAGAGTGGATCCGGCCCCGGCCGGCGTGGACAGTTGGCTGCGCATCGACCTGACCCGCATCGCTGCCAACGTGGACGCTTTCCGTCGCCTGCTCAAGAGCAAGAGCGGCGACGACACCGATCGTCCCAGCTTCCGTAAACAGGGCGGCCCCCGCCCCGTGCTCTGTGCCGTGGTCAAAAAGGATGCCTATGGCCTTGGCGCCGAAGCAGTGGCCCATTGCCTGGTCAAGGCCGGCTGCGACATGCTGGCGGTGTTCTCACCCGATGAAGCCGAGACGCTGATTCAGAAAGCGATCTCCTGCCCCATTCTGCTGCTGAGTCCCTTGCGCCGTCTGCAGCGCACCGATGCCCTGTACCGTCATGCGGTGGCTGACAAGCTGCACGTGACTGTGCACGACCTGGAACAGTTGGATCAACTGGAACAAGTCGGCCAAACCTTCGGGCTGCGTCTGCCGGTGCACCTGTACCTGGACACGGGCATGAGCCGATCGGGCCTCAACGAATCGCAATACGCCGTCGCCCTCAAGCGCTTGCAAGGCCAGACGCGAGCCAAGCTGACGGGTGTCTGCTCGCACCTGGCCACCGCCGATGACAAGCCAGACTTCGCCGAGACGCAGCTTGAGACGTTTGAGCGCATCATTGCCGATCATGCGGCCGAGCTTGGTGATGAGCCGATCATGCTGCACCTGGCCAACACGGCCGGGACGCTGCGCGATCGCAGCTTCCACTTCGACATGGTGCGCATCGGGCTGGGACTCTACGGCTACGGCCCCGAACAACTGGCGCCGGGGCCGGTGATCGCTGAGACGCCCGACCTGCTGCATTGCGTCAGTTGGTTGTCGCGCATCGATCACGTGCAGCACTACGCCCGCCGCACCCCGGTGGGTTACGGCTCGTCGCATCGGCTCAAACGCGCCAGCACACTGGGCATCGTGCCGGTGGGTTATGCCGATGGTTATCCGTTGGCACTATCCAACAAGGCCACCGTGCGGGTGTTCGTGCCCGGCGAAAATGGCCGGCATTTCGACGCCAAAGTGCTCGGCCGCGTCAACATGGATCAACTGATCATCGACCTGACCGACGCCCCGCCGCTGCAGGATGGCGGCCAGCCCGGCAAACTGATCAACGCCATCGTGCAACTGATCTGCGACGACCCCGCCGCCTCCAACAGCCTGCCCAAACTGGCCGCCCTGGCCGGCTCGCATCCGTGGGAAATGCTCTGTCGGCTGCATCCGAAATTGAAGCGGCAATATGTGAGGTAAATTCGAATGACGAAATTCGAAATTCGAAACAATGACGAATGCTCGAATGACGAATGTTCCGTGGTTTCGTCATTGGGACATTGATTCGTCATTCGAATTTCGTCATTCGAATTTCCGCCCCGCGGTATAGTACTCCCCATGCCACCCCTCACTTTCACCGCCCCGCCGCTGCTACAACCGGGTGATCGCGTGGCCGTGGTCGCGCCGGCAGGCATTCTCCGCTGCGATGAGATCGAACCCAGCCTGGCCCTGCTGCGTCAGCGCTATGAGGTGATCGCGGATGTGGATGGATTGACCGCACGCTGGCGCTACATGGCCGGTGACGATGCGCGGCGCGCCGATGAACTGCAACGGGCCATCGATGATCCGGCAGTTAAAGCGATCTTCGCCGCCCGCGGTGGTTATGGTTGCCTGCGCCTGATCGATCGCGTCAACTTCACCCCGCTGCGACAACACCCCAAATGGCTGATCGGCTACAGCGACATCACCGTGCTGCACGCCCAGTGGGCGAACATGGGTTGCCAATCCGTGCACGGCCCCAACCTCGAGTGGCTGCGTGCATTGGATGAACCGACGCGGCAGCGCTACTTCGCCGTGCTCGAACAGACTGCGCCGCCGACCTTCGACAACCTGCAAGCGCTGCACCCCGGCGCAGCGCGCGGCCCCCTGATGGGCGGCAACCTCGCCCTGCTGGTCAGCATGCTCGGCTCCGATGCGTTTCCACCATTGGATGGAAGCATCCTGCTGCTGGAAGATGTCAACGAAAAACCCTATCGCATCGATCGACTGTTGGTGCAGCTCCAACGGGCCGGCGTGTTCCAGCGCATCTCCGGCGTGGCCCTGGGCCGCTTCAGCAAATCCGTGCCCGACGCCGACGGCACAACGATCGAACAGGTGTTGGCCGAGGAACTGGCCGCCCTGGGCAAACCGGCGGTGGCCGGCCTTCCCATCGGGCACGACGGCGAAAACGTGCCCGTACGCCTGGGTTCGCCGGTGCGTCTCGAAGCCGCCATCCCCAACCGGGCCCGCCTGATTGGAGCATAATCCGCACCATGCCACTATGGTCAACGCTTGCAGACCATTGCTCAGGATACTCCGCACGATGTGGGTGTGATTCTTCAGAAGGTACTGGACCATTTATGCGCTCGCTCTGGATCACAGTCATGAACTGCACCAGCACGCACTGATGCAGCCAGTCGCTGAATCACAGGGCGGCGTCCATGTAACCGCCTACAAAAATAGCCTTTCCAGTCACATAGGCGATGGTAGAATGAATGTCTACTCGTTTTTGGTGGACGACCTTTCACCAATTTAGATCGGTTCCATCATTTTCTTTTGTGGCACCGTTGTCCACCAGGTGAGGGGAGACAATTATGACACGTGCACCTGTGTTGTTGACCGCTTGTGCGTTGCTTGCGATGCCTGCAACGGCCTGGGCTGGCGGTAGCGTCTATCTTGATCCTAACACCGACGAGGTGATTCCCGTACCAACCATCGTCGCCGACTGGGGCATCCACAACATCGAGGTCGGGCCAACCTATGACGGGGTGAACGTCGAGGCGAACATCGGCTATTACCTGTGCACCGCCAACTTTCAGGCGGCGTACCCCGAAACCGAGGGCTACTACCTCTGGTCCAGGAGCGGCAACTGGGATTCGATCGGCCTGACTGTCAGCCATATCAAGCGGGTGTACGACTTTCTTTCCGACCCGGTGTCATGGACAGAGACCGGTGCAGGGCAGGCGGCGCGCGACAAGGGGATGGACGACATCACGCAGGCCGGCCCCACGCGATGCAACGCAAGCATTGGTATCGAAGACCTGCCCATCGTTCCTGATTTCGTCAGCGTCTCAGTCGGCTCGGAATTCAGGTTCAATGTCAACATCCACTCGGGGCATGACGTTGTTCTCAACCAGTACGCCGATATCGAGCAGTTCAATATCACCAACACGGCTGCGACGTTCTCCGTGAATGCCAGCGGTACGCTCCGCTGTCGAAAGGGATTCAACAACGCGGGCATGGTCTTTGGGCCGATCCAGTACATCGGCGGCACCGGCCTGACCAATTCCGGCTGGATCCAAAGCGCGTTTGACCAGATCGAGGGCGGCCTCGTGAACCTGCCCTCGGCTGAGATCTACTGTGAAGGCGGCTCGATCTCGGGGCCGTTCACCAACGATGGGTTGTTTGAGGTTTGGGAGCCGACCGTTATCGACACACTATCCCTGTCCGGGGGTGGTTCAATCGTCGCCAAGGACACCTTGACGCTGCGGAATTCCGCCGATCCGACCACGGGGGTGATCCTGGAACAATCCCTGACCAGCCATCGTTGGCTGCATGTGGACCACCCCATCCAGACACCCGGCGCGACAATTGCCGCCGAAGGCAGCGTCGTGTTCAATTCACTGGAAGGCACGATGTCCGTGCTGGATGGCAAGTCGCTGACCTTCTGGGGCAATATCGGCCAGGGCGGTCAGATTATCATTCCCGCCGAGTCAACATTCGCCATGCCCCGCACAGAGAGCTATGTCTGCAACAATGATGGACACATCCAGGTCTTCGGTACCATGCGACTGGCCGGGCCCGCAAGTTTTCCCTACAACTGGGGAGGCAACACGTTCAACAACAATGGCCAGATTGACCTGATCGGCGGGGAAATGATCTTCTCCGACTTCGTCTCCGCCCACGGCCATCTGCGGGGGCCGTTGATGCAGGGAATCGGCGGCATCCACCTGTCGGGCGACTCACACCTGGTCAACCCACGCATCGTCGCCATGGGCCCGATCACCATCGACGCGACCAGCAAGGTCATTTTCAACAATGACCGCACCGGCGATCGCAGCCTGTGCGGCGCGATTGAAAACAACGGCCAGATATCCGTTGCCGCTGACGCGTTGATCAGCGGCCCACTTGTCAACCATGGCTCGATTGAGAACACGGCCGGCAAGCTGACCTACCGTGGTTCGCATATCAGCGGATCGGGAACGATCGAAAGCACCGGCGGCACGTTGATTCTCGAGACCGCGACCGGCACGCCCGATCCGGTACAGGTCGAGAACACGATCATCAGCCGCTACCGAATGGAAACACCGAATGGCTTCACCACGACCGGCTCGGGTCACGTATACGCTGCCGAACGCCTGATAGGGGGGATCGGCGGCAACTTCAGCGTACTGCCGGGCGAATACATCCGTGTTTATGGTTCGACCTTCTCGCCTGATGCGGAGATTGCTGTGGACGGAGCGAGCACAATGTTCGACTGGTTCACGGGAACGAACCATGGCCGAATCACTGCCACCGAAGGCGGCACGCTCCAGACCTGCGGCGCTTCGTTCAATGTCGCCAACAGCGGAACGATCACGGTCCAAGGGGCTGCTTTCAATCTGCCCGGCCCGGGCACCAGTTCCGGCTACACCGGCCAGACGTTGACCAACGACGGCCAGATAGCGTTAGATAACGCCGAGATGAACTTCACCGCCTACAACACGATTTTCAATTCCTACGGCCCCACGATCACCGGTTCCGGAACGCTGGAAATCACCAATAACTCCGTCATCCGTAATCCGAAAATCGCAGGTGCCCAGCAAATCACGATCGACGAGACCAGCACCGTTGAATTCAACACCGCCTACTCAGAAACACGCCTCCTCGAAGGCGACATCACCAACCACGGAACCATCACCTTCAACAACCACGGCACGATTGCCGGCAACCTGATCAACCACGGCCAAATTGTCATGAACGGCGGGAATGTTACCCTTCGCCTGCCCAGTCTCTCCGGCACCGGCACCATCAACAGCGCCCCCACCGAACTCTCACTGCAGAGCCCTGACGACAGCACCCCGGTCGAAATTCAACAGACGTTGACCACCCGCAACCGCACGCTTGTTCCACAAGGATTCACCACCAGCGGCAACGGTGTCGTGCATGCATCCGGATACTGGCAAGGCATGGTTGGCGGTTGCCTCGAAGTTTTACCGGGCGAGTTGCTGACCATCTACGGCGGCAGCAGCATTGATTCCACCGGCGAGGTGGCCATCGACGGGGCTGGTACGAAAGTGGACTGGCAAACGGGAACCAACGCCGGGCAGATCCAGGTGACAGGCGGCGGCACGCTCCAGACACGCGGGGCAAACTTCACGCTGGCTAATGAAGGCGTTATCAACATAACCGATGCCGTGTTCAGCCTGCCAACGCCCCACAATTCATACGGCTACACCGGTCAGGTACTGACCAACAATGGACTGATCGATGTCGGCCACAGCGAAATGACGTTCGGCTATCTCAGTTCTGTGAGCGGCCCGATCATCCAGGGCAACGGGCAGATCACCATTCGCAGCAACTCCATCCTGCGCGAGCCGAAGATTACCGGTGGCACTCTCCTCGTCGATGCTTCCAGCCGTATTGAACTGACGTCGGGGGCGGCGGCGGTGGCAGACCTTGAGCAGCATGGATCGCTCCACATCGATGGCAGTTCCATCACCTTCTACGGGGATTGGCAGTCCATGCACGGCTCGGAAGTGATCGCCAGCAATGGTGTTTGGCACACGATCTATCTGCATGGTGACTGGATGAACCGGATCGATGATCCCACCGACTTGCAGCTCCCGATGACGATTGTTGAAGCCAGCGGCGGAAGGGAAACCGATCCGCTGTTGATTGAAGTCTGCGGTGAGGACTTGGGAGACGTTTCCACTGGCTGGCAGGATAATTTCGCTTTGCTCAAGCTGAGGGTATCTGAAGGCAGTTATGTGCGGCTGGTCGATTTCTATGACAACCAATTCGATGGCCTTGCAGCGACATCCACCGGCGGCAGCCATGAGGCGCTGTATCTGGACTATCTGGAATTGAAGCCGGGGGCGATCCTTGAGGTAGGCTCACTGAACGTTTACTACCACACACTTCAAGGCGATCCCAGTCAAATCATCGTGCCCGAACCCGCCCTGCTCAGCCTTTTACTGTTCGGTTTCGGCGGCCTCCACTGCCGAAAGCATCACAGCAATCACCCCGGGCCATGAAGTTAACGTTGTCATCGTTCAGTATCCACGGCACGCGGCTGACTTATGAACCAAAGGCGATGAGACCGGTTTTGCTGCAACCGCATCTGCTTGTCAGCGGCCCATAAGTGGGCTATATCGCTGTTCTTGGCATCTGACCGGTGCAACCTGCCGCAGGATGCCGGTGTATCGTGGCCGTTTCAGATTTGTACGGGCGACCAGCTCAGTTAGCCCCCTTGGAAATCCGTAAGAGCTTCAAGCCACATCATTTGCGCCATTGATTCGCGGCGCGCTGAATCCAGTAGCGTACCCTCTGAATAGCACGAATTGGGGTGGCTGATGCATCTGCTCTCAGCACGAGCCGGGAATGGACGGCATACCCGTCACCGCGCAGATCATCGGCCGCCGAACCTGTCGGTAGAAACTCGGCATCAGCAACGCACGAGATGATTGATATCGGCAGCGTGACGGCGCCGCGCTGCACCTCGCTCGTCAACGCGGGAGGAGCGATTGGTATTGACTCTCAGCGAGGCTTGCCGGCCCACCACGAGGTGCGCGGGCCCAGGTGCAGTTGGATGGTCTTCAACTCCGTGTATTCCTCGGCGGCAAAGCGACCAAGCTCGCGGCCGAGCCCGCTCTGACGGTAGCCGCCAAACGGCAGTTCCTGCGGGCCGGACATGAACGTGTTGATCCACACGGTGCCGGCATGAATGCGTCGGGCCATGGTCAGGGCGCGATCCAGATCGCGCGTCCACACCGCGGCGGAAAGGCCGTACATCGTGCTGTTGACGATCCTTGCGGCTTCGGCCTCGTCCTTGAAACGGATCACCGACAGCACCGGGCCGAACACTTCCTCGCAGGCCAGCGGCATGTCGGCGGTCACGTGATCGATGATGGTGGGCTCGACGAAGCGCCCCTTGTCGGTCACCATACGATGACCACCGAGGCAGAAGCGGGCGGCGCTTTTCTTACCGCCTTCGATGTAGCCCATGACTTTCTTGAGATGTGCATCGCTGATCAGGGCGCCGACTTTCGTGTCCGGGTCCAACGGATCGCCGACCTTCACCCGCTTGGCGTGTTCGATGATGCGGGGCACGAACTGGTCCGCGATGTCCTGATGAATCAGCAGCCGACTGCCGCTGTTGCAGCATTCGCCCATGTTGAAATAGACGCCGAAGACCACCGCATCCAGGGCTGCATCGAGGTCGGCATCGGGGAACAACACCTGCGGGTTCTTGCCGCCCAGCTCCAAAGTGACTTTCTTGAGATTGCCCTGCGAAGCGGCGACAACCTGTTTGCCCACGCGGGTGGAGCCGGTGAAGGAGATCATGTCCACGTCGTCATGCTCGCTGAGTCGCCGGCCGACCGGATCGCCGAAGCCGGTGACGATGTTGACCACGCCGGGAGCGAGACCTGCCTGCAGCAGCAAATCACCCAGTCGCAACGTGGTGCCGGGGGTCAACTCACTGGGCTTGACCACACAGGTGCAACCGGCCGCCAGAGCGAAGGGCAGCTTCTGACTGATGATGAGCAAGGGAAAATTCCACGGTGTAATCAAGCCGACGACGCCGATCGGCTCGCGCACGGTAATGCCGAGCATGTCGCTGCCGAGATTGTTGTAGGCATCGCCGCGCAGATGGCGGGCAAGCGTCGCCGCGTAATCCCAGATGGCAGCCGTCCAACCCATCTCGTCGCGGGCCTGGCTCAAGGGTTTGCCGCTCTCAAGTGTTTCGATCAGGGCCAGCTCTTCGGCATTCTCTCGAATCAATGCGGACACCCGGCCCAGCAGCGCCGCTCGCTCCGCCCCACTGCTGTGCGACCATTCACCTTCATCGAACATGCGCCGGGCCACGGCCACCGCAATGTCCACGTCCCTGGCGTCCGCCTCGGGATATGTCCCGACAAGCACATCGTGGGCGGGACTGTATCGTTCGTATCGCTTGCCGCCGTGCGATTCGACCCATTGGCCGTCGATCAGCATCTGGTAGTCTTGCGATTGAATTGCACGGTGTGATGAGGTCATGTGGATCACCCTGCAGGAGGTTGAAGGAATCAGCTTCGCCGCGCGCCGGCCTTGCTCGCCAGGAACTGCGCCACGCGCTGCTGCGTATCGGGATCGCGCATGCACTGCTCGGATGCTTGCACTTCGTCTTGGGATGCGGCGGACAAAGCGGTGGTGTCACGAGTCATGGCCTTGATGCAGGACAACGAGGTGCGGCTGCACGCAACGATATCATCCGCAAGCTGCGTGATTGCATCGTCCATCGCTTTAGCATCATCCACCAGCAAGTCCGCCAATCCGATGCGGTGCGCTTCCTCGGCATCAATCGTGCGGGCGGTGAACATCAGCAGTTGCGCTTGTGCGATTCCAACTCGCCGCGGCAAACGGTAGCTGCCGCCCCAGCCGGGAACCAAACCGAGTTTTGCTTCCGGTGAGCCGAACTTGGCAGAGCGCGAGGCGACGATGATGTCGCAAGCCATCGCCACTTCAAGCCCGCCCCCCAGGCAATAGCCGTTGACAGCCGCGATCACCGGCACCGGCAGCGCTTCGAGCCGATTGAGCACCGCGTGCCCCTTCTGCACCCAAGGCCCGATCGTCCGCTCATCGAGCGTGGCCAGCACGTTAATGTTGGCCCCGACCACGAAATACTTCTCGCAAGCGCTGCGCATCACCACCGAGCGCACCGTGCTGTCATGCTCGATGCGCTCGATGATCTGATCGAGCTGATCCAGCACCTGGTGATCCATCGTTGCGGGCTTGCCGGGCGGCTCGGTGGTCCAGGTGATGCTCGCGAGGCCGGCTTCACACTGATATTCAATGAGCGTATGCATGGCGGATCTATTCAAAAAGCTGCGGGTCCATGGTCATGATGTCGCTGGGCACGATGGGAGCGAAAGCCATCTGGTCCAGCACGTCGCGCTTTAGATCCACGCCCGGGGCCAACTCGCGCAGCACGACGCCGTCACCGTTCAGCTCGAACACCGCCCGCTCGGTGACATAGACCACGCTTTGCTTGGATTTGCGGGCAAACTGTCCGCTGAAGGTGATCTGCTCGACGTGGGGAACGAACTTGCGCACGCTGCCCTCACGGGTGATCTGCAATCGTCCGCCGCCGACAGCGCAGGTGAAGTTCTTGGCGGTGAGTGTGCCGCAGAAGACGACGCGGCGGGCGTTCTGGGTGATGTTGATGAATCCGCCGCAGCCGGTCAGCAGCGAGCCCACCTTGCTGGCGTTGACATTGCCCTCCGCATCGACTTCCGCCATGCCGAGGAACGCCAGGTCCAGGTTGCCGCCGTCGTAGAAGTTGAACTGATCGGGCTGCTGGATCATGGCTTCAGGGTTGTAAGAGACGCCGAAGATCACACCCTTGGCCGGTTGTCCCCCGATGACGCCCTGCTCGACGGTGAACGTCACCTGGTCGAGCATGCCCTGCTCGGCAGCGACGGCCGCGACGCCATCGGGCATGCCGACGCCCACGTTGATCACCGCCCCCGGAAACAGTTCGCGCGCTGCCCGACGTGCGATTACCTTGCGGGCATCCAGCGGCAACGGCTCCATCTGCTCCAGCGGCACCCGCGATTGTCCGCTGAGGGCAGGGTTGTATTCATGCAGGCAGGTCTGCTTCTGATGCTCATCCACGACGATGTAATCCACGCACGTACCGGGGATGGTGACGCGGCGAGGATCGAGTGAGCCGACTTCCGCCAGGTATTTGACCTGGGCAATGACGATGCCGCGGCAGGCGCGGGCGGCCTGTGCCATGGCGACGCCTTCCAGAACCGCAGCCTCCTGTTCGCTGGTGATGTTGCCGTGAAGGTCGGCCGTTGTGCCGCGGATCAGCGCCACATCGATGTGCCAGCGCGGGAAAAACAGCCATGATTCGCCGTCAATCTGCTCCACGCGAACAAGTTGCTCGCACTGGCGGGTGCGCTCGTTCATGCGACCGCCTTCCAGACGGGGATCGATGTAGGTTCCCATGCCGACCTTGGTGAAGACACCGGGCTGACGGGCGGCAATGGCGCGGAACATCTGCGAGATGACGCCCTGGGGAAAGTTGTAGCTCTCGATGCGGTTATCAGCGATCATCGCGGCCATCTGCGGGGCCATGCCCAGATGCCCCGCGATGTCGCGCTTGACTAAACCATCCAGCGCCAGCAGATCGGTGCCGATGGTTTTCTTATCGCCCAGCCCGGTGGCGTGATAGAGCGTCAAACCGCGCGGCGCCTGATGCTGATCGAAGCGCTGGCGAATCATGCGCAACAGATGCGTCGGCTCGCCCACGCCGCCGCCGGAACCCATGATCACCACGTGGGCGTGATCCTTGACCAGCCCGGCCGCTTCCTCAGCCGAAATCAGTTTGGAACGTCTCATTGGATGTTAGCCACCAATCGTTCGACCGCCAGATCGCAATTACCCTCGCTGATGGCTTGCACGATAGCCTCGTGCTCGTGATAGCTGTCCATGACATTGTGGTGACGGGAATACGGCAGCACCATGCGTGAAACCACCGGCAGCCAGATGATCGATAGATCCTCTTCCTCCACCAACTCCAGGATCATCCGGTGAAAAGCCATGTCGTACTGCACCACGCGAGACAGGTCTTGCGACTCGCAGGCAGTCCGAAACGCCCGCAGGTTGGCGGTCATGCGCTTCAGCACGTTACTGTCGATGCGATCAAATGCGCTGCGCAATGCGAAGGTTTCGATCTCGCGGCGAAGCTGCACGATCAACGAACGCACCGCCTCAGCCGGCGGATTGCCCACCCGCACCCCGCAGTTGGGACGGGCAATCAGCAGCCCTTCCTTGGTCAACTCCAACAGTGCGTCGCGCACCGGCCCGCGGCTGATGCGGAACTTTTCCGCCAGGTGTTGCTCGCGCAATGGTTCACCGCCCGCCAGCCGGCCGGATAACACATCGTTGCGAATCCGATCCACCAACTGCTCACGCAGCGTCATGCGGATCGGGAAATCATCCATGGCTGTGAGTTCTTCAGGCAAGGCATCTCTCCAATCGTGCTTCCGTTGTTTCAACGGCGCAAGTATTCGTCCAGCAGTTGGTGGTCAAAATCGGCAAACGGCGGTTTGTCGGCGTTCCGGTACGAAGGCTGCGCCCGCGTCACATTGTCCTTGACCAGCGTACCTGAGCCGGCGCTGCGCACCGCGTCGTGGACGAAGTCATTGATGGTGTTGCCGCTGATCAGGTTGTCGAGCCCGCTTTCATCTTCAAATACGCCGCAATCCATCGGCGGCTGATCGCCCCAGTTGAAGATGGTGTTACCCACCACTTCCACGCCCTTGACACCGGCTTTCATCACGATGCCGTGGCGCGGCTGCTTATCGTGGGCGCGGACGCCGGAGTCGATGATCTCGTTGCCGGTGATCACACCCCAGTTGACGTCCTCCAGCACGATGCCGTGATCGCGCTGCCAGCAGAAGACGTTGCTGGAGATGTTGATCTCATGCGACTTGCGGATGTAAACCGCGTGACCCTCAACCTGGAATGAGCGACAGCCGGTCAGCAGAATGCTGTTGCAGGTTTCGTGGAAGAAGTAGGCGTGGCTGCGGGGCTTGTACACCGTGCAGTTGTTGAAGTTCATCACCGTGACGTGATCGCGGCATTCGATGCCGATGCCGCCGCCAAGAGTCACGCAGCCGGTGATCATGTTGGGCACGAAGTCACCCACGCGGGCCTTGTCGCCCATGTGACTGAGGCAGAGGTTGGCGACATGGTTGTCCGCCAGCGTGCAGTGGCGCAGCTCGCAGAGGAAAGTTTTTTTCGTCAGGTGAATGCCGTAGTCGTCGAAGCCGCTGCTGTGCACGTCCTGCAACACACACTGGCCGCAATCTTCCAGCAGCAGACCACAGGCCACTTGGGCATGAGCCTGCTTGCGGATCGAGAGGTTGGCCACCTGGGCGTGATCCAGACCTGACAGGTGCAGCCCGGCTTCAATTGATTGTTCGCTGCCGACGATCAACTGCGTGGCTCGACCGGCGCCTTCAAGGCGCACCCCGCTGCGCAGACGGACAGACTGGCGACAGGGATAGCTTCCAGGGGCCAGCAGGATGTGCCCGCCGGCGTCGCCGAGTTGATCGATCGCCCACTGCATGGCCGCGTCGGCCTGGGGACTCCGGTGCAGGCTGGCGCGCGACCAGCGGTCCAGCAGCTCGAAGGTCCGGTCACGGGGGACGATCACCAGGCTTTGCGACGACATAACAACTCCTTGTGGAGACTTACCTTCCACAGGGGCCCTAACGCACACCATGGCGATAAGCATGACATGGCGGCCCGAAATTGTCAACAATATCTTTGTTTATTGTTGACAATCTGCGATTTTCAAATTACTCTGATGCCATGATCCTTCAAATGTCAATGCACCACCACTTCGTTCTGGATGTTTCGGCTCTGTCTATCTAACTAACCGGATTGGTCACATCAACAAGTAAAAGGAGAACAGAGATGTCTGAACAACAAAACACCAGCCGATCTTTTCAGTTAATCGCGGCCATGGTCTTGCTCATCTGTATCACCTCTGCCAGTAACAGTTTCGCTCTGTTGATCGCGGGGGATTCCTTTGATTATGCCATCGGCACCGAACTGAGCAGCGGGACACTGAATGGTGGAATCGGCTGGGATGGCGCTTGGCAGGGTGGGGGCAATATTGGCACGAGTGACCAAATCGAGGCGGCCAATATCGTCGCCCCCACTGGTTATGTCGGGGCGGCTGGCAACCAGCTTCTGCTGAATACCGACAGCCCGTCGTTCAACCTTGAAGTCAACGCCCGGCGCGACTTGGCACAGGGGATTGACTTCAATCCATCTGTCGCACAGACATATTACTACAGCGTGCTGTTGCGTCGGGATGATGGATTCAACGGGGGGGGCGGCGAAAACGCACGCTACCTCGAGTTATGGGAAACCGGCGGGTCGGTCCCCATGCTGGCGGCAGGCACCACCAGTGATGAGGCCACGTCCGTAGCATTTAACGGTTGGGGTGGCAATGGAGTTGGAACTCTCGGCGAGGTGCCTCTGGGCACCGATTTGCTGGCCGTCGTCAAATTCGTCCTTCGCCCCAGCGGACAGAATGACGAACTCTACATGACTTTCCTACAGGACGGCGCGGACCTGTCTGGTGAACCTGTTTCGTGGATGGCCTCCACCACCTACGACATGAGCGGCGTCGCCAGCTATCTTCGGATCGTCAACACCCGCTACACGGACCAGCAACGCTACGACGAAGTCCGGCTGGGCACTACCTTCGCCGATGTCGTCGCTGGACAATTAACCCATCCGGGTGATGCCAATGGTGACGGCATGGTCAACCTGGCGGACCTGCAAATCCTCGGTGACAACTGGCAGTCCACCACCGCCGCCTGGGCTGAGGCTGACTTCACCGGTGATGGAGTGGTCAACCTGTCCGACCTCCAGATCATCGGCGACAACTGGGGATACGGTGTCAGCTCCGACGTGTCCTGGGATGAAGCGCTGGCCCAGACCGCCATCCCCGAACCGGCGGCACTGACCCTGATGGGGCTGGCTCTGCCGCTGGTCCTGCGCCGTCGTCACACCAACTGATTCGCTCCTCACGCGGGGGTCGCCTGTCCGCGGCCTTCGTGTTTTTCTCCCAAACGACGTGCATCACACACCCATTTGATGGAGATTCTGTCATGAAGCAAAGCAAGGCATTCACACTGATCGAGCTGTTGGTTGTGATCTCTATCATCGCCCTGCTGATCAGCATCCTGCTTCCAGCCCTATCGAATGCACGGACCGCGGCCAAGAACACCCAGTGCCTATCCAATGTGCGACAGGTCGCCATGGCCATGACCTTGTACGAAGGGGACAACCAACGCTATCCCACGCATTACCACGAGTTGAATCCCAGCAATTTCTGGTGGAACGATCAGGTCGCCGACACCAACGACCATGACGTTCGTCCACTATATGTGCCTTACATGAATCTAGACTACTACTGGTGCCCATTCCTCACCTTCTGGGACCGGTCAATCGAGCGAATACCTCTGGGCACTAAGCGAATTTACCTGGATTACGGGGTGAATGCCGGCTATATGCGAAACCGCGTTAACGGCCAATACGACGACCTATGGACACGATCTACAGACAAATGGGAATACGATGGACATCGCATGGAGGTGCTAGCCGGGGATCGACTGACCGTGTCTTCGACCATTAACTATCGCGTGAATCATGCCGTAAACTATTCCGGCTTCGTCGGCTACGAACGCGTGGATCCCAATCTGTCCAGTTGGTTGGGCGTGACTTATCAGGGCACCTTCGATCACGATCCTCGTCTGAAGCTGACCGCCAACTACGCCATGCGCGACGGCAGTGCCACAACCATGTACGGGCGCGATGACAAAATGCTTGATGTGTCGGCAGACCAGACGGCGGCCTCACGACATTTGATGCCTGTCGCGCAATGAACACGATATACACCCCAGTTGAGAACTTGTTCGTTGGAACGCGAACTGTTCGGTTGTCTGTCATGATTGATTATCAACGCTTCGGCGCGCATGTTACAGTGATGCTTCTGGTGTTAATCGCAAGTGCAGGGTCATCGTTGGCCGGAGACCTTGTGCTTCAATCGGACATTCCGCCGCTCAGGCAATCAGTGACGCTCTCGCACCCGGTCGGGCCCGACCTGACCATGCTGGCCGTAGCCCGGATGCCGGCCGCGATGGCGGGCAAGGATGATCCCTATGAAGTGCTGGCGGCGCTGACCTCGGAACAGACCAACGACCGCCTGATGCTGCGGATGTTCAGCGGCGGGTTGGCGGCCGGTCAGTTTCTCGACGGCAAATACAGTTCTGTCAGCGGCGACGAACCGTTGCGGGCCGGTGCGACATACCATCTCGCGGTCACCTACGACGGTTCGACGACCACGCTCTATGTCAATGGTGAATTGTTCGCCAGCAAGCAAGCGGCCCGGCCGATGAATCAATGGACGGCCGTGGACGTGGGCTACTGGCGCGGGCGCAACGATTTCAAAGGCAAGCTGCTGCACCTGGCGGTCGCCGATGGTGCGATGACCCCCGCCCAGATTGCAGCGCATTTCGCTGGTTTGAAGGTACAGCCGCAGACCGTTGCAGCAGAACCGGTACAGCCGGTGCAGACGACGTATGAAAAGTATCCCGCCCTGCGTGTCGGCGATGATGTAACGCACCCGCTGTCGGTCGGCTTCGGCCCGGTGGCGGCGATGGTGCCGTGGAATTCACCGGACAAGCTCGACCTGCTGCTCGGCGGCATCAACGGCCGCGGCTTCGGCACGCGCCTGGCGCTCTATCGCCAAGTGGCAAAAGCTGATAACGGCCTTCCCGTGTACGACCACGGTCAGACCATCGATCTGGCGGGCGCGAACTTCAAGCGCGTGGATCAGCTCGAAGCGATGTTCGATCTGATCGCCAACGGCCGCGGCACGATTCACGGCTACAGTCGGCTGATTTACTACCGCAACGTCGGCTCACCCGGCAAGCCCGCCTGGGATGAACCTTACGCTGTGCCGGTCGGCGATCAGTCGCTCAAGTCCGCAGCCGGGACCGACAGCACGATGTGGTCCGTGGGCGATCTGACCGGCGACGGCGTGGTGGACCTGATGGTGGCCGCACCGGTCGGCGACTTCAACGATGAATACTGGCCCAACCGAGAGAACTTGTGGGCCAATGTTGAACGCACCGATGCCGGCAAAGGCCGCGGCTACGACATCGACGGCAACTGGTTGGGGTCGCGATCCAACGTGCGCTTGTCCTGGGCCAGGGGGCAGCGCGATGCGGAGGGTCGATTGAGCTTCTCAGCGCTGCGGCCGATCTATAACCAGTTCGTCGGTTTCCAGGTGCAATGGAAAGCGTTTTCGATTCGCGTCGGCTCAGCGGTAGCGCACATTGCCGGGCGACCGGTGATCCTGCTGTTCGGCGACAACGATCGATTGCTGGCTTTGCCCTATCGCTTCGAGGCGGAGCAGATCATCTGCGAGCGAGCGCAGCCGCTGCTGGAGGATGCCGCCCCGCTGCTGTACGTCAATTTCCACGGCCAACTCGATGTGGCGGATCTCGATGGCGATGGTCAGCAGGAGATTCTCGTGGCCGGCAATCCTGGTCGCGTCACCGTGGTCAAAGGCGATGCCATCGGACAGTTCCGCGAGATCGGCTCGCTCTGTGGTCGTGGTGGATACGTTGAAGCGGACAACCTGGTCAACCCGTCACTGTTCGACTGGACTGGTGACGGCAAGCTTGATTTGATCACCGGTGACGCTGCGGGTTGGATCATGCTGTGGCCGGGCACGGATGAACCGACTGTGTTCGGCGGATCGATTCCGCTGCGAGCCGACGGCCGGGTGATTCATCACCAGGGCGGCCTGAGCGGCTCGATCCAGGGCCCCAACGAAGCCCGCTGGGGCTACACGCAACCCACCACCGGCATATGGGGCGGACAGCCGACGATCATCACCAACGACATCAACGGCATCATCACGCTCTACAGCCAGGGGGCCAGTCGCACCGATCTGCACCGCGAGGTGCTGACGCGGGATGGACAACCCCTGCGCGTGGCGTGGCGAGTCAAGCCGGCCATCGTGTCGGGCGAATACGGCATTGCCGGCGATATGCGCGATGTGCTGCTGCTGCTGGACTGGGACGGTGATCTGGCGTTTGTCATCCCCCAATCCAACGGCGGACACGCGGTAGACCGAATCAGGAAAGCGGTGGGTGCGGATGGTCAGCCGTTGCGACTTTGCGGGCCGGCCGGCGATTGGGGGCGCACCAAGCTGGCGGTATGCGACTGGGACGGCGACGGCGCGTGGGACGTGCTGGCGGGGATTGTGCCGCGCACCTACGACAAAGTGTTGAACATTCCCGACAGCGACAAGCTCAGCGGATCGCAGGTGTTTTTCCTGCGCAACAGCGGCAGCAATGCCGAGCCGCGCTTCGCGGCGCCGGTGTTGATCCGCCCGGCAGCAGGCGGCTCGTTCGAGTTCGGATGGCACGACGCATCACCTTGGCCGGCCGATCTGAACGGCGATGGAAAGCTCGACCTGCTGGTGGGTGCTGAGGACGGCAAGGTGTATTGGTTCACGCGGGAACAACTGTCGTGGTGATACCCGCTTTTTCATGGACCGTTTCCGTGGATTGCTCCGGTTCCTGCACATTTTGAGAAGGAGATTGATAATGATTTGTCTCAAACGCCCTATGGCCATCGGCATCTGCGCGGCTGCCATCCTGTTTACCGCTATGAACGACACCAGCCGGGCGGCGCTGGTCGTCAGTGAGTCATTCGACTATGCCGCGGGCACACAATTGAGCAGCGGCTCGCTCAACGGCGGCACAGGCTTCTCCGACGCGTGGTCTGGCTCGGGCAACGTCGGTGCGGCCGACCAGATCGAGACCGCGGACATGACCGCTCCCACTGGTTACCAGGCTCAGGCCGGCAATCAGTTGTTGCTGGACACCGACTCGCCAGCCCTCAACAGCGCGGTCACTGCGGTCCGCAGTTTGGCCGGCAGCATCGATCTCGATCCCGTTTCCACGCAGACCTTCTACATCAGCTTCCTGGTCCGCCGCGATGATGGTTACAACGGCGCCGGCAGCGAAAATTGCCGCTATCTGGAATTGCGCGATGCCTCCAACAATGTGCTGGCATATCTGGGCACAACCAGCAACGAAGCATCCGCGATCTCACTGCTGGGTTTCGGCGGCGAGGTGACCGGCACGGATGGTGATCTGAGCCTCAGCACGGACAGCCTGGCTGTCGCCAAACTTGTGCTGAATCCCTCCGGCACCAACGATGAGCTGTACCTCAGCTACTTCACGAGTAGCGATGACGTTTCATCAGAGCCGGGCTCATGGATGGCCTCGACCAGCGCTGACAGCAGCGGCGTGGTGACAGGCCTCGGCGTGTACGTGGCCAAGAACTCGGACCAGACGCGCTTCGATGAACTGCGGATCGGCACCAGCTATACCGATGTGATTCCCGAACCGGCCTCACTGGGCCTGGTCCTGCTGGCGATGGGATTGGCAATCGTACGTAAAAGTTGATGGATCAAAACATCCGCCGCCCTGCTCCGGTGTCGCTTGCCGAACGGCACTGGAGCAGGCGGCCTGACAATCATCCAAGGAGATGCCGTGGTGTTGTCACAGTATCATGTCCGCCGCGCTTCTACGCTGATCGAACTACTTGTTGTGATCTCTATCATCGCGTTGCTGATCAGCATCCTGTTGCCCGCTCTGTCCAAATCCCGTGACGCAGCCAAAAATTCGCAGTGCCTTTCGAACGCGTGACCAGCACCGGCATGACGACAGTAGCCCCGCGGTGATAATGCTCAGGGCATCCCCCCGTCCGTTGCCCGCCGCCTGACGCGGCACAGGTCGGTCCAGACACTGGAGAAGCACGACGACATGCTCGGCCTGACCGATGCCGTGGACGCCATCAAACGGGTGCCCGGCTTCCGCAAAGAGGGCTGAATCCCCCCACCACCGACCATCTGCGTACAGTACAGGGTGGAGTATCTCAACGCCATCAACCTGCATTCAACTGCCGCATCCTGCCGGTCGGCACGGTACCGGCACTGGTATTTGCCGTGGCTGAATCTGCTTGTCAGCGGCCCGTAAGTGGGCTATATTGCTGCTCTTGGCATCTGGTTGGTGCAACCTGCCTCAGGATGCCGGTGTATCGTGACCGTTTCGGATTTGTACGGGCGATTAGCTCAGTTGGCTAGAGCGCACGGATCACACCCGTGAGGTCGTAGGT
>CAYYGM010000032.1:0-2021 GCA_964471555.1 uncultured Phycisphaeraceae bacterium
GGCCTTACCGACGCTGGCCTTCCTGTTGTGTCGCCTTGCTGCGCGCGTGGCGGGTCTGGGCCGATCGGGTCCGTCACGGCGCGGCGAGGTGATTTTTGATTGGACAAGGGGAACAGCGATGGGCGAGCAAGCTCGGTGCGCTAAACATTCCAACATGTGCCTTCCGCCATCTGCCATCCGCCATCTGCCATCGATCGTCGAACATCCGCTCGCTGGCGCTCGCGGCTGGTTGTGGGGTGTGTACCTTATTGCCTACTCCCTACTGCCTAATGCCTACTCCCTACCGCCTACTGCCCACTCCCCACTCCCCACTCCCTAAACCCTACCCCCTGCACCCTCCGAACCCCGCTGGAACCCCCGGTGTATTCACCGGGGGCTAAGTGGCCGATATCCGCTATACTGGCGGGCTTCATACCGCACCCACGGGAGTCGGCAACGTGCTCAAATTCTTCCGCCTTTACAACAAGTACATCCTGGCCATCGGCGTCGCTGTGCTGATGGTCGTGTTCCTGCTGCAACCGGTGATGCAGATGTTCACGCCTTCGCCGCAGAAGCAGGTCATCGGCTACGTCTACGGGCAGAAGGTCCGCCAGAGCGAGCTGGTCAATGCGGCCACCGAGTTGCAGGTGTTGCAGCGGATGTCGCCGCTGATCGGGCTGACGCTGCCGCGCGATCCGGCCGCGTGGATGCTGGCCCTGCGTGATGCCGAGCACCTGGGGTTGTCCGCCTCGCCCACCGAGGTTGAAGACCTGTTGCGCGGCGTTGACGAAGCGGTGCAGCAGCAACTGGCTTCCTCCGTGGGTGCGGACCCCACGTACCTGCGGCAGGTGATCCGGCACTGGCTGATGGTCGAGACATATCGCCAACTGTTGCTGGGTGAGACCTACATTTCGCCGCCGCAGCGGTTGATGGGGATGAACCAGTTGGCCCAGATGTATGGTCCGGGCATCGTGCCGATTCTGGTCAATCGCATGGGTGTGCAGCGCTTGAGCACGCCGCTGGTTCGCCGGTTCGTGGTCGATCAGCAGGCGACGGTGGACGGCAAGCTGGTGATCGTGGCTGCTGACAAGGCGATCAAGGACGTGCCGCAGCCCAGCGAGAGCGAGTTGCAGGAGATGTTCGATCAGTACAAGGACGTGCTGCCGGGCGAAGGCAGTCCGACCTGGGCGGGCTACAAGATCCCGCCGCGGGTGAAGATCGAGTATCTGAGCATTCCCTTCGCAGCGGTGCGCGATTCGATCCAAGTCGATGAGGTCGATGCTCTGGCTTATTTCGAGAAGAACGCCGACCAGTTCAAGGACGACAAGGACAAGCCGCAGGATTACACGGCCGTGCGTTCGCAGGTCATCGACAGGGTGCGTGATCAGCAGGCTGAGGCCAAGATCGACCAGATGATCCGCCGGGCCCGGGCCATGTGCCAGGAAGCGCCGCAGTATCGCCAGTTGGCCGAGACCGAGGGCTACAAGGAGATTCCCGACGGTTACGAGCCGCTGTCACTGCGCATCGTGGCGGAGAAGATCAAGGATGAGTTCGGCATCGACCCGACGGTGATGTACCTGAACCAGGAATGGGCGACGATGGACAAGCTGGCCACGTTGCCGGGCCTGGGCGACAGTGCCCTGGCTGAGCGCGAGGACGTTCCGTTCGTGCCCTACGTGCTCAGTTGCAAGCAGATGGAACCGACGGCTGACAATCCGCTGCTGGGTTTCCGTTTGCAGACGCACGTGATCAGTCGTCCGATGCGTTCGATGGACGGCTCACGTCAACTGTTCCGGCTCAGCGCGGCTGAGCCGGCGCATGCACCGGCCAACCTGGATGCCGTGCGCGATCAGGTGACCGCTGACGTCAAGCGGCTGACGGCCTATCACATGCTGGTGGCCGAGGCTGACACCTGGAAGCATCAGGCCGCCGAGCAGGGCCTGGCGGCGATCGCCGAGCAGTTGGGCGAGCAGGAGATCGATCTGCCGGACATTTCACGGGCCGGCTCGGAGCGTAACCAGGCGCCGCGTCTGCCGGGCGTG
>CAYYGM010000032.1:2031-34720 GCA_964471555.1 uncultured Phycisphaeraceae bacterium
ATGGGTTTCGTGCAGGCGGTGTTCTGGCTGGCTGACGATCTGGAAGATCAGCAGCCGATCACCGATCTGCCGGTGGCGCAGCGCCTGTTGGTGCAGCCGCTGGAGGATCGCCTGTCGCTGGCGGTGTTCCGATTGGACCAGTACAAGCCGATCACCGAGGCGGAGTACGAGAAGCTGGCACAAAACCCGCAGCAGCAGGGCGCGTTGGGCTTCTCCATGCTGGGCGATGAGCCGGCCGATCCGTTGGACTACAAGGTGCTGGTCAAGCGCACCGGCTACATCTCGGAGTTCAAATCCTCCGAAGACGAAGAGACGCAGGATCAGACGGACACGCAGAAAGCGGATTCGCAGCCTGAGACTGAAAAGTCTGCGGACGCGGAAACGAACTGACCACTCGGTTTCGATGAATCCCCGGGAGGCGTGCCGACTTCAGTCGGCATGGTCTTGGTGCGCACGAGGAAGTCGGACATGTCGACTGAAGTCGTCACGCCTCGCAGGTGAACGTGAGGATAGAGAGAGACGCGCATCACTCGATGACGCATTGCTCATCGCCGACGGCGTTGGGATCCTGGCCCAACTCGATGGAAGCGATCTTGCGATTGCGACGGGCGTGGCGGCCGCCCTCGAACTCGGTCCGCAGCCAGATCTGCACGATCCGCTCGATGACCGAAGCGCCCATCAGGTCCGCCGCCAGGCAGAGGATGTTGGCGTCGTTGTGTCGCCGGCTCATCTCGGCGCCCAGTTCATCGTGCACCAGGGCGGCGCGAATGCCCTTGACCTTGTTGGCGGCGATGCACATGCCGATGCCCGTGCCGCAGATCAGGATGCCGCGATCGGCCCGGCCCTCGGCCACCGCCGATGCCACCGGGTAGGCCAGGTCGGGATAGTCACAGGTCCGCCCTTCGCAGACCGTGCCCGGCTCGATCACCTGGCAGCCCTCGGACTGCAGGATCAGATTGATGTGCTTGATCACGCCCGAACCGCGATGGTCTGCGCCAACGGCAATTCTCATGGTTCGATCTCCGCAAGTCGGGCCGCCACACGGCGGCGGATCATCTCGGCGGTGCGCTGATACATCGTGGCGTCCGTGCCCAGAGGATCCTCGATTTCACCCGCTTCGTCCAGCAGGCGCACCTTGGCCTGGGCCGACGGGTCGATGTCCAAAACGGCTCGGCGGTGTGAGCCGGTCATGCAGTAAATCACATCCGCTTCGTTGATCAACTCCTGCGTCAACGGGCGCGAGCGATGCGGGGTCAGGTCGATGCCCTGTTTACGCAGCGCTTCGACCGCCAGTTCGCTGGCCGGGGACTGACCCGCGGCATACACGCCGGCACTGCCGACGCGGTAGCCGGCTTCTTCCAGGCGATCGGGCGACACGCCGCAGCGCTCGGCCAACATCTGCCGCGTGATGGCGGCCGCCATGGGTGAGCGGCAGGTGTTGCCGGAACAGATGAAAAGGATCGTGTAACGCATGATCTTCTGCAGGTAAGCCGCATCGTACACGCCCGGCCGCTCCAGGTCGATTCGCAGCTTTCCCGCTTCTTCACTCACGCGCACGATGGCGGAGGGCTGAGCATAACGACAGCGTCCGCCGTCGAGCACCAGATCCACCAGATCGCCCACCACCGCAGTGGCATAGGCCGCATCGCGCGGCGGCGTCTGGCCCGGGCCGTTGGCCGAGCCTGCGATCACCGGCTTGTCCACCTGCTCCAATATCTGTCGCGTCAGTGGATGATCCGGGCAGCGCAGGCCGATCATTCCCTGCCCGAACAAGCGCGGCCTCACCGCTTGCGGCAGCTCCAGCAAAGTCATCGCCTGATCGATGCGCTGCGGTGTCATCTCGACCACCAGCGTCACCGGCCCCGGCAGCAGGCGGCGAATCAACCGCTGCAGGCGCGGCTTGGCCTCGGGCAGATATTGCATCGCCTCGTTCGCGCCGGGCACGTGCACGGCAAAAGCGATCGCGTCATCTTCACTGTGGCCCTTGAGTTTACCAAGGCGTTCGACCGCTGCATCCTGATCGGCGCAGGCCGCCACGCCGTAAACTGTTTCCGTGGGAAACACCACCAGTCCGCCGCGCAGCAAAACGTCGGCCGCCTGCTGCGACTGTTCACGATCGACCGTCTTGGCGCCGGCGGTGGACAAATGCGGATTCCCTGCTGGCTGGGCGGCGCCCCGCTTGAATGACATCGGACCAATCCGTCAATCTACTTTCGGTTCGACCTGGTTCACCACGGCGGTCAGATACGCCGGCAGATAATCGCGGCAGAAAAGCTCCACACCCTGTGCCGTCAACGGATGATCCATGCCCCAGATGCACACGCGCAGATCGGTGAACTCGGGGTCGAGCTGCAGGACAACCTGCGGCTGCTGCTCCTGCCCGGATTCGATAGTCAACTGCTGAGCGAAGTAGGCAGACAGGGCGTTGACGCCGGGGCCGCCGATGCTGATGGTCGGCCGCTGTTGCAGGTGATCGTGGTTGAGGTACCACAGATCGCTGCAGACGATCGGGGCCAGGTCGATGTTGAGCCTGTCGGCATGGCCGGCCAGCCAGGCCAGGATGCGTTTCCGCAGCTTGTACGCCAACGGGCGGTCGGCTTCCTCGGCCCGCAGATGGGCGCCGACCACGATCAGCAAGAGGTTGTCGGTTTGGACCTGGGCCATGACTGCTAAATCATAGCCGGGGAATTGCGGATGGTCCGCT
Source organism: uncultured Phycisphaeraceae bacterium (assembly GCA_964471555.1). Taxonomy (GTDB): domain Bacteria; phylum Planctomycetota; class Phycisphaerae; order Phycisphaerales; family Phycisphaeraceae; genus JADLFV01. Next base: position 4,736 of record CAYYGM010000032.1, read on the forward strand.
TTGACGATGAGCCGTCGAATCGCGACAATCCGTCCGCCTATGAGCTATGCCCGAGACAACATCGAACGCCTGAACGCCTACGCTCCCGGTGAACAGCCCACCGCCGAGCGGATGGTCAAGCTGAACACCAATGAAAACCCCTATCCGCCTGCGGATGCTGTGCTTAAAGCTGTAAGCCGCATCTCCGCCGATCAGTTGCGACGCTACCCGCCGCCCCTGGCGCCGGCCTTCCGTCAGGTCGCGGCCAAGTTCCACGGGCTCGAACCGGCCAACGTCATTGCCACCAACGGCGGCGACGAATTGCTGCGCATGGCGCTCACCGCCTTCTGCGGCGTCGGCGAGTGCGGCATCGGACAGACGCAACCGACCTACTCGCTCTACGAAGTGCTGGCTAACATTCACGACACGCCCATCACCAACGTGCCGCTGAACGAGGACTGGTCGATCCCAGACAACTTCGCCGACCAGCTCAACAAGGCCGGCTGCCGGCTGGCGCTGGTGGTCAATCCGCATGCGCCTTCGGGACACCTGGAGCCGGTGGACAAGCTGGAAGCGATCGCCCGCGATTTCCGCGGCGTGCTGCTGATCGATGAAGCCTATGTCGATTTCGCATCCGCCAACGCGCTGCCGCTGGTGGGAAGGCGCAACGTGCTGATCCTGCGCACGCTCAGCAAGGGCTACTCGCTGGCGGGTCTGCGTTTCGGTTACGGGCTCGGTCATGCCGACCTGATCGCCACGCTGGACAAGGTGCGCGACAGCTACAACACCGACATCCTGGCCCAGGTGGCCGCCATCGCGGCGATCGAGCATGCCGGGACGGCCCGCGACAACGCCACCAAGGTGATCGCCGAGCGACAGCGCCTGACCTCCGCACTGATCGAACTGGGCTTCACCGTGCCGCCCAGCGAAACCAACTTCCTGCTGGCCCAGCCGCCGGCCGGGATTGAAGCCGAGACGCTGTACCAATCGCTGCGCGACAAGGCCATCTTCGTTCGCTACTTCCGCCAGCCGCGACTGACTGACAAGCTGCGCATCACCATCGGCACGCCGCAGCAGAATGACGCCCTGATCGCCGCCCTCAAGAGTCTGCGATGACACGCCAAGCCACCATCAAGCGCAAGACCAACGAAACCGACATCGAGTTGTCGCTGTCGCTGGAGCCCGGCTCCTACAGCAACAGCACCGGCGTGGGGTTTCTCGATCACATGCTCGACCACATCGCCCGCCACGGTCGCATGGCGCTGACCGTCAAGGCCGTCGGCGACACGCACGTGGACGATCACCACACCGTGGAGGACGTGGGCATCTGCCTCGGTCAGGCTTTGGTCCAGGCCCTCGGCGATAAGAAGGGCATCGAGCGCTACGGCTTTGCCTCCGTGCCCATGGATGAATCGCTGGCCCAGGTGACGCTCGATCTGTCGGGCCGCCCGGCACTGGCTTTTGCCGTGGAATTCAAGGGTTTCGGCGACGATCCGCCCGCCATCGGCCGCTTCGACGTGCAGTTGATCGAAGAGTTTTTCAACGCCGTAGCCAACAACGCCCGCATGAACCTGCACATCGAGGTGCCGTGGGGCGAAAACAATCACCACATCGCCGAAGCGATCTTCAAAGCCTTCGGCCGGGCGTTGCGCGATGCGGTGCGGGTGACGGGGGACGAGGTGCCGAGCACGAAGGGGAGCTTGTAAGGTGGTTGTTGGTTGTTGGTCTTTGGTTCTTGGTTAAGGCAAAAAAAGAAAAACGCAGTTGCGGGTTAGACCTGCGACTGCGTTTGTGTATCTGCAACTAAAAACTAACAACCAAGAACCATCAACCATCAACTCACTTATACATCGCCGGTTCTTCCGCCGGCTTTGCCGGCGCTGCCGGGGCCGGCTCTGGCGCGGGTGCGGCGGCGCTGGCGGGGGCGGCGCTGGCGGGGGCGGCGCTGCGGGACGAGGCGACCAGGAAGATTTCCACGCGGCGGTTTTCCTGCGAGCCCTTGGGGCCGTTGGCGGCCACCGGATCGAACTCACCACGGCCGGCCACGGTCATGCGCTGCGGGGCGATGTTGGCCCGCAGCAGCACACGCATCACGGCAATGGCCCGGCCGGCGGACAAGCCCCAGTTGTCCTCGTACTTCTGCTTGTTGACGGGATTGGTCACCGGCACGTTGTCGGTGTGGCCCACCAGGCGGATGTCGAAGGGCTGGGCGTCGGCGCTGTTGAGCACGGCCGCCAGACGGTTGAGCGTGGCCGCGGCCTCGGGTCGCACGGTGGTCGAGCCGAGGGCGAAGGTCAGGTCGCTGTGCAACTGGATCATGCCGCGGGCCTTGTCGTAGGTCATCAGGTCCGGGTTGGCCGCTGCCAGTTCAGCCAGGGCGTCGCTGAGTTGCGGGGGCAACGTGGTGCCCAACTCGCGCAACTGCCGCTCGGCCTCGGCCAGCATGGCCGCCAGCTTGTCGCGCTCGGCGGTGACGCGGTCCAGTTCATCGCTGTTGTTCCCGGCCGCCTTGAGGGCTGCGATCTGGGCGTCGCGCTCCTCGAGCTGGGCCTGCAGGTCCAGCACCTGGCCCTGCGATTTGCGATAGAGAGCCCGAATGTCATCAGCCTCTTTCTGGGCCACGCAGCCGGTCATTCCCACGAACATCGCCATGGCCAAGAGAACCGTCAGTTTTGATTTCATCGTCGGCATCCTTTGCTTTTTCTCGCGATCCCTGATCCGCCCTGGGTCGGCGGGAAGCTTGCCAGGTCCGTGCAAAACCTCCCGCGGGCGGCTGCGATTGTAATCTTTCACAGCGCCGCTTGGAAATCGTCGGCCAAATCGGTTATGACCGACGTATCAAGGAGTAGTATCGGTCCATGCCTGCTTCAAGCTCCAAACGCCGGCCCACGCGCATCCTGGTGGCGGCCGCCATCCGCGACGCTGTCGGCACCAGCGCTCGGCCCGGAGCCGTGGCGGTGCGTGACGGCCGTATCATCGCCAGCGGTCCGGCTGACAGCGTGCTCAACGACAAGGCCCTGGACCCGTCGGTGGTCCGCACGCTGCCGGGGGTGTGTCTGCTGCCGGGGCTGGTCAACGCCCACAGTCACCTGGAGCTGTCGCGCCTGGGGCCGCGGCCGTACGATCCGCAGCGCGGCTTCACCGGCTGGGTGGGCAAGCTGCTCCAGGCAGCCGGGCCGCTGGACAAGATCGCCTCGGCCCGCAAGGGCGCCAAAGCCTCGCTGGCGGCCGGGGTCTGTGCGGTGGGCGACATCGCCTCCAGCCGCGAGGTGATTGCCGCGGTGCGCGATGCGGGACTGGCAGGCGTCGGTTACCTGGAGCTGTTCGGGCTCGCTGAGACGAGTGTGCCGCAGGTGAAGGCAGAGGGCATCGGTTATCAACCACATGCGCCGTACTCGGCCGGGCCGGGTTTGTTCAAGGCGGCGGTCGAGAGCGGATTGCCGGTGTGCACGCATCTGGCCGAGACGTTGGAAGAGCATCGTTTCGTGCGCGATGCGGGTGGGCCGTTCCGCGAACTGCTGGAAGATTTGGACAAGTGGCGCGACGAGTTCGCGGCCATGTACAACGGGCACGCTTCCAGCATTCAGTGGATGCGCCCCTACCTCGAAGCTCGCCCGTGGCTGCTGGCGCATTGCAACTACGTCAGCGATGACGATATGCAACTGCTGGCGAACAGCGAAGCATCGGTCGCTTACTGCCCGATCGCTTCCGACTACTTCGGCCACAGCGGGCATCGCTACCGCGAGATGCTGGAGATGGGCGTCAACGTGTGTCTGGGCACCGATTCGATTCTGTGTCAGCCCAAAGATGAAAAGAATCCGCACGGGATGCTGCCGCAGATGCGCTACCTGTTCCAGCGCGATCGCACGGATCCGGATCTGTTGCTGAAGATGGCCACCGTCAACGGGGCCAAGGCGCTGGGATTGCCCGATGATTTCGCCACGCTGCAACCCGGGGCGGAGGCCCATTTGCTGACGGCCAGGATCGATGCCCAGGATGAAACCGATCCCCTGCGCCAGTTGCTGCGCGAGGATCAGAATGTGGAGGTGCTACATGTCTGACGAACCGATCCGCCGCGTGGGCTACGTGGGCATAGGCATCATGGGCTCGGCGATGGCTGCCAACCTGCTGAAGGCGGGCTTCAAGTTGACGGTGTGGAATCGCTCGGCGAGCAAGTGCGAACCATTGCGGCAGGCGGGCGCGAAGGTGGCGGGTAGTCCCGCCGAAGTCGCAGCCGCGTCGCAGGTGGTGTGCATCAACGTGACCGACACGCCGGACGTGGAGGCGGTGCTGTTCGGGGACAAGGGCATTGCCACTTGCGGGGCCACTTGCGGGGCCACTTCCGGGGGGGCGGGGTTGATCGTGATCGATCACTCGACCATCAGCCCGGCCGCGACGCGCGAGTTTGCGGCACGGTTGGCGAAACAACATGTGACGCTGATTGACGCGCCCGTTTCCGGCGGCGATGTGGGGGCCAAACAAGGCACGCTCAGCATCATGGCCGGCGGACCGAAGCAGGCATTTGAGCGATGTCTTCCGTTGTTACAGGCGATGGGCAAGAGCATCGCGCTGGTCGGCGACAGCGGGGCGGGGCAGCTTTGCAAGGCGTGCAACCAGATCGCGGTCAGTTGCTCGTTGATGGGTGTTGTGGAAGCGATCGCTCTGGCCAGGTCGGGCGGGCTGGACGTGATGAAGATGATCGATGTGGTCAAAGCCGGCGCGGGCGGCTCGTGGCAGATTGCCAACCTCGGCCCCAAGATCGCTCAAAACGACTTCGCCCCCGGCTTCATGATCGACCTGGTGCTCAAGGATCTGGCCATCGTGGCGGACTACGCTGCGCAGGGCGGGTTGGATTTGAAAGGCGTGCAGCAGGCGCGGGCGTATTTCCAGCAGGCGGCCGATCAGGGCGCGGGGCGCGATGGCACGCAGGCGATGGCGAAGGTGTTTGGGGGGACGCTCCACTGAACGTGGAGCGGCCTCGGGGCATCAAGCACAAGGCCGCTCCAATTCATTGGAGCATGTGCGGTCAGCGACCGGGTTTTTGATAACGGCGATACGGTACGCCTCGCAGATAAGCGTTCAATTCGTTGGCGCGGCGGATGGCGCGCTCCAGCTCGATGTTGACGTGCGTGTGCGGATAGTCGCGCCAGTCGGCAACGATGTGGTGGCGCTGCGATTGTGTCAGCGTGTAGCGGTAGGCTTTGCGGGCCTGCATTTCGTCACGGATGCAGCCGTCGAAGTAGTCGTGATGGCGACTGTCGCGCCAGAAGGGCAGATGCCGTTGCGGCAGCAGGTCGTTGACCAGTTTGGCGATTGAGCCATGAATGCGGCGCATCATGGGGCCGAGGTTTTTACCGAGTTTCAGGTAGCCGAGCGTGTGATAGTGGTTGTCGATCAGCGAACTGACCCAAGGGACGAAGCCGAAGCGGGCGGTGTAGTGGTTGAAGCGGTCCCAGAAGATCTGTTTGGCATGCTCGGAGGCAAAAGCGGGGTAGCGATCGCGGCAGCGGGCGGTGATGAAATAGACCTGGTTGTCGCGATACCAGTGTTGGAGCGGGCGTTGGTCGTTGAAGTGTGCGCCGCCCCCGGATTTGCGGGTGTGGGACATGGGGGGAGTATAACGCGCTGCACGCTGCACGCTCCACTGAAGTGGAGCGGCCTCGTTGGATAAGGCCGCTCCAATTCATTGGAGCGTCAGGGTTGTGCGAAGATCTGCTCCAGGTGGGGCTGGAACGGTGCGGGGGCGGTCTTTTCCATCAGCGATGCGGTGCGCTCGTTTGCTTTGAGTTTGGCGATTACTGCGGACATGCCGATGCGGCGCAGGTAGGCGCCGAGGTCTTCGTCATCGAGCTTGTTGGCGGCATGATCATCAAAGAGAAACGCGCAGACGACCGCGACCTGGTCGCGCGGCACCTGGCGCAGATACCACTGTTCGTCTTGCACGAGCCACTGGCCCTGGTAGCGGGCATCTTCGGAGCCGCCGATCTTCAGGCCGTACATGTCCGGGCCCTGACCGATCCAGCCGAGGGTCTTGGTGGCGGGGCGGAAGCACTGGCGTTCGCAGCCGGTGATGCCGATCGATTCGTTGACCTCGCCGTAACCCATCTGTTCGAGCTGGTCGATCAACTCGGGCTCGAACTGTTCGCTTTGCGTGTAGCTGAGGCGGCAGGTGGGCAGACCGACGCAGGCGCCCGAGAGCACGCGCAGTGAGGAATAGGGCTTGCCATGGCGTGAGCCGTAGGAAAACTCCTTGAGTTTGGCTTCGAATTCGTCTTTGGCTTCCGGGGGGATGTTGGCGAAGATCAGATCCTGGTTGGGGGTGATCAGCAGTTCGATGCCCGCGGACTCGAAGTGGTCCATGACGTTGCGGACCATGCTCTTGATGGGGCCTCCGCCCCGGGCATCGCCGAGGCCGGCCTTGTCGGTGAGGCGGCCGCACTCGACATAGGCGCCGTAGGCCAGTTTCTTGTTGGGCAGTGTGGTCCAGCCGTGGTGCAGCAGGCGCGGGCCGGGATCGAAGTCCGGCAGCGGCATGGAGAATTCAGCGCCGCGATCGCGCACCTGCTGGCGATACCAGTCGATGCCCTGGGCGTTGATGACGTACTTGAGCCGAGCCCAGTGGCGATTTTTGCGATCGCCCCATTCCTTGTGAACATCGACGATGGTTTTGAGGCCGAGCATCAGGTCGTCGCGTTTGAAGACACCGAAGGGCAGGCCGTGGCCGGCGAAGGTGGGCTTGCCGTTCTTTTCACCCTGGCCGCCGCCGACGTAGAGCATGAAGGCGTCGACTCGATCGGTTTTGGGGTCGTGGATCGGCGCGATGCCGACTTCGTTGGTGCGCAGCTCGACGCAGTTGTCGTATTGAATTTCACCATTCCGGGGGTTGCGATGCACGGCGGAGAAGGCGATCTTGAACTTGCGGTTGAGCAGTTTCGGCCCGTAGTCATAGTGCTCGCCCCCGGAAGTTTCCCCGGGGGTGACGTCACGGATGTAATGGGGATCGACGGCAAAGACCGTGATGTGGGCCGCGGCCGGCAGGCGGAAGTAGGCGGCATACTCGTGGGCCAGCTCGTTGGCGTTGTAGAGGTCGGAGTATTTGCTCAGCGGGCAGGCCATGACGTTGCGGACGTTGTCGCCGCAGCCGTTGAGGGTGAAGAAGCCGGTGGAGGCGATCTTCTGGACCATGGGGATGACGGCCGGCTTTTTGACCCAGTGGTACTGGATGTTCTGGCGGGTGGTCAGGCGCAGGGCGGGACCGCCGGTGGGGTTGTTGTCGGCAAACTCGTTGGCGATCTCGTCGAGGATGCGCCACTGCAGGGCGTTGAACGCGCCGCCGCCGGGCACGGAGACGCGGACCATGTACATCCAGTCCTTTTCCCGGCCGGTCCTGGCCCGGTTGTACTCGAGGTAGATGCCGTGTGATTTGCTGATCTGCTCGGCAGCGTCGGAGAGGTCATCCTGCTCGGGGCTGCGATATTCCGCGGGCAGGGGCTCGACGGCGCCCTGTGAGGCCAGCTTATATTTCTCGACCTTATTGATCTGGTCGTCGGGGGTGCGGAACAGAGGTTCTGGTGTCTTGCCCGGCATGTCGGCTCCTGGGTGGGGTGTCGGTGGCGAGGGGGTATTCTAGGAAGGTCGTCAGAGCGATTCCAAGCCGCTACACTGTATGGCCCACTGAAATTGGCCGAAGATCAGATTGCAGCCTGTTGTGGGCGATAGTTCCGATAGTTTCACGGCTCCAAGGATACAGATCATGCGCATCACCATGGTGGGCACCGGATACGTCGGCCTGGTCACCGGCACCTGCTTCGCCAACACCGGCAACGACGTGATTTGCCTGGATGTTGACCCCCGGAAAATCGACAAGCTGAACCGGGGTGAAAGCCCGATTTACGAGCCGGGCCTGGATGACCTGATCCACCGCAATGCGCGGGCGGGGCGGCTGACTTTCACCACCGACAAGCAGAAGGCCTACGAGGCGGCCGAAGTGGTTTTCCTGTGCGTGGGCACGCCCTCGGATGAGTTCGGGCGGGCTGATTTGCAGTACGTGCTGGCAGCCGCGGCCGACCTGGGCAAGGCCATGACCCTGGCCCCCGGGATCACCGGCGGCGATGCCGAGGAGCGGCGGCGCAAGATCATCGTGGTCAAATCGACCGTGCCCGTCGGCACTAACACCAAAGTCCGGGCCACCATCGCCCAGCACACCGACAAGCCCTTCTTCATGGCCTCCAACCCGGAGTTCCTCAAGGAAGGCGCTGCCATCAACGACTTCATGAAGCCCGACCGCGTGGTCATCGGCGTCGATGACGAATCGGCCGGCCAGCGCCTCGGTTCGCTCTATGAGCCGTTCGTGCGCAACGGCCATCCCATCCACATCATGGACATCGCCTCGGCCGAGATGGTCAAGTACGCCTCCAACGCCATGCTGGCCACCAAGATCAGCTTCATCAACGAAATCGCCAGCCTGTGCGAGGCCTACGGCGCCAACATTGACGAGGTCCGCCGCGGCATGTGCGCCGATGCACGCATCGGGCACCAGTTCCTCTACCCCGGGCTCGGCTACGGCGGCTCGTGCTTCCCCAAGGACGTGCTGGCGTGCGTCGGCATGGGCATCGAAGCCAAGCACCCCGCCACGCTGCTCAAGGCGGTGCACGACGTCAACCAGGCCCAGCGACAGGCTTTCATCCAGAAGATCGTCAGCCACTTCGAGGGGAGACTGTCCGGCCGCAAGATCGCGGTCTGGGGCATCGCTTTCAAGCCCGGCACCGACGACGTGCGCGAAGCGCCGGCAGTGACCATCATGAAACATCTGGTCGAGGCCGGGGCCACGGTGACCGCACACGATCCGGTGGCTCACGAGACATGCAGGCAGATCAAGGGAGTCGGCGATCGGATCAACTATGCTGACAACATGTACGACGCCCTGGACGGGGCGGACGCGCTGATCGTCTGCACCGATTGGGATGAGTTCAAGAACCCCAACTTCGATGTGATTCGCCAGCGGATGGCGGAGCCGGTGATTTTCGACGGCCGCAATTTGTACAAGTTGGCGATGATGTATGACGAGCGCTTCGTCTATCACTCGGTGGGCCGGGCCTCGATCTGGCCGGCGACGGCCAAGACGTAAGGTTTCGCCGCTTGCGGCTTCGCGCAACCAGTGGACGACGGACGGCCGCGCGAAGCCGCAAGCGGCTGAAAAACACGCGCCACAAAAAAAGAAGCCCACGGATTCAATCCGTGGGCTTCGTCATTTTCGCGGGATTTTGCGGGGTTTTTACTTCTTGGCCGCCATGTAGTTGATCAGGTCGATCACGCGGTTGGAGTAGCCCCATTCGTTGTCGTACCAGCTTACGACCTTGAAGAAGGTGCTGTTCAGTTCGATGCCGGCATCGGCGTCGAAGGTCGAGCTGGCCGGGTCGGTGATGAAGTCGCTGGAGACCACCGGCTCGTCGGTGTAGGCCAGGTAACCCTTCATCGGGCCTTCGGCGGCAGCCTTCATCGCTTCGCAGATGGCCTTGTAGCTGGTTTCCTTCTTGGTCTTGAAGGTCAGGTCAACCACCGAGACGTCGATGGTGGGCATGCGGAAGGCCATGCCGGTGAGCTTGCCCTTGAGCTGGGGCAGAGCCAGGCCCACAGCCTTGGCGGCGCCGGTGCTGGCGGGGATGCAGTTGACGCTGGAAGCGCGGCCGCCGCGCAGATCCTTCTTGCTCGGGCCGTCCTGCGAGGGCTGAGTGGCAGTGATCGCGTGCACGGTGGTCATCAGACCTTCAGCCAGGCCGAAGTTGTCATCGATGACCTTGGCGATGGGGGCCAGGCAGTTGGTGGTGCAGGAAGCGTTGGAGACGACCTTCTCATCGCCCTTGAGCGTGCTCTCGTTGACGCCCATGACGATGGTGGGCACCTTGTCGGGGCTCTTGGTGGGGGCGGAGATGACCACGTGCTTGGCGCCGGCCGCCAGGTGCTTGGCCGCGCTGTCGTAATCGGTGAACAGGCCGGTGGACTCGACGACGTACTCGGCTCCGACCTTGCCCCAGGGCAGGTTGGCCGGGTCGCGCTCGGCACAGACGGGGATCTTCTTGCCGTTGACGATCAGGCAGCCTTCGCCGGCCTCGACCGTGCCGTCGAACTTGCCGTGGACCGAGTCATACTTGAGCAGGTAGGCCAACGACTCGGGGGGGAACAGGTCGTTGATGCCGACGAACTCGATGTTGGGATTGCCGCAGGCCGCCCGGAAGACCAGGCGTCCGATGCGTCCGAAACCGTTGATACCGACCTTGATGGACATTTTCGATCGCTCCTGACGTAAGTTTGAGGGAAAAACGAGGCGGGTAAAGCGCAATATAGAGCCTGCAAAATCCGCGGTCAAACCCCCAGGAATGTTGCAGGCGGTAGATTGGAATGATTGGGGGCGAGGCGTGCTTCAGCACGCCGGGTCATCCGCCCCGAAGTTCCACCCGTTTCAAGTCTCGCCCAGCGTCAGCGGCACCGGCTGCGGGCGAACATCGTGCGTGCCGGGGATGGCGATGCTCAAAGGCTGACGCAACCCGTCGGGGCCTTTGGGGGGGATGCCGTCGTTGTCGATGATCCGCTGGATGGCCATCACGCCTTCCATCAGCGTCTCCGGCCGCGGCGGGCAACCGGGCACATAAACGTCCACCGGGATGAACTGATCAACGCCCTGCACCACGGCATAGGTGTCGAAGATCCCGCCCGTCGAGGCACAGGCCCCCATCGAGATCACCCACTTGGGCTCGGTCATCTGCTGGTAAATCCGCTGCAGCACCGGCAGCATCTTCACCGCCACCCGCCCGGCCACGATCATCAGATCCGCCTGCCGCGGGCTGAATCGCATCACCTCAGCCCCGAAACGGGCCAGGTCATAGCGGCTGGAGGCGGTCGCCATCAGCTCGATGCCGCAGCAGGCGGTGGCGAACGGCATGGGCCAGATCGAGCTGCGCCGCGACCAGTTGACCAGTTTTTTGAGCTGCGTGGTCAGCACCATGTCCTGCGGCAGTGCGGCTTCAAGGCCCATCGATTGACTCGCTTCTGTTCAGGGTCCGTTAACGGATTCTAGCAGTCCCGGGCAATATCACGATCACTTCCGGGGGCCGCTTGCGGCTTCGCGAAGCCGCCCGGCGCTCCGTGGGTTCCGCGAAGCCGCAAGCGGCGTCCGGAAAACACAACATTTCCATCTTAGGCGAAACTTGGATTACTTCCAAGCGATTGGCCGACATAACCGAAGCCAGATGGGTCCAGAGACAGACAATTCGCACTTGCTGGTCTTCGCGGACGACTGGGATCGCCACCCCTCCAGTTGCCAGCATCTGGTGCGCCAACTGCTCGATCGTCACCAGACGCTGTGGATCAACACCACCGGCACACGCACGCCGCGCCTGTCGCTGAGCGACCTGGCCCGGGCTGCCGGCCGCCTGCGCCGCCGCTTCAGTCACCGCGAACCGCTGCCCGAGCATCTGCACACCCTCAGCCCCCACATGTACCCCGGCTTCCGCAGCCCCTGGCAGCGCCGCTTCAACCGCAACCTGCTCACCGGACAGATCAACACCGCCCTGTCTCATCACTTCGGCCACAGCGATGAAAAACGCATCGCGGTCACCACGGTACCCATCGCCGCCGACCTGATGGGCCGGCTTGACGTCGATCGCTGGGTCTATTACTGCGTGGACGACTTCTCCGTCTGGCCGGGCCTGGACGCCGACGTGTTGCGCGACATGGAGCAGCAACTGGTCGCCTACGCCGATGCCGTGATCACCGTCAGCCCCACGCTGCAGCAGCGATTAGCGGACATGGGCCGCCCCGATGCGCCGCTGCTGACTCATGGCATCGACCTCGATCACTGGTATGGTCCCCAGGCTGAGGCTGCGCAGACCCAATCGCTGCCCAAGTGGTGGCGCTCGCTGCTTCACACTTCCGGGGGCGGGCCCATCTGTTTGTTCTGGGGACTGATCGATCAGCGGCTGGACACCGAATGGTGCCGCGGCCTGGCGGAAGCCTTGATCCCGCAGCGCGGCTCATTGGTCCTGGTCGGCCCGCAACAGAATCCCGACCGCGCACTATCGCAACTTCCGGGGGTGCTGCTGCCCGGTGAGGTGCGCTACGAGCGATTGCCTCGCCTTGCCGCGGCCGCCAACGCCCTGGTGATGCCTTACGCTGACCTTGATGTGACCCGCGCCATGCAGCCGCTGAAGTTCAAGGAATACCTGGCCACCGGCAAACCCGTGCTGGCCCGCGATCTGCCCTCCATCCGCGACTGGGCCGACGCCACCGACCTGCTCACCGATGCCGCCGGTTTCGTCCGCCGGGCGTTGCAACGGCTGACCACCGGCACCCCACCCGAGCAACTGGCCGCCCGCCGCCGCCTGATCCACGAATCATGGTCCGAGAAGGCGCGGCTGTTCGAGTCACTGCTACAGGGATGACCGATCTAATCCTTGATGGGCAAGAGTTTGCTCAAGCTGTCGGGCTATGCGCTGGGCGCCCTGCGTGCGCTTCCGGTCTGGTGTGATTACCAGGTCATGCGCCGCCTGGTGGATGACGAGATCGCCTTCCGCGGTGCGGCTGAACGTCTGGCCGGCGTGCCCGATCAGTTCGGCGTCTTCGCCCGTGTCTGGTTCTATCGCCGCACGCTGCAGCACGTCGGCTGCGATGTGTTCATCGGTTACCAGACACTCTTCAGCAAGACCGCCGCCGAGTTGGGCAATCGTGTGTACCTCGGCCGCTACTGCTCGATCGGCTACGCCAGGATCGAAGACGATGTGAAGATCGCCGACGGCGTGCAGATCCTCTCCGGTCGTCATCAGCACAGCGAACAACAGTTGCAGTTCCAGCAGGTCACCATCGGCCGCGGCGCTTGGATTGGAGCCGGCGCCATCGTGATGGCCGACGTCGGCCCCGGCGCGATTGTCGGAGCCGGCGCTGTCGTGACCAAGCCCGTGCCCGCTGACACCACCGTCGTCGGCGTACCCGCCCGCATCCTCAAGGCCGCTCCACTTCAGTGGAGCGTCTCCCAGGCAGCATAACCTTAGACATGATCCGCACACTGACCCAACTCGACACCGACACCGCCGCCAAGGTGCTCGCCCTGCCTGGAGCATGTGCTGAGCACGATCCGCGCTGGCTGCGCGTGCTCGAAGAAGGGCTCGGTCATCGCCCCTATGCCCTGCTGGCGGAAAGCGACCTGGGCAATGTGCGCGGCTACCTGCCGCTGGCGCTGGTGCAAAGCGCCCTGTTCGGCCGCTTTCTGGTCAGTCTGCCCTATCTCAACCAGGCAGGCATCCTGGCTGACAGCGCCTCAACCGCACAACAACTGCTGGACAAAGCTGTCGAACTGGCCGAGCGCCACAACGTGCAGTACCTGGAGCTGCGCCACGCATCCAACGTGCTCGATGTCGAGACGTTCACCCATCGCCGCGACGACAAAGTGCTGATGATCCTCGACCTGCCCCCGGAAGATGCGCAGCTCGATCAGCAGATCGGCGCCAAGGTGCGCAACCAGGTGCGCAAGGGCGACAAGTTCGACCTCGTGCTCCACTTCGGCGGCCGCGAGTTGCTGGATCGCTTTTACGAAGTCTTCTCCGTCAACATGCGTGATCTGGGCACGCCGGTTTACCCCCGGAAGCTATTCGCGTCGATCCTGGATCAGTTCAGCGATGAGGCGGAGCTGGCCGTGGTCACGCAGCACGATCGCCCGCTGGCCGTCGCCTTGCTGATGCACCAGGGCGGCCAGACGCAGGTGCCCTCGGCTTCCAGCCTGCGCAGCTTCAGTCACACCAACGCCAACATGTGGATGTATCGCCGGTTGCTGTCGCGGGCCATCGAGCGCGGATCGGTCCGCTTCGACTTCGGTCGCTCTTCGCCCGACAGCGGCACGCATCGCTTCAAGAAACAGTGGGGGGCGCTCGAACATCCGACCACCTGGCAATACGTGCTGCGTCGCGGCGAACTCGGCGCGGTGCGTCCCGATTCACCGAAGATGCAGCGCCGCATCAATGCCTGGCGCAAGCTGCCGGTGTGGGTCACCCGCCTGGTGGGGCCGGCCATCGTGAGGGGGATCCCATGAACCGCCGCGGGGTCCATCTGGTTTTGCTTTCGATTCTGCTGCTGCTGGCGGTGTTGCTGTACCTGTCGATGGACAGGGCGGCCGCCAACACGAGCCTGGGCCTGGAGCAGGGCAGGCAAATGGTTCATCAATACCTGCAGATCGGTGAAACCGCCCAGGCTGAGACGCTGGCCCGGCAACTGATGAGCGAACGCGACAATCCACCCAGCCTGGCGTGCCTGCTGGCCGAGGTGTTGTTGGCCGAGCATCGCGCCTCGGAAGCGGTGGCCCTGTTGCAGCCGATTCGCAACGCCCAGGCCGGGGGCGAAGTGTGCGAAATGCTGGGCAAAGCCTTGATTGCTGACAACCGCAGCGCAGCCGGCCAGCGCGAGTTGGAAACCGCGTTGAGCATTGACCCGCAGCGCGTGGGCGCGATCGCAGCGCTCAGCCGGTTGTACCTGGCTCAGCAGCGCGAGGATGATGCTGCCCGCTGGTTGCTGCCGCACGTTGACCAGCCGCAGTTGCAGCCGATGCTGGCGACGTTGGCCGTCAGCCGCAACGATCCAGCATTGCTGTCGCGCTTCCTCCAACCGCTGGATGCTGCGACCGTCGGCTGTATCCTGGCGATGCTCAGCGATCACGATGATTTATTGAATCGCCTTTCACCACCGGACTGTTCGACGCCGTGGAGCATGCTGGCCCGGGCCTGGCGCGAGCAACCCAATGTGCAGGCAGCCCGCACACTGCTGACGTTGGCTTTGGATCAACTTGACGATCCGCTGGCCAGCGCCCAGCCGTTGCCGCGCGTCCATGACGAGCCGACGCGCCTGTGGCAACTGGCCAGACAGCGCTGGCCGGGCGAGCCGATGTGGGATGAGCTGGCCGTCGAGCCGCAGCCGCAGCCGGATGTCGCGGTCGATCCCGGCAGCGCTGCCCTGATCGCTTTGGTGCTCGATCTGGATTCGGCTCCGCGCCAGTGGGATGCTGCCATGGGACTGCTGGTCGAGCAGATCGGCCCGCAGGCTACTTCCGTGATTCTGGATCGCAGCAGTCGCAACGGACCGCTGGCCCTGACCTGGAGAGCCCGCCTGGCCCTTGAGCAGAACGACCGGTCCGAAGCCAGGCACTGGATCGAGCTGGCCGCGGCCGACCACCCCCGCTCGCCGCGCGTGCTGCGAATCATGGGCGAACTGGCCCCCACCTCCGCCCGGCTGGATTAAACGCAGGCCTGACTTCTCAGTCCGTCAGCCCGGCGCGGTATGATGGCCGCGCTGCCCCTGTAGCTCAGTTGGATAGAGCAGCGCTTTCCTAAAAGGGCGGGGGCAGCCCCCATCCAACCCCCGTTTGCCCCCAGCGCCTTTTTACGCCATGTTTTATGGGGTTACGTGGCCCCCCGGTAGCCCCCACTACCCCCGGCTGCCGCCTTGTTACTGCCTTTTTACCTGGGGGCGGGGCCACGTCGGGAGGCCCCGCCATGGCGCGTAAAGGCAAAGCAGACCCGCACCGCATCTTCCCGTTCACTGCCGAGAACATCCGGCGCAAGGCCCTGCCGCCGCAGGATGGCGAGGTCAACGGCAAGGGAAACCCCGTCCGACAGAAGGCGTACTGGGACGCGCGGCAGGAGTGCCTTGGCCTTATCGTCAGCCGGGCGTCCAAGACCTACGTCGTGCAGAAGGACGTCAGCGGCCGCTCGGTACGGGTGAAGATTGGCAGGCACCCCGACTGGACACCCGAGCAGGCGCGGGAGGAGGCCCGGCGGCTTATCGTGGAGATGGACCGGGGCGTCAACCCCAACGAACAGAAGCGGAAGCGGGCGGCTCGCGGCGTCACGTTTGGCGAGGCAGTGGAAATGCACCTTAAGGAGATGCGGGCCGCCGATTGTGCCGAGCGGTCCATTCAGACCTTCCGCGAGGAGGCCGACCGGCACCTGTCCGACTGGCTGCGGCAGCCCCTAGCCGAGTTCACCAAGAAGCAGTGCGTGGACCGACACCAGCGGATCACCGACTCCGCCGGTCCCTACGCGGCGAACCGGGCGCTGATGATCTTCCGGGCCGCGTACAACACCGCCGCCCGCGTCTACGACCACCTGCCGCAGAACCCGGCATCGGCCGTTCGGTTCAACAAGGTCCGACGTCGCCGCGAGCCGATCCCTTGGGCCGACCTCCCCGCCTGGGCCGAGAGGGTCCGGAGTCTGGACAACCCCGTGCGGCGGGACCTCCAGTTCTTCGTCCTGTTTACCGGGCTACGCTCCTTAGACGCCCGCACCGTCCGCTGGGAACACGTGGACTGGAAGGCGGGCACGCTGCACCGGCCCAAGCCCAAGGGCGGCGAGGACCGGGCATTCACGATTCCCCTGTCCAAGCACGTCCTCAAGCTGCTGCGGGCGCGGAGGCGCGGGAACCGCGTGCTGTTCGGCGACGACAAGGGCTGGGTGTTCCCGACGCGCGATATGCAGGGGCGCGTCACGCACGTCAAGGAGATGAAGGAGCAACGGTACCTGCCCCGCAAAAAGGGCGAGCCTCGCCGCAAGGCGAAGTACCTGCCCAGCCCGCACCGGCTGCGCAACACGTTCGCCACGGCCTGCGACCAAGCCCGCATCGGCTCCATTGAAACCAAGACCCTGATGAACCACACCCTGCCTGGCAACCCGGACGACGTCACCGAGGGCTACATCCGGCCCGACCTTGAGCACCTGCGGCAGTGCGTTGAGGCGGTGACGGCGTTCCTGCTCGCGCGGATGGAGCCCAAGAAGGGAAAGCGGTAAAATACCGCTCAGTGGCCCTCGTAGCTCAATTGGACAGAGCGCGGCTTTCCTAAAGCCGATGTTGCAGGTTCGAGTCCTGCCGGGGGCATTATGGACCTACAGCCCCACACGCCGGAATGGTTTGAGGCCCTGCGAAAGCAGAACCCGCAGCAGGCGGCGATGACCGAGCAGATCGTCAAAGCGGCTGGGCGAACAGACGTCTGCTCAATCTGCGGTGATGCGGATTCCAACCCTTATCGGATGGTTGGCGATCCCGGTCTGACCCTTCGGCTCTGCGACGACTGTAAGGCGATGCAAAAGAGCATGTACGGCAGCAGCTTCGACCCGCTCACCTGAGGCATGAACAACCCGAGGAAACACCACTACATTCCCAGCGCCTACCTTGCGGGCTTTACAGAGCCAGCCAGCAACCAGTTGCACGTCTTTGACCGGCGCGAGGGTAAAGCGTTTCGCGCTGCACCGGAGAACGTCGACCACAAGCGCGACTTTTATCGCGTGGAGAAGAACCCTGTGGTCGAGGATGAATTCGTTGTAGAGCGTCAGTTCTTCCAACGCGTGGATGATGACGGGCTGGCGGCACTCCGCCGGTTCGCTGACGACACGCGCGGCGCTGATCGCCAGACGCGGGAGATGGCGATGGCGTACATGGCCGCCGCCTATCTGCGTACGCCGAAGGTGCGAGAGAGCGTGGGGCGGCTGAACGACAGGATGCTCAAGGCGTGGATCGCCGAGATGTTTCAGGACGAAGAGGAATTTCAGCGGTTCCTCGCTCGCATTCCCGAGGAGCGACGAAACGAGCCGGACTTCGACCCCGAGCAACTTCGGGAGTTCGGCCTCGACCCTGACAATTACACGATATCCCTCGACAAGAACTGGACCGTCGGAACACAGTTGGAAGCCATTGTTCCGATTGCGATGCGCGGGCTTAGCCCGAGGGGGTGGGTGGTCATGCACGCCACGGAGAGCGAACACTTCATTACCGGCGATGTTCCGCTTTTGCTCGTCCCGACGGGGCCGGTGGATGGGCCGATTGTTCGGTTGGATTCACCAGATACCGTGGCCATATTTCCGGTCGATCGCAGTCGAGCATTGATCGGACTCGGCAAGGGAGCGGCCGAGCGACGAGTTGGGCCGCGTGGCGTCCCGGCCGTGAATCGTGCTACGGCTTTGCATTCGCATCGTCACGTCTTCGCATGCGACGCGGATTTTGCGTGGGAGGACGAGACCGGAGCCATCATCGGCAGCGAGGAATTCCTTGCGCTCGGGCCGCCCGGCCCCGATCCGGCTGCCGAGCATTACCCGATCCCGCCACGGCCGTGCTAGAAAGCCCCTCTGTTCTACCGAGACCTCGAGCTCTCGCGTTGTGTTCGGGACAAGCAGGGCAAGTTGCCCTAGGCCCGTGCGCCGGAGAGAATTGCCGTCAGATGGCAACGGAAACCAGCGCCAACCTGCTCCGGCTCGCGGACGAAGCCCGACGTCGGATTAACGGCGATCTCGCGGCGACACGCGCGGTGTTCGGCCAGTACATGACGCCCGAGCCGGTCGCTGCGTTCATGGCGGGGTTGTTTCGAACCCGCCGCAGCCGCCTCCGTGTCCTCGATCCCGGCGCAGGCGTCGGATCACTCACCGCTGCTCTGATGGATCGACTGCTTGCCCGCAAGCGACCGCCTGCGGAAATCGCGGTCACCTGCTACGAAGTGGATACCCGGCTCGCAGTCACGCTGTGCGACACATTGGGGGCTTGCCGGGAGCGATGCAGAGAGCGTGGAGTCACGTTCAGTTATGACGTTCGGAACGAAGACTACATCAAGGCTCGCTCAACGGCTGCACGAGGATTGTTCGGCGAAGACACCGAAAGATACGACTGCGTCATCATGAATCCGCCGTACCGCAAGATCAACAGCAACTCGGAGACACGGCGACAACTTCGTGCTGTGGGCATCGAAACGAGCAACCTCTACTCCGGATTCATGCTGTTGGCCGCCCGACAGCTAGACGAGGGTGGCGAGTTCGTGTCGATCAACCCGAGGAGCTTCTGCAACGGGCCGTACTTCCGCCCGTTTCGTCGCGAGCTACTGCGGCTGCTCGACCTGCGGCATCTGCATGTCTTTGAATCGCGAAGCGACATCTTCCGCGACGATGATGTCTTGCAGGAGAACGTGATCGTCTACGGCATGCGCACGTCTGCCAGGAGCCGGACCGTTGAGGTGTCAGTGACCGACGAAGATGGCCAAGTGTCGCGACGAGCGGTTCCCTCAGACCAAGTCGTGCGCGCGGGCGACCCAGAGGCAATTATCCACATTGTGACGGATGCAGACGCAGATGAGGTGACTCGCAAGCTGCTGCACCTGCCCGAGCGGCTGGATACGCTCGGGCTTTCCGTTTCGACCGGGCGGGTGGTGGATTTTCGTGCTCGCGAGTACCTACGCGCCCATATGAACAGCGGTGCGGTCCCGCTTATATACCCGGTGCATTTCCACGACGGACGTATCGTGTGGCCAAACGGAAACACTCGGAAGGCCAACGCGATCGCGGCCTGCGAGGCAACAGCGAATCTGCTAGTGCCCACGGATTACTACGTGCTTACGAAGCGATTCTCCGCTAAGGAGGAGCGGCGGCGAGTGGTAGCAGCCTTGTTCGATCCGAACACTATTGTGGCGGAGCGGGTCGGTTTCGACAACAAAACCAACTACTTCCACGCGGACGGAGCAGGTTTAGACCCGGAGGTCGCCCGTGGGCTGGTCGTCTATCTCAACTCAACCATTGTCGATCGGTATTTCCGGTTGTTCTCCGGGCACACCCAAGTTAACGCCGCCGATCTTCGCCGGATGCCGTACCCGAACACCGGTCAACTAAGAATCCTATCGCAGCAGGTGCCGTACCTTGACGACCAAGAGGCCATCGACGCCGCCGTCGATCGCCTTTTCTAGTCGATCTTGTACAGTTGTGGGATGCCCTCGCGTCGATATCGCTCGACCAATGCGAGGTTGTCGTTGTCGTCAAACAGCGCGTCGGCGAGCGTATCCATGTCGTGGAAGGCTGCTTTGCGGAAGTAAGCCGCGCCTCGCTGCTCGTCGCGGCGCATCCGAACGTCGCGAAATTCGGAAGCCATTTGGTAGATATCGGTCCACCACAGGCCAATGGTCTCAAAGCCCATCGTCGGCGGCTCCCACTTTTCGAGCACTTGGGCGTGGACGAGATAGCACGGAACACCGAGCGCGCGGACGTGGTGAAGGATTGAGTCGCAGTCGGAAACGTCCAACTGGAAGGCGCTCATTTCTTTGATGGAGCTCCGGCCCGTCTTGTTTTCTATGCCCAGGACGACCTCGCCGCTGCGGTGGTCGCGGATCAGGAAATCAAGTGGGCCTTCGCCAGAAACGTCACCATCCCGACGCGGTCGAAGCGCCGACGCGTCGTTCTGCTCAATAACCAAGTGTGGGTGGGACGGCTCGATGTGCTCGCGCCACCACTCGAGAATGGCCTTTTCGGCAACGTGGTTGCGTCCGATCGAGCCGGCAACCCGCCAACAGATGTCGCAAAGAAACCACGTCCGCAGACGGACGTTCGTTCTGTTGTTGCAGAGGTGGCAGTAGCCCTCAACCTCCAGGCCGTCCCAAAGCGAGGCGTTGCCGCCGAACGCCTCGTTGGTCCACGTCTGGGCGCAGGTGTCGCACATGAAGTAGTGGCGCAAGCGAACGTCTTTGCGCGGCTTGAGATGCCGAACGCAAAGGGGGTACTCAACCTTCTTCGCCGTAGTGGTGCTGCGACGTCTTGCCATTGGCCGACATAATCAGCGACGGCGGCGATTTGGTCAACTTTCCTTGTCTTGCGTGTGTAGGTGTCCCATCTCTTGCTCCGGAGCCGCTGCGGAATGGGCCGCAGCCGAGCGACGGAGACAAGCGATGCGGAACGTCACGAAGGAACAGGTCGAGCGGATGGGCGGTCGGGAACTGGTTGCCCTTCACAACGAGCTTTGTCCGGAGAAGCCCGTCAAGCGCTTCGCCAGCCGGGCGGCCGGGGTGCGGCGGGTGCTGGCGGCGCTCGAAGCCATCGAGGCAGGGGAGCAGGCGGAAGACACGGCCGGGGAGCAGCAGGCGGCCCCGGCCGGGCCGGAGCAGGAGGCCCCGGTAGAGGGCGGTAGCACGCCGGAGGAGCCCGCCCAGCCGCAGCCGGGGGCCGGGCCGGAGCAGCCCGCGCCCAGGCGGTCCCGGCGGCGGAGCGGCGTGCGGCGCTTCGAGCCCGGCGGGGAACTCAAGCCGCCCCGGCCCACGAGCAAGCGCGGCAAGCTGCTGGAGTGGCTGCGGGAGCCGCAGGGCATGGCGGCCGAGGAGATCGCCGCGATGTTCGAGTGGCAGCCTCGCGACGTCATGGACGCCCTGCGGCTGCTGGCCAAGGCCAACGGCTACGTCGTCTACCTCGGCGAGGACGAGCGCTGGCACGCGGCCGAGCCGGAGGGCGAATAACACCGGCGGCGCACCGGGCCGTTGCCCCCCTCGGATAAGGCAAACGGCCCGGTGCGCCGATACCGTATGGGTAGGCAACCGCCCCGGCACGGGGACCAGCAGAAGGAGACGACCGAGACGACACCGCCTCGCCCGGCGAGGCCGACAACTGGAATGACGCGCGAGCGTCAGGTGCTGCTCCGCAGAGAAACCGCCAACCTGAGCCCTCGGGCTCTTGAACACACAGAAGCAGCGACCTGGTCCCGCGCCCCCGGTACGGGGGCGTCGGCCGGGCGCTGTTCTGTGTGCCCCTTGGCGGGGCCTCTGCGGGTGGCCTCGGTTCGGCGCTCCCTTTTTCGTCGGGGGCCGGGGGCTGACTGGCAGAACCGGAGGGCGGCCTTCGCAGCACGGGCCGCCCGGAGACGGAGACCGATGATGACGACGTGGACCTTCAAGATGCTGCCGTTGTGGCTGTTTGCCTGCGTGCTGCTGGGCGGGTGCGTGACCGGCCCCTCGGCCGAGCAGTTGGCCAACGCCGACTACGGCGAGCCCATCTCCGAGCAGGAGGCCAGGGCGAAGGCCGAGCGGTGGGTGCGCAGCATCCTGAAAGATCCCGAGTCGGCGCGGTTCCAGTGGGATCGGTTCGGCCAGGGGTGGGTGAGCAACGGGCTGCTCAATGGGGGCGGCTACACCTACGGCTACCTGCTGCTCGGGCGGGTCAACGCCCGCAACTCGTTCGGCGGGTACACCGGGGACAGGAACTACAAGTTCATCTTCCGAGACGGCGAGATCGTCGGGGCGTGGGGCGAGCGGCCCTACAGTAACGGCGGGCTGACGACGTACCACATGATGCGGCTCAGGTAGCCCAAGCAGACCCCGCCCGGTGGGTGACTGCCGGGCGGGGCTTTGCCGACCTCCGCCGGTCGGCGCGTGGGTCGGAAGGGGAAGACCCGGCCCGCCGACGAAGCTCCGGCGGGCCGGGCGAGGGCATGGGGTCAGCCGACGCCGACGACCTCGGCCCGGCCGCCGGTGGCGCGATACAACGTGAACGCCAGCAGCACCTCGTTGTTGCCCCCGAGCGGCAGGTGCAGCGGCTGCTCGTCGGCCCGGCACCAGCGGCCGCGCTGCTTCACCAGCCCGAAGGCGGCGGCGACCGCCTCGGGGTCGGCGTGGGTGCGGCGGCAGACGTGGCGCACCAGCGCCGGGTCGGGCCGGTCGGTCAGGGCGGCCAGCGCGGCGATGGCGCTGCGGGTCTGCGGTCGCAAGACCTCAAGCAGAACCTCGGCGCAGGCGTCCGGGTCGGTGGGCAGCGTCGGGGGCGGGCCGAACATCGCGCCCTCGTCCAGCACGTTGCGGTAGCGCCGGGGCAGGTGGGCGCGCTTGAAGAAACCTCGGTCGGGGATCGGGCGCATCGTCTCAGTCCTCCATCACCCAGCGCGACAGCGCCAGGGCGGTCAGTTCGTCGGGGTCGGTCGGTAGTCCGGCCTCGGCAAGCTCGCGGGTGTACCCGGCGAGGCGGCCCTCGGCGTCGCGGCGCTCGTGGAAGCCGAACAGACGCCGCAGCGCCGGGGCCTCCACGTCGTGCTCCTCGGCCACGCCGTTGAGGTAGACCGGGTCGAAGCCGCCGCTGCGGTCCCGCCGCCGGTAGAGGTCGGCCCGGCGGGCGGCGGCCAGCGTGCGCTCGCCCAAGAGGGCGCGGACCATGTGCTCGGCGGTCGGGCTCACTTGTCGTACCTCACGGGGCGCAGCTCGTGGCCGCGTTCGTCGTAGCGGCGCGGGGGCCGGGAGTCGGCGGGCGGGGCGGCGTAGGCGGCGCTGGCCCGGCGGTCGGCGCCGGTGGGGCTCTCGGCCAGCAGCCGCCGCCCGGCCGGGCCGTCGCTTCGGCGCAGGCGGCACAGGCCCCGCAGGTGCCCGCGCAGCATCAGCGGCCCCCCGCCGGGCGGCCCAGGCCCTGGCTTTCGCGCCACCGGCGGTACTCGTCCATGCTCTGCGCGCCGACCTGCTGGGCGGTGGCCGCGCTGCCGCAGTCCACGGTGAAAACGCGCTGCCCGCCGACGTTGGCCGAGGCGACCACGCGGGCGTAGCGGTTCTGCCGCCGGTAGGCGGCGTACTCGTGTTCGCTCATCCGCTGGTACCGGCGGCCCACCGGCGCGGCGGTCGGCTCGGCCGGGGTGCCCAGCGGGGTGGGCTGGTCCTGTGCGGGCGAGAACCCGGCGGGCTTGCGGGCGGCGGTGGGCTGGGCGGGGCCGGTCGCGCCGGCCTCGCGGAACCAGTGGCGGCGGTCGGCCTTGCGCTGGCGCAGCCAGTCGCGCACGGCCAGCGGCTCGCCGCTTTGGCGGTCCACGAACCCGCCGCGCCCGGCGTCGAAGCGCAGCGCCCGCGCCGCGGCCTCGGCGATGTCCGGGGCGGCGTCGGGGTGGGCCTGCTCCAGCGTCAGGGCCACGCTCAGGTTCTCGCGCAGCAGCGCCCGCTCCAGCGCGGCCGCCTCGGCGGCGGGGGTGTCAGTCGTCGGGGTGGTCATGGCTCGGTCCTTTCGAGGTCGCGTGGCGCTTCCGCCACTGTGCAACGGTTCGGCTTCCCGTCGGGGAAGCCATCGGCTGGCCGTCACCGATCAGCACGATCGGCCCGCCCAGCGTCATCACCGGCGGGCGCTGGCTCGCCTCGTAGTGCTCCAGCAGCCGGGCCAGCAGGCGCGGGGAGTCGTCGCTCATGCTCGGGGGCCTCCTGCCGCTCCAGGGCGGCGCGGATGGTGCGCAGGTCGTCCACGAACCGGCGGCGGCGGTCCTCGGGCAGCAGCGCCAGGTGCTCGGGCCGCAGCGCGAAGACCACCTCGTGCTCGTGGCGGTGGGTGTGGGTGTGCTCGGCGGTGAGGCTCTGCTGCTTGCGCGGGGCCCAGTCCTCGGGGGCGAGGCGCTCGGCCAGGCGCAGCAGCATCTGGTTGGCCGGGCGGGAGTCGGTCTGCACGCCCAGCTTGTTGCCCTGCTTGTCGAAGATCGGCCGCTCGTCCAGCGTGAAGGCCCGCTCCACGATCGCCTGCTCGACCTTGCCCAGGGCCTGGCGCTCGGCCTCGCGGCAGGCGGCGGCGAAGTCGGGGTCGGTGCGGCGCAGGTCGGCGAAGCTCGAGTAGCCGGGGCGGGGGCCGGGGCTGTCGGCCAGATGCGGGCTGGCGGCGCGGGCGGCGGCGGGGTGGGAGCCGGTCTCGGCAAGCACCTTGAGATAAATCGCCCGCCGCTCCGGCGTGATGCTCCTGTGCGGCACGCTGAATGAACTGACATCGGTGGTGCTCATCACGCGGCCCTCCTTCGCCCAAGGGGGCGGCGGCTCGCCGGTGCGCGCGTGAGGTAGTTCAGAGACGAGCCGCCGGTGCGTGGTGCTCGTCGGACAGAGGCCGGGGAGCGGCCGGGCCGGGTGGAGCTAGCAGGGGCGGGGGAGGGGGTGGAGTCGGTGAGGCTCGGGCGGCCGGTGGAGCTCGCCCGGTCGTAGCGCAACAGGTCCACGAGGTCCAACGAACCGATCTGTCCGAAACGGCGGGGCATCGAAGGATTCATACTCGCCGGGCGGGGGCGGCGACAACGACGGCGGTGCCGACCCGCCACCTGCGCAATAACCAACCGCAGGTCTGCACCCGTAACCGCTGGCGGATGCAGGCCGTGCCGCGCGGCCCGGCGGCGGAGCAAGGCCGGAACAAGGCGGGCGGCGGTTGGTCGGGGGTGCGTCGTCGTGCGGGTGGGGATGCCCGAGGGGGTGGGCTCCATCGCTGCCGCTTCAACGATGCGGCCGAAGTGCGTGATGCGTGCGGCCCGGCGAGGTCGGCCAGCTTCACGTTCTCGAACGACTCGCGCGTCCGCAAGCCGCCGGATTGGACAGGCCGGTGGGTGGGGGAACGACACGGACCGACCAGCATGCCCGGAGTGCCCAGGGGGCTGGCGGCGGTCGTAAGTCACACCTCTCACCGAACCTACTCGGTGCATCCCGCCCACTCCGGGCATTCCGGGCATGTCCACTCTGTAGTCTCTACTCTCTGTTGCTCTTCATTCTTTCGCGCCAAATCTAAGGTTAAGAAATGCCCGGAGTGCCCGGAATGCTCAGCGTAAAACCCCCGTAGCACACTGCTACTCGGGCTGAACCATTCCGGGTAAGCTCAAGATGCCCGGCGTGGTTGCCCGGAATGCCCGGAGTGCGCCACCCCCACGCCCCACACGACGCCCACCCCCTGGGCAGCCCACAGCACCAACCGCCCTCGCCCCCGCCTCCACGCCCGCACCGGCACACCCGGCCCCCGCCCCGGCTTGACCACGCCCCGCCCGTCTACGGCCCTCTACCCCGCCTCCATATAAAGCGCATAGAGAAGCCCCACAGGCGGCTTGCCTGCGGGGCTTCTTCGGGCGATCATCAGGCTGGGCAAACCGGGGCCGTCACCCCCGGTGCCCGTCGCGCCGCTGTTCAGGCGGCGGCACACCTCACCATGCACAGCCGCCGGGTCGGGATTCCCGGCCACGGCGTCTGTTCATGGCCATCCTCATCGACAACGAAATGCTCGACCCTGCCCGGCCAGAGCCGGGCGAACGGTTCCAACTCGCACTGGATCGGCAGATCGTCGCCGCTCCACAGGACGTGAAGCGTCATCCCTTGCACCGCGACATCTTCGAGACGGGCGAAGGTGCAACTCGTTTCTTCGAACGCTTCGATGATGCACGCTACATCGTTCGTCATAGATTGCTCCTTGTGGTTTCAGGTCATGTTCGCGCCGAGACGACCACCGCCCCGGCGTAATTCACAAATCACACACAGACACGCCGCAACGGCATTTCCATCCACGGGTGCTCGGTGCCGTCCCAAGGACCGACGACAAGGTGAACGATGTTGCCGCCGCCCAGAAGCGCGGTCGCCCCCTCGGGCGGATCGCCCGAGCAGTCACGGCCCACAGCCCACAGTGCGTACATCACGTCGCCCGCGTCGTGCAGGCGAAGAATGGTGGGCCAGACCTCGGACTGACGGGCGAGGTCGACAAGCTCGATAAGGCGGTGTACCCACTTCGGAGTGAAGTGTTCGACGCTGACGCGGGCCGTCTTGTGTCTGTCATGCAGCAACGTTTGTTTCCAAAAGCCGGGTTCAACCCAATACCACCTGTCGTCTTCGACTGTGTCGTTCTTCACGAATACCTGGTCGTGGTCATTGGCAAGCCGACGAGTCGCCAGCCAACCCGGATCTGATCGCTGAAGATCGTCCAGAAGCATCCGCGTATAGATGGATCCAGGAGCGGCGACGACGTCCTCCGGCAACTCACGCTCAAGGCACATCCCGACACTGCACATCACAAACATCCTTGAATCTCCTTTCTGCGGCTCACATATTTCAGAGAACCACGGTTAAAGAAAAAGACGACCGCGCCGGTCGCCGTGGTCAGTTACCGCCGAACGGTCCATTCACCCCACACCCGCCGGGCCTCGGCCAGCGCCTCGTCGCACGCCCCGCGCAGGCGCATCATGGTGAGCAGACAATCAAGCCGCTGCGGCTCCTCGAACTTGCCCAGTTCAATCAGCGTCCGCGTGTCGGCGATAAAGTCCCCGCGCGGATCGTCCGTGACATCGGCGGACAGGATGTAATCGGTGAAGCTCTGCATGTGGTTCTCCTAAAACAAGTCTTCGGGGTTGGCGGGCGGCTCCTCGATGAGCTCGATGCCGGTGTAGAGCCGGTCCCCGGTATTGGTCCGTGTGCCGCGCACGCCGTCCACGGCGGCGTACAGGTCGCGGCTGAACCACTCCTTCGACGAATACCTGGCCTCGGTCCCGTAGCGCTCGAAGTGCCAGGTGCGGAAGGCGTGGAACAGCTTGCCCTTGTCAACGGTGGCGTTTGGGCCGACGCGGCAGCATTCGCGCACGAACGCGGGGATCGGCGTGGCCAGGTCGACCATGTGCTCGATGGCCTCGCGCCCCGCCCTGGGCTCGGTCAAGTAGCCGCGCGCCTGCACGCGTCGCCAGCCCTCGATGGCCCAGTTCAGGATGCCGGGCAGTTCCGCCAGCAGCTTGCGGGTGAGGTTGCGATCCTCTCGGCCGTAGAAGGATTGCTGCATCGGCAGGACGATGAACCGGCTGGCCAGTGCGCCGGAGGTGTCGGAGAACTTCGGCAGCAGGTTGGTCAGCACGACGAAGCGCACCGGCAGCGTCGTCGTGATCGCGGCCTTGTACTTGCGGTTGATCGTGACGGCGTCCTCGCCGGTGATGCGTAGCAGGCTCTCGGCCACGGCCGCCGGGTCGGTCTTGGCCCCAAGGCGCATGTCGCTGATGATCGCCAGTTGCTTGCCCAGCAGCGGCTCAAGACCGAAGTCGCGGCTCAGGCTGTTGAGCGTTGGGCTGGTGGTGTTGTGCCTGCCCTCCAACTCGACCCACACCCGGCCGATGGTGCCCTTGCCCGATCGCTTCCGGCCCACGATCAGAAGCGCCTTCTGCATCGAGGTGTCCGGCGTGAGCGTGTAGCCCATGAAGTCTTGCAGGGCGTCGATGCAGTCCCGCTCGTCGTCGCCCGGCCAAACCTCTTGCAGGAACCGCAGCCACACGGCCGGTTCGGGGGCGTCGGGGTCGTAGTCGAAGCTCAGGGCGTTGCGGGTGAAGAATTGCGACGTCGGTGGCAGAAGCTCCCCGCTGGGCAGGTGCAGCAGGCCGTTCGGGAAGGAAACCAGTTCGCGCGGGTCCGGCTCCGTCCGGCCGTCGAGGAAACACGGCGGCTCGTAGCGCTCGGCCGGGACGTGGGCGACGGCCCGCAGCGCGTCGAGGACCATCGACACCTGCCGGGACGTCGGCACGCACGGTCGCGCGTTGCCCTTCTTGTCCAGTTGGTCGCAGCCTTCGAGGAAGTGGTACAGCTTCGCGCGAACCGTCTCCTCCTCAAGTTCCCGGTAAGCCCCGGCGTCGTACGCGAGGTAGTCCTGGCGCTGGTGAATCAGCGTCGGCATGGCCCGGTCGCGGAACGCGCGGGCGTCCTCCAGCGGGCTGCCGCTGAGCACCGGCCGGTCCTCCTCCTCCTCCTGAGTCAGAACCGCCTCGGCGATCGCGCGGACCACGGCCCGGCAGCGGTAGGAAGCGCTCTTGTGCTTTTCGCCGTCGTAGACGTGCGCGCTGATTGGCAGATTCGGATTGGCGAGAATGCCCGCGATGGTGGGAATCGGTACGTGTTCACGCAGCATCTGCCCGGCGGCGGCCTCCAGCGCGGCCGAGCGGTCCAGCCCCGCGCGCGGCACCGGCCGCCCGTCGGCGTCCTCGGTGAGGTCGTCCACCTTGGCCACGCCGTGCATCACTTGAAGCGTGGCCCGCTCGCTCAGCCCGGCCGACTCCGGCGTGGCGCTCTTGTCGATGTCGTCCCAGTCCAGCGCGGCCAGTTCTGCGAGCTGCGCACGCTTGGCATCGGTCAGCCGGTCGGCGTAGTGCCGCAGCTTGTCATTGAACCGGCGGTCGATGGTGGAATGTGCCGTCTCTGGTTCGGTTCGGGCGGTGAGGGTTTCCGCCTTCACCTCACCAAGCACCGTTCGCCACAGGGCAAGACTCGCCCGCGATTCCTCGTCCCGATGCAGTAACCGAACGATGGTTCCCGTGCGGGGATTGCGGGTACCGACCGCCCTCATGACGCGGTTGACGTTGCCGACTCCGTCCGGCTTCCAAAGCTTTCCGGCTTCGGGATGATTTTTGAAGCGATGGATAAGCGCTTCGTTTGCGGCTGTGGCAATCTCCCCCGACACCGCCGGGCCGAGCAGTTCCATGTGCAGGTGCACGCCGCGCCCCGAATCCACGACCTCGGTCGGCCCGATCCGCCCCGGCGGCCGCTTCTCCTCGGGCAGCGCAACAGCAGCGGACCGCAAGTCGGCGAACACCTCATCAACCGCCCGGTGCATCGCGGCCTTTGCCGCGTCGGGATCTGCGCCCTTCGCTGGATCAAGATCTACTTGCAGGCGGCAGCGGTGCTCGATTTCGTCTGCGTCCGGCGGGTCGCCACCGTCCCGGTCATCATTCAGGTTGGGCGGTGCCCACCCGGCGGGCGGGGCGTTGTTCACCACGTAGACGTGACGGCCCCGGCGGCAGAGCTTCTCCGCGAAGTCGGCTGCCTGCTCGGCGGTGGCGAAGGATCGCGCGTTCATCGCTCCACCGGTGGCCGATCGATGGGCGACCACGACCGGCCCCTCGGCCTCACGTCGCCGGTAGAACTCCACGAAAGCGGCACGGTCGAACGGGCTTGTCGGCTCGGCCGCGCTGCCGGAAGATTCGGATAGCTCCCGATTCCGCCCCGTGCCGCCCGCCAGCGCCGGGGCTTTTTCGTTGGGGGTGGTGCTCATAGGCCCGGCACCTCCTCGCAGGTGTTCTGGACCTCACGCTCGGCCATGTAGGCGTCGAGCACCCGACGCGAGTAGCGGATGCGCTTGCCTACACGGTGATGGCGAGGACCGACGCCTCGCCGCCGCCAGTGCTCAAGCACCTTGGGCGTGACGGACAGGTAGATGGCCGCCTGCTTCGGCGACAGGTACTCCGGCTGGATGGGGGCCTCGTCGCTCATCGCCCGGCACCTCCTTGCCGGATGAAGGCGTCGAGGTCGTCGATGTGGTAGACAATCTTCTTCGCCCCAGAGACCTCGTAGCGCGGGCCGCGTCCCTCGCGGCGCAGGCGCTCAAGCGTGCGCGGCGAGAAGCGGATATACGCACCGGCCTCTTCGGGCGTGAGCCCAGGTGTCCGGTGTTGGTGTGCCTGTTCAGCCATGAC
>CAYYGM010000033.1:0-34581 GCA_964471555.1 uncultured Phycisphaeraceae bacterium
CTGTTATTAGTTTTCTAGAAAACTAATAACAGCCATCCAAACCCAATTGCTTGGTGGCGATGGTGTTGTAGCGTTTTTGGTGGGTGTGAGTTATTCCATCTCGCCGATGGCGGCTTCGCGGCGGGCCAGGTCCATCAGGCGCTCATGGGTGCCGATGGCGGTTGCGGGGTCGGAGGGGTCGGGTTGACGCTGCACGTACGTGCCGTCGGGTTGCATGTCCCAGGCCTGGCGGCGGTCGGCCAGCATCAGGTCAAGGATCTGGCGCAGGCGGACCTGCAGCGTCTGGTCGTAGATCGGCGTGATGCACTCGACGCGGTTGGAGAGGTTACGGTACATCCAGTCGGCCGATCCGATGAAGTACTCCGCTTTGCCGTTGTTGTGGAAGTAGAAGATGCGCGAATGTTCGAGGAAGCGGCCGATCACGCTGATGACGCTGATGTTTTCGCTCATGCCGGGCACGCCGGGGCGCAGGCAGCAGAAGCCGCGCACGATCAGGTCGATCTTGACGCCGGCCTGCGAGGCCTCGTAAAGCTTCAGGCAAACTTTGCGATCCTCGAGGCTGTTCATCTTGGCAATGATGCGCGGGCGACCGGCGGAAACATCATCGGGGTCGTCGGGGTTGCCGCCCTGCTGTCTCCAGATTTTGGCGTATTCGATCTCGCGCTCGATCAGCTCCATGAAGCGGCGGCGCATGTTGACCGGTGCGATCAGCAGGTGAGGGAAGTCGCGTTTGATGCTGCGCCCGGTCAGGTGATGGAACAGCTCGACCAGGTCGCCGGTCAGGCGCGGGTCGGCGGTGAACAGGCCCAGGTCGGTGTAGAGTTGAGCGGTCTTGGGGTGATAGTTGCCGGTGCCGATGTGGGCATAGCAGCGCAGGCCCATCGATTCGCGGCGGACGACGAGGGCGGTCTTGGTGTGCGTCTTGAGCCCGACCAGGCCGTACACCACGTGCACGCCGGCTTTTTCCAGCGTCTGGGCGATCTGCACGTTGCGTTGCTCATCGAAGCGGGCCTTGAGTTCCACCAGGCACACCACCTGCTTGCCGCTCTCGGCGGCGCGGATCATCTGGCGAATGAACGGCGAATCAGGCTGGGTGCGGTACAGCGTCAGCTTGAGGGCGATTACGTCCGGGTCCGCGGCTGCGGAACTGATGAAGCGTTCCACGCTGGCAGCGAATGATTCATAGGGATGGTGCACCATCACGTCCCCGGCCCGGATGACGTTGAATATGTTGGCGTCCTGATCGACCAGACGCGGCGGCAGCACCGGCGACCACGGCTTGTACTTGATGGCCGGCAGATTCACCTCGTGGATCGTCCACAGATCGGTGTAATCCAGCTCGCCCCTCATCTCGTAAACATCCTGGTCCTCCAGGGAAAGCTCGTGCGTGAGCAGCCGCGCCATCGGGCGGGCAGGATTGTTCTCAATCTCCAGACGAACCGCCCGGGCGAAGCGGCGCTCGCGCAACTCCTGCTCGACCATCTCCAGCAGGTCTTCCGCATCGTCGTCATCACGCTCGACGTCGGCGTTGCGGCTGATGCGGAACGGCTCCACCGCGCGGATGTCCATGCCTTCGAACAGGTCCGCCAGGTTGTGACGGATCATTTCGCACAGGTTCACATAACGCCATTGCCCGTCGAGCTGATCAGGGTTGATTCGGATCCAGCCCGGCAGAATCTCCGGCACCTTCACGCGGGCAAACTGCATCCCGCCGGATGGATCTTCGTCGTCCGATGCCGGCGACGCGCCATCTTCCGGGGGCGGCGGACGCAGCATCACGCCCAGCGAGGTGCTCAGGTTGCTGATGAAAGGAAACGGATGACCCGGATCGAACGCCAGCGGCGTCAGCACGGGAAACAGGTTCTCGCGGAAATAGCGTCGGGCGAACTGCTGTTCCGCCTCGTCCAACTCATCCCATCGCAGCAGGTGCACGCCGTGCGTCGCCAGGGCAGGCTTGATCTGTTGCATGTAACAGTCCGCCTGCTGTTCGAGCATGGGCAGCACCGCGGCGCGGATGCGGGCCAGTTGTTCCTGCGGCGTAAGACCGTCAAGCGTGCGGGTCAATATCCCCGCCGCGATCTGCCGCTTGAGTCCGCCCACGCGCTTCTGGAAGAACTCATCAAGGTTGGAATTGAAGATAGCCAGAAACGCCACCCGCTCCAGCAGCGGCGTGCGCTCGTCCAGCGCTTCGTGCAGCACGCGGCGATTAAACTCCAGCCAGGTCAGCTCGCGGTTGAGAAACGCCTCGGTGTTCGGTGGTTCGGTTTGGGATTGGGATTTGTCTTTGCTCATGGCACACCCCAGGCCGCAGCCTCAGAAAGTGGCATCGACCGAATCCGTCCCCGGCGTCAGCGGGCCGCAGTGCAACACCGCTACTTTAGCAGGACGTCGGCGGTTTATGATAGGACGATTGGTGGCCGGGTCCAGTTATGGGGTCGTTGTTGCCGGCGTACAATCCACGTCATGCCCGAGTTGCCGGAAGTCGAAACGGTGCGTTTGTCGCTGCAGAGCCTGGCCCTGGGGCGGGAGGTTGCGCGGGTGACGGTTCGCCGGCCGCAGGTGGTGCGCGGGAATGTGAAGCTGCT
Organism: uncultured Phycisphaeraceae bacterium; assembly: GCA_964471555.1. Taxonomy (GTDB): domain Bacteria; phylum Planctomycetota; class Phycisphaerae; order Phycisphaerales; family Phycisphaeraceae; genus JADLFV01. The sequence continues at coordinate 2,586 of CAYYGM010000033.1, forward strand.
GCGCAAGAAAGGCCGCATCGTCCGCCTGTTGCGCCACGGCAAGCAACTGGCGATGATCTTCGACGACGGGCGCTGCGTGTGCGCGCACCTGGGGATGACGGGATCGTTAACGGTGCGTGAGCAAAAACACTTCCGGGGGCACGATCACGTGGTATGGCATTTCACTTCCGGGGGCGGGGGGGCGATGGTGTTCTGCGATCCGCGGCGGTTCGGCGGGTTGTGGGTGTTCGAGGATGAGCAGCAGATGCGCCAGGCGCGCTGGGCGAAACTCGGGCCCGATGCCCTGGCGATCAGCGCCAGACATCTGCACGCGGGACTGAGCAAACGTAGCTGCGCGATCAAGGCAGCCCTGCTCGACCAGACACTGCTGGCCGGCGTCGGCAATATCTACGCCGACGAGGCCCTGTTCGCATCGTCCATCCATCCGACCACCCCCGGAAAGGCTCTGACGCTGGCGCAGGTGCAAACGCTGCTGCGTCACACGCGGCGGATCATGCGGCAGGCCATCACCTTCAGGGGGTCGAGCAAACACACCTTCGTGGACGCCGACGGCAAGAAAGGCAACTACCAGAACAAGCACAAGGTTTACGATCGCGGCGGAAAGCAGTGCGTCAAGTGCAAGCAAACACTCAATCGTTTCACCTGCGGCGGGCGCACCACCGTGGCGTGTTCGCGCTGTCAGCCGCCGCGGGCCAGCACCTCTTCAAGATCAAGCTGATCGAGCGATTCGGTCACGAGGTCCGCGCCCAGGGCGGCGAAGTCCTGACCGCGTGTCATGTCCGTGGGGTAAGCGATGGCGAACATGCCGGCCGCTTTGGCGGCGCGGATGCCGTTGGGTGAATCTTCGACGACCACACACTGCTGCGGATCGACACGCAAAGCGCGGGCGGCGGCCAGGAACGGCTCGGGGCCGGGCTTGTGAGCGGTGGTGTCTTCGCTGCAGATCACGGCTACGAAATAGTCGATCAATCCCAGGCGGCGCAGATGTTCATCCACCCATTCATGGCCGGACCCCGACGCGACGGCTAACCCGACGCCGAGTTGCTTGGCGCGTTCCAGCCACGGCGTGATGCCCGGGCGCGGCGGGCGGCCGTCCAGTGCGGCGTGAATCTGCACCAGGCGCTGAGCTTTGAATTGAGCGCGATCGAAGGTGCGGCCGCAGTGCGCCTCCAGCTCGGCAAAAAAATCGCGCTGGTGGGCGGGCATGCCCAGCACCGTGATCCAATCATCCAGCAGCAGCGGCATGCCATGCTGCTCGAACTGGCGACGCCACGCTTGATAGATGATCATCTCGGTGTCGAGAATGATGCCGTCGAAATCGAAGATGATGGCCCGGCCGCCGCTCATGAGGTTGAGCCGTGCATGGTGTCAATGACAGCTTTGCGATCGGTTGCCCCGAACAGGGCCGAGGCGGTGACCATCACGTCCACCCCGGCATCGGCGGCGTTGTAGCAGGTCTGCGTGTTGATGCCGCCGTCGATCTCCAGACGAGTGTGCTCGCCGCGCTGGGCGTTGACCCAGCGGGCCTTTTCCAGAACCTCGGGGATGAACGCCTGCCCGCTGCGCCCGGGGTTGACGCTCATGATCAGCACCAGTTGCAGATCGTGCAGGTACGGCCCGAAGCAGCGCTCCATGTCCTCCACCGGCGTCGGCGGATTGACCACCATGCCGGCATCCATGCCCGCGGCATGAATGTCATCGATCAGCTTCCGCGGGTCATAGCCGTGCGTCTTGAAGGGCTTGCAGACTTCGACGTGGAAGGCAAAGTGATTGGCGCCGGCGGCGGCGAAGCTTTCAATGTAATCGCCGGGGTGCTCGACCATCAGGTGAACATCGAGATAAGTGTCCGGCAGATGCTTTCGCAACGCGCGGATCATGTCAGCGCCCATGGTCAGATTGGGCACGAAGTGGCCGTCCATCACGTCGATGTGCAACAGGTCGGCGCCCTTAGCCAGCACATCCTTGCAGGAATCGATCATGTAACCGAAGTCGGCCGAGAGAATCGACGCGGCGACCAGGGGGTGCGGCGGTTTTGCTTTCAGATCGAGCATGCAGGCATGATACCGCGCTGCCGATGTTTTACTCGGCCGGCTCGATGCTCGGCTCGGATTCGCCGGCCAGGACCATGCGCTTCTTCAGCCGCCCAGCCAACTCCGCTCGCACCGAGGCCCAAGCGGGATCAGCCACGCGGTTGTCGCGCTCGTGCGGATCGGCGTCGAGATCGTAAAGATATTGTTCAACGTAACGATCTGAAGCGCTGTGCTGGTTGCTGTCGAGGCCCGGCGCGGTGACGCAGTACTTCCAGCGATTGGTGCGCACGGCCCGGCCGACCTGCGACTCGCTGATCTGCATGAACACATCATCCTGCCAGCCGTTCGTATCACCGGTCAGCAGCGGTTGCATCGCCCGGCCGTGATAGTGCTGCGGCGCGGCAACACCGGCCGCGGCAAGAATCGTCGGGGGCAGATCGATCAGGCTGACCAGATCATCGATCACCTTGCCGCCGCTGAAGCCCGGGCCGACCGCGATCAGGGGTACGTGGATGGACGCTTCGTGGCAGGAGCGTTTGTACTCGCTGTTGCGCGTGCGAAAGTGTGAGCCATGGTCGGAACTGTAGATCACCAGCGTGTCGTCGGCCAACCCCAGCGTCCGCAGCGTTTCACGGATGCGGCCGACGTTCTGATCCAGGCTCCAGCAGCAGCCCAGGTAATCGGGCATGTGCAGCGGCCAATCACACAGCGCCCCGGGCTGCGGCGTGGTGCCGACCAGATCCCCGGGCACGGGGTAGTCCGCGAAGCGCTGCTTGGAGCCGATGGGTCCGACGTAACGGTCCAGGTCGTTCTGCTGGTGCGGTTCGATAAACGACGCCATCAGAAAGAACGGCTTTTCACTTTGACGGACGGCATAATCACGCAGATAGTCGATCACGAAGTTGGCCATGCAGTCAACGCGATAGCCCTCGAAGTCCACGCGGCGATTGTCCGCATCGTAGAGATAACCCTCGTAGCCGTGACTGGTGAACTCCAGCAAATCGCAAGCTAACCAGTGATCGCGATAACCTGCCCGATACTCCTGTGGCACCGCATAGCGCTGGCGGCCGGCGAGCGTCTTGCCCGCAGCCAGGTGCCACTTGCCGATGTAGGCTGTTTCGTACCCGCCGTCGTTCAACTCGTGGGCCATGTACCGGCCGTCGGGCGGCAGACAGGCCCGCAGGTTGTCGTAGCACCCGGTGGCGGTGGCATAGACGCCGGATTGCAAGCAAGAGCGGGCCGGCCCGCACAGCGGCTGACAGGTGAACGCATGAGCGAAGCGCACGCCCTCGGCCGCCATGCGATCCAGGTTGGGCGTGAGGTTCAGTTGCGCCCCCAGCGGTTGTCCGTAGCAGCCGACGGTGTCCCAGCGCTGCTGATCCGAAAACAGAAACAGGATGTTGGGTCGCTTGTTCACGTTACTGACCAGCGACCCACGGACGATGTCCGCGGGCTTCATGGCGATGCGGTTGGGCCAACCGACAAGCGATTACTTCTCGTCCAGGATGGCCACGGACTCGAACTTCTTGCCTTCGAGCATCTCCAGTGACGCGCCGCCGCCGGTCGAGACGTGGCTGACTTTGTCGGCAAAGCCAAGCTGCTCGATGGCCGCTGCGCTGTCGCCGCCTCCGATGATGCTGGTGGCGCCCCCGGAAGTGGAAGCGTCGGCGATGGCCTGGGCCACGGCCTTGGTGCCGGCATCGAAAGGCGGCATCTCGAAGACGCCCATGGGGCCGTTCCACACCACGGTCTTGGAGGCCTTGACCAGCGTGGCGTACTTCACGGCCGTCTCAGGGCCGATGTCCAGACCCTGGAAGTCGTCGGGGATCTGGCCGGCGGGCACGACCTTCTTGTTGCAGTCGCCCTTGAAGTCGTCACCGCAATGCGTGTCCACCGGCAGCACCAGTTTGTCGCCGCCCCTTTCAATCAACTGCTTGGCCAGGTCAACCTTGTCCGGCTCGACCAGCGATTTGCCGACCTTGCCGCCGCTGGCCAGGCTGAAGGTGTAGGCCATCGCCCCGCCGATCAGCACCTGGTCGCAGGTTGAAAGCAGGTTGTCGATGACGTTGATCTTGTCGCTGACTTTCGCCCCGCCGAGGATGGCCACGAACGGGCGGGCCGGCTTGGCGAGTGTGTCGGAGAGGTACTTGATTTCCTTTTCGACCAGGTAGCCGACCACGGCCGGCTTGCCCGATTCCTTCGTCTTCTTCGGCACCGCGTACATCGAAGCCTCGGTGCGATGGCAGGTGCCGAAGGCGTCGTTGCAGTAGGCATCAGCGAAAGCAGCCAGAGCCTCGACGTAGGCGGGGTCATCGCCCTTCTTTTCGCCCTTGTTGAAGCGCACATTCTCCAGCACCAGCACATCACCCGGCTTGAGGGCCGCGGCCTTGGCGGAGGCATCCGGCCCCACGGTGTCGGCGGCCATCTGCACCGGCTTGCCCAGCAGCTTGCTCAGACCGTCGGCCGCAGGCTTGAGGCTGAACTTGGCGTCCGGCTCGCCCTTGGGTCGGCCCAGGTGCGACATGAGGATCACGCTGCCGCCGCCTTCGAGCACTTTCTTGATCGACGGGACCGCCATGCGGATGCGGCGATCGTCGGTGACGTTGCGGGCGTCGTCCAGCGGGACGTTGAAATCAACCCGCATTAGAACCTTTTTACCTTTGACGTTGATGTCGGCGATGGTTTTCTTGGCCATGATGAATGCTCCTGTCTGAATCGGGGCCATATCATACAGCGATCAACGGTGGACGGCTGTCGCAGGGAGACGATGATGAACCAACGCGAACCACTCCAGAAAAGACTGTCCGATCTGGGGGGGACGATGATGTTCTTCGGGCCGACGGAGGCGGAGGTGCAGATGGCCCGCGATTTCGGCGGGGGCGGGGCGGAATATGCAGCCATCCGCCGCTTTGTGGGGCTGATGCACCTGCCGCAGCGCAGCCTGCTGCGCGTCACGGGGGCCGATCGGCAGGACTTTCTGCATCGGCTGCTGACCCAGGACATCAAGTCCATGCCGGCCGGTGCCAGTCGGCGAAGCTTCCAACTGGACGAGAAGGGCCGCATCGTCGCCGACCTGATCGTGCACCACGCGGCCGCAAGCGAGCAGATCTGGCTGGACACGGACATCTTCGACATCCAGCCGCTGCGGCAATTGCTCGAGAAGCGCCTGTTTACCGAGGACGTGACGCTGGAAGATGCCAGCGAGGCGTGGACGTGCCTGGCCCTGCTCGGCCCGGCGGCGGCCGCAGCACTTCAGAAGATTGCCCAGGCGGGCGACCCGATGACCATGGCCGTTGGTCAGCATCAGGCCCTGACGCTGGACGACGACGAAAACGCCTGGGCCTACCGCTGGGACGATTGCGGCTCGCCGGGCATTCGCCTGTGGGTGAGTGCTGCCTCGGCGTTGAAAGTTTACGACGCGCTGCTGAATGCCATCGGCTACGAGCCCGACGCCGAGCCCGATGCCGCCTTTGCCGAGCGCCGCCGCGGTTCACTGCGTGGCCGGCCCGTCGGGTGGGATGCCTACAACACCGCCCGCATCGAGCAGCGCACGCCGCTCTATCACATCGACTTCGGCCCGGATTCGCTGCCGGCCGAAACAGGTGTGATGATGCAGGCGGTCAGCCACACCAAGGGTTGCTATCTCGGGCAGGAAATCGTGGCCCGCATGCGCGATCGCGGCCACCCCGGCAAGGTCACCGCGGCGATCAACTTTGAATCCGACCTGCTGCCGGTGGCCGGGGCCCAGTTATTCAAAGCGGAAGAGGGCTCGCAGGAAATCGTCGGTGGGCTGACCAGCAGCGCGTTATCGCCCTTGCGGGGCAATCTGGCCATCGGTTTGGTCGTTGTGAAGTGGGGTTTTCACTTATCGGGCGTCAAAGTGACGGCATTTGCGGAAGGAAAACTTGTCCGGGGAGAGATTGAATCATTAAATCCATAAGAGCCCCCGGTACATTCCCCAAGGGTGGTCCTGATGGATATGAGTGGCTTTCAGATTTCTCATCAAGGCGAGACGGTTGCCGTCGAGCCGATGGAGCCCGTGGTCACCGCGCCGCAGATGCGCGAGATCGTGGCGGAGATCTGCCCCCGGATCGAAAGCGGCCGGGCGATCAACGTGGTCTTCGATATGTCGCGCGTGGAGTATCTCGACTCGGCTTGCCTGGCCAAGCTGTTCACGCTGCTTTCACCGGTGCAGCGGGTCAAGGGACACATCGCCCTGGCCCAGTGCCAGCCCAACGTGGAGTTTCTGCTGCGCATGACGCGGCTGGATCTGCTGTTCGAGTTGACCGCCAATGTGGACGAGGCAATGACCCGCCTGCGCAAGACAGCTTAATCCCAAGTCATGCTGTGCCGGTCCTGACGACTGGGTAGCAGCGCCAGCGCATAAATTACCCCACTTCCAACCGCTCGCGCGATTCGCTTCGCCACATTGCCGATAACTACATTGCCCGACAGGAGTGACCGGCGATGTTGCCCAGCGGCATTGAACTGGAACAGGACGGCTCGTGTGTCACGGTGCGTGTGCGCCTTGCGGAGTTGTCGCACGACGATTTCCAGGAAACCATCGCCGAAGCATCCGAACGCATGCGCTACGACAAGGCGCTGCAGTTCATCTTCGACCTGGAAGCGGTGCTGTTCATGCCCTCCAGTTGCCTCAGCGAGTTACTGTCATTCCGACAGGAGGTCGAGCACTGCCGCGGCCGCATCGCCCTGGTGCTCAAGGACGGCAACATCAACACGCTGCTGAAGATCACCCGCCTCGATGAAGTGTTCGCCCTGTTCGACGATCTGCAGGAAGCCATCGGCTCACTCAGCGGCGCCGTGCGCTGACCCCTCGAACCGGCGGAGGCCGCTTCAGCGGCCGTCTCCATCCACCCCTACCGCCCCTCCAGCAACCGCTGACCCAGAAACTCGCTCAGTTCCGGTATGGCATCGACCTTGTCGATCACCGCCTGGATGTCGTACTCCAGACGCACGAACTGCACGCCGGTCATCTCCTCATCGAGGATGCAGTAGCTGGCCCGCGGATCGCGGTCGCGCGGCTGGCCTACGCTGCCGGGATTCACGATGCACTTTTCATCTTCGGTGAACGTGTACTTGCCGCCCAGGTCGGCCGGGGGATAAAAGTCCGGCTCGTCGGTGAACACACCCACCACGTGCGTGTGCCCGCAGAAGGCCCGCCACTCGATGCGATCGAAAATCTGGGCCATCTTCGACGGCGCGGTGATCACGTCGTCGGGGAAGATGTATTCGTTGATCGGCCGCCGCGGCGAGGCGTGAACCCACAGCGCCCCTTCATCGTGGCGCTTGATCTCCAGGTTGCCCAGGTACTCGAAGCGCTCCCGCCGCAGTTGCTCGTTCGGCTCGTCCTCGAACTGCCGCCGCGTCCAGAAACAGGCCTGCTCGGCACTGAGGTTGAAGCTGGTCGGTTCATACAGCACCGCAAAGTCATGGTTGCCCATCAACGCCCACTGGCAGCGCTGCCGCACCAGGTCCAGGCACTCCAAAGGATTCGGGCCATAACCGATGATGTCGCCCAGGCAGACGATCTTCCGGATGCCCCGCTGCTCGATGTCAGCCAACACCACCTGCAGGGCGTCAACGTTGGCGTGGATGTCGGAAATGATCGCCGTGGGCATGGGCCAGAGTATAGCGGAGGAGGCTTGAGAGGTGAGGTTTGAGGCTTGAGGCGCGGGTTGCGGGCCGGCACGCTGATCCGGCGCTTCGCCGCTCAGGCCCCAAGCCTCATCCCTGCGCCTCAAGCCTCACCCCTCAAGCCTTCCGTTCGCATCCACGATCCGCGCCCGGTAATCTGTTCCCATGCCCGAAGGCCGCCCGCGTATCCTTATCATTCGCCCCTCGGCCCTCGGCGACGTTGCCCGTACCGTGCCCGTGCTGGTCAGCTTACGCAAGGCGTACCCCGACGCCCACATCGACTGGCTGGTTAACGAGCCGTTCGCCGACGCCGTGCAGCACCACCCCGACCTCAACGGCGTGGTCTGTTTTCCCCGTCGCCGGCTCAGCTACTTCGGCCTGTCGCCGCGAGCCACCATCGAGGGCCTGCGCTTCGCGCGGACGCTTGGCCGCAATCACTACGACCTGGTCATCGACGCCCAGGGCCTGTTCCGCTCGGGCCTGTTCGCCTGGCTGACCCGCGCCCCGCAGCGCGTGGGCTTTGCCGATGCCCGCGAGTACGGACACTTCGCCTACACCCAGCGCGTGTTCGTGCCCGCCCATGCCGTGCACACCGTCGATCGCACGCTGCACCTGGTGGCGGACATGGGCCACCAGATCGTCAGCGATATGAGCCTGTACGTGGGTGAGCAGGATCGCGCCTGGCTTGACCAGTTCAGCCGCGAGCATCACCTGACCGAGCGCGGCTACGCCTGCATCGCACCGACCGCCCGCTGGGGCTGCAAGCGCTGGCCGATCGAACGTTACACCAGCCTGGCCCGCAAACTGCTGGCCGAGCGCGTGGCGGGTGATCACCTGGTCGTGCTGGCCGCTCCCGATGAACGCGACGCCATCGCTCCGCTGCTGGAGAACCTGCGCCAGATGCGGCGCAAGGACGACGTGTCGGTGGCCGACCGGGCCCTGGCCCCGATCACCACGGTGGGACAGATGATGGCCCTGCTCTCGCGCTGCAATCTGCTGGTCGCCAACGATTCGGCCGCACTGCATCTGGCGGTGGGCTTCAATCGCCGGCTGGTGGCGATCTTCGGCCCCACCGATCCCGCAGCCGTGGGCCCCTATCGCCGCGAGTCGTCGGTCGTTCAGCCGCCGCAGATCGACCCCCAGGAACTGGCCAACTACCGCCGCCAGTTGAACGACGATTCGATCATCCGTCGCATCGAACTGGACGCCGTCTGGCAGAAGGTGCTGCAGGCGATGGGTCAAAGTGGATCGACGCCGATGCCCGGGCGTTAGGCGATAGACTGTTCGTTGCGTGATCCCTCTCGTCGCCGGTGCCTACGATCGCAAAAAATATCTCGGCCGGCTTGCCGAGTGGTGTCCTTTCTGCCAACAGATCACTGTCTGTCGGGTCCGTGAGCATCGCCAGGTCTCCCACGTCTATTTCATTCCGCTGGGGCGTGGCAAAGTCACCGGCCACAGCCTGCACTGCGACAAGTGCCATCGCCTGCTGCCGGCAGACTCATCGTGCGCAACACAGGCGATCGACGTCGGCCTGATCGCCCTGGAGCAACTGGTCGAGCTGACCAACCCCGATCTGCCGGAGCGCGTCGGCCAACAGCAGGCCCGCTTCGAGCTGGCGGCGCAGGGATTGGCCGAGCCTTACGAACGCATGGAACTGCTGTTCGATGCCTTCCATGCCTTGGAGTTTGAAGCCCAGGAACATCCGCACCCGTGGCTTCCGCGCCCGACCAGCCTGTTGCTTTTTATGCTCAACCTGGCAGTGGCGGCCGGGCTGGTAGCGCTGCTGGTCCTGGGGTGGGTCAGTTGGGTATGGATCGTCCCCACGCTGGTTGCATGGGTGGCCGTGGTGATCTATCTGCTGCTGAAGCGCGACGTGCTGGATAGCCACGAGCACTTTGTGCGACGCTACGGTGATTACCTGGCCTACTCGGTGGCGCCGCTGCAGCCGACACGGGAGGAACTGACCCGAATCCGCCGGCAACTGCACGAGCGCAAGCTGGCGGTAGCCAAACTGCTGCACCCGCGCCACCTGCATCCCTGGCTGCAGCAGGCATCACACAACCCAGCCCCCTCAGCCTCGGCGTACTGATCTCCTCCCCGCCACCCCCCCGCACAGGTCCGCTCCGCACCACTTGCCTGCCGCAGCTATTATTAGTTTTCTAAAAAAGCAATAATGTCGACACATCAAACAGACAGGGCAATCAGGGTTAAACCGGTAATTCCACCTTCGCTTCCACTTCCAACTCCAATTCCACCTCCACGCCCCCTCTCCCCATACCGCTTGCCGCAACGCACCGGCCCCGTCTGGTTGCGTGGTTGCGGCTGTTATTAGTTTTTTAGAAAACTAATAACAGCGTTGAGGAGCAATCGGGAACGTGATCGAAGGCAAATCCGGCGTGGACCCGGGCGCGCTGGTGTGGGGTGACGATCAGCTTCCGCCGGCTGCGGTCCATTGCCGGCGGGCGTCGTCGATCAATTGCTGCATCGACTCGGGCATGGCGGTGTCAGCCCAGCGTTGACGCAGGGCCTGCTCGTGCTTTTCGATCAGTACACCCGCGCGGTCGAGGCCCAAAGCCCGCTGGTCGGCGTCCAACTCCTGCAGATGCTGCAGGGCAAACCACACGGCCTGCAGCATGATCAGGTCGGCCACCGAATCGCGCAGCTTCCGGCCGTCACCCTCATGCGGCAACGCCACCGCGCTGCGAGCGAACTGCACCCACCGCCCCAGCAATACGGCCCAGGTCAGCTTGTCAATCGACTCATTCACAACGAATCAGTGTAGCGGGCGGAGGAAGAACCGCAGATTTCGCAGATGACACAGATTCAGAAAAGGTAACCGCGGATGAACCCGGATAAAAAAATCAGAATTAGCCACGGATGAACACGGATGTGCACGGATGGAGTTCATTCATTTTTTGTCCGTGCACATCCGTGTTCATCTGTGGCAAAAAATCATCCGCGGTTTGCTTCTTCTCTCAGTCGTACTCGTTGCGACGCACGAGGCGGCCTTCGCGGGCGCTGCGGTGCAGGGCGTCCATCTTGATCATGTAGCGGTAAGCCTCGGCGAAGCTGTTGCTGAAACCGCTGTCGCCCCGGCCGCGCACAGCGTCGATGAAATCCGCTTCCACGCGCCAGGGGCGTTGCTGGTCGGCGGGGACATCGAGAGGCTTGTTGTCGAGAGCAAGTGTTGAGGTCAGAAAGTCCCAGGTGAGTGTGGCCTTGGAGCCGGTCAGTTCCAGCGTCATGCGCTTGGGGCCGCGGTGCAGGCCGCTGTGGATTTCGACGAAGGGGCACCCGTTGGCGAGGCGGCCGTGGATCGTGACCTGTTGCGGGATGCGGATGGTGTATGGGTTGCCGTTCTCATCCGGCTTGGTGGCGATGGGGGTGTCGGTGATCGCCGAGAGCGTATCGAACTCACCGACCAGCGCGATGGCGGTTTCGGCCAGGATGCCGACGGCCAGGATCTGGATGCCGCTGAACTCGACGCGCTGGCGCCAGTGCAGGGGGCCGAGGCAACTGTCATCCAGGGCTTCGATGCGCAGTTGCCGCAGCGCGCCCAGGGCGCCCTCGGCCAGCAGCTTTTTGACGTACGGCTCGAAGGGCATGCGCATGGGAGGCGGACAGACATGGTTAACCAGGTCGGGATGGGCGGCTGCGGCATCGACCATGGCCCGCGCTTCCTGCAACGTTGCCGCCATGCGGGCCTGACAGAACACGTGCTTGCCCGCATCGAGGGCGGCGGCGGACATCTCGGCGTGGGTGTAAGGCCAGGTGCCGATGAGCACCGCGTCGATGTCATCGCGCTGGACGAGTTTTCGCCAGTCGGTTTCGACGTCGGCAAAGCCAAACGGCTCGGCCGCGCGCCGGCTGCTCTGCGGGCTGCGGTTGCAGACGGTCGCCAGTTTGACGTCGGCCATCTGGCGCAGGGCGGGCAGATGCCGATCTCGGCAGATGGCGCCAGCCCCAATGACGCCGACACGGATGGTTTGGAGGGTTGACATGTCGGATTTGCCGGGGACGGAATATTGTTTGACTGAACAGAATCCTTGTCGGGCGATTAGCTGATATTTAGATTGATTATCGTATATGTGCCTGTTTTTCAGTTTATTGCTAATTCAAGGCACGACGGTGGATCTTTCGTCCGCATTTTCGTGATAATTTACATTTTTTTGCGGTCACATTTTTTTGGTTTTGGCATGCTTGCATTGCCTCTTCGACAGGCTATCATACTTGCGGATACGGGATTTTTCCTGATCCAGACAACTTTGCCCCCGGAAGGGCTCGGCTTGGCTTCGGCCTTGCCGGGCCTTTTTCATGCGCAACTTGTTCTGCACACGTAACCCAACATTGTGCGGGCACGGATTCATTCATTTTTCTTGGGCAACCCGGTTCAAAAGGCGTGGCCAGCCCAATGCTCCGGGCTGGGTTGGGGGGGTTGCGTTCGTACTACGGGGAGTCTTGGCTCCCGTTGGTCACTCATCCGCCGCCGGGCAGTAGGCGGGACGGTCTCCCCCAGCCACGACAGCCTCGATAATACCTCCGACCCCTTGGGCTGGCCCCCGGGATCTGGCGTGGTTGAAGAGGGCGCAATTGCCCGATATCATAATGCACAAACGTTATTGTTGTCATTTTTTCGGAGCATGCACATGAAGCGGCAGGCGGCTTTGCGTCTTGTGGTGTGCCTCGGATTGTGGGTCTTGCCCCTGGCGTCGACCGCCTGGGCCCAGGACGCGGCGAAGCTGGACCAGCATAAAGCCCTGGCCTCGGTCAAGGCGACGCTGCATGGCGGCAAGGTGATCGTGACCTTCAGCCGCGACCCGCACTACGCTGACCCCAAGTACAACCCGCTGTTCCAGAAGCTGCGCATCTATCGCAAGCTGATCCCGTTCACCTTCGGCAAGGACAAGTGGGAAGCGCTGCGCAACCTGACCTACGCTGATCGGGACGTGCTTTACGAAGGCCCGATCCGCCAGGACGGGCAGAAGTTCACCTACATCGACGACACGGCGGTCGTCGGCAACGTCTATGCTTACTGGGCCGGGCCTGTGCAGGGCGCTGCGACCGGATCGTCGTCGGTCAAGGTGCGCGACCCGGAGGTCTGGTGGACGGCCGAGCGAATCGCATCCGAGGCGGCTGCCCTTCACAAGGACTTCCCCGATCTGGTGGACGTGGAAGTCATCGGCAAGACCCATGAAGACCGCAACCTGCTGGGCATCACGGCAGGGCGCGGCAGCAAGCGGCTGGCCCTGGTCGGAGCCCTGCATGCCGGTGAATCCGGGCCGGAGATCATTCTGTACGTCATTCGCCAGTTGCTGACGAAGCACCCCGAACTGTTTGATGACGTATCGATCGTGGCCATCCCCTGCGTCAACCAGGACCGGCGGCAAGCCGAAGCCGAGGGCACGGCTCCTTACCTGCGCACCAATCCCGAGGGCGTCGATCTGAACCGCAACTACCCCGCCGACTGGGAGATCCCCAGCTATCTCTACGGCGGCGACAGCAGCAAGCCCGGCGGCGGCACCTATCGCGGCCCCGAACCGGCCAGTGAGCCGGAGACCAAAGCGGTGATGGCCTTCCTTGAAGCCCATCGGCCGATGGTGCTGCTGAGTTACCACCACCTGGCCAGCGTGACCGGCCGCTGCCTGTGGGGCTCGCAGTATGCCGGCAAGGACGCGCCGTTTGCCGAGCGCTGCCGCCTTGCTTATGAAGCCTTCGCCCGGGGCTACAAGAGCGTCGAGGGCCCGGTCGAGAATGAAAAAGACAGCTACCTGGTCTTCAAGGCCACGTCCGGCTCGCTGCCCAACTATTGCTACCGGCAATTGAACATCCCCGGCTTCGATGTCGAGAGCCACTGGGTTCCATCACTGGAGCCCTCGTTGACCGACCAGACCACCCTCGAGCTGCTGAATGAAAATCGTGCGATGCACGAAGCAGCCATCCTGAACCTGCTGCAGTTGTTGCGTTGAAGCTTGACCGTTTCGCCGCGGAGCCTGCTCCGCGTTGGGCGTGCCCGGCACATTCGCGGAACAGACAGTCAAGGAGAAGCTCATGAACAAAGTCGCCATGGCGTGCCTGGTTATGACATGGATGATCGTTGCGTCATCGCCCCCGGCGCAAGCGGCGGATCAGCCTGCCGATGCGGACTACGTGAAGCAGCACAAGCAGTTCATCTTCCTGCGGGCGCGGGTCGAAGACGGCAACGTCACACTCACCTTCATGCGCGGCCCGTGGTACGGCGACAAGGACCAGCCGCTGTTCGAACACGTGCGCGTCTATCGCCGCCAAGTCGATTTTCTATTCGGCAAAGATCGCGATGAGTTTTTCAACGGCATGAACGCCGACGACAGCGACCTGATCTACGAAGGCCCCGTGCAGGTCAACGTCAAACGCAGTTTCCGCTGGGTGGACGAAAACGTGACGGTGGGCGCGACCTATGCCTACTGGGTCGGTCTGCCGGGCGGCTCGCCCAACGGGCCGGTGGGCGTGAAGGTGCGCGATCCGCGCGTGTGGTGGCCGGACAAGAAGATCGCGGAGCAAACACACCAATTGCAGAAAGATTTCCCCGACCTGGTGAAGGTGCAGGTCGCGGGGCACACGTTGCAGGGCCGGGAGATTCTGGGCCTGACCGTGGGCGATTCGGACAAGCGCGTGGCTTTGATCGGTGTGATTCACGCTTCGGAGTCCGGGCCGGAGTTGATCCTTTATGCTTTGCGTGATCTGCTGGAGAACCACCGCGAGATTTTCGACGATGTGTCCATCGTCGCCATTCCCTGCATGAACGGCGACGAGCGGCAGCATGCGGTCGAGGGCGTGCCGTGGTATCTGCGCCGCAACATGATCTCCGTCGATCTGAACCGCAACTTCCCCGGCGACTGGGAACAGGAAAGCTTCATGTACGGCGGCACGACGGCCGACCCGGATTCGGGAACCTATCGTGGTCCCTCGCCCGCCAGCGAGCCGGAGACACAGGCCGTCATCGCCTTCCTGAATGAGCATCCGCCGACGGTCGTGCTCAGTTACCACCATCTGTGCAGCGTGGCCGGGCGATGTCTGTGGGCGCCCGCCGCCGCTGCGGATGACGAGGCGTACGTGCAGCGTTGCCGACAGGTTTACGAAGCCTACTCGCGCGGTTACGTGCGCCCCGACGACCCCGCTGACGACCGCGATTATCTGCGCATCAAGTCCACCTCCGGCTCGCTGCCCACCTGGGTTTACCGCCAGTTCAACGCACCCGGCTTCGACGTCGAGCAGGACAACCCCGACATGCTCAAGCCTTCGCTCACCGACGAAGTCACCCCCGAGTTTCTGCTGGACAACCAGCAGCGCCACGCGGCCGCCATCCTCAGCCTGATGCAGTCGCTGCGCTGATGTCCCGCCACATGCCGCCATCACCTGCGGGTAAGATGAACCCATGACCACACCGGGCCAACCTTTGCTGACCGCGCGGGGCGTGAGCAAACATTTCGGCGGCGTCGTGGCGCTGGATGATGTGAGCCTGGATGTCTTCGGCGGCGAAGTGCACGCCCTGATGGGCGAGAACGGCGCGGGCAAAAGCACGCTGGGCAAAGTCCTGGCCGGCGCTTTGCCCCCCACCGCCGCCCGGCTGACCATCGACGGCAAATCGGTCAGCATCCGCAATCCTCTCGACGCCCAGCGCCTCGGCGTGACCATCATCTTCCAGGAACTGGACCTGTTCGCCCACTTGTCGATCGCTGAGAACATCGCCATCGGCAACCTGCGCTACCAGGAGCGCTTCGCCGTCAGCTACCGGGCCATGGATCAGTTCGCCCGCCCCGCCCTGGCCCGCGTGGGATTGTCCGATCTGTCGCCGCATCGGCCGGTGCACAGCCTGTCCGTGGCCCAGCAGCAACTGGTCGCCATCGCACGAGCGCTTTCCATGAACGCCCGGGTGATCGTGTTCGATGAATCAACCAGCGCGTTGACGGATGAAGCGGTCGAGCGTTTGTTTGCCGTGATCGATCAGCTTCGCCGCGACGGCGTGGCGTGTCTGTATGTCACGCACAAGATGGACGAAGTCTTTCGCATCTGCGATCGCATCACCGTGCTGCGCGACGGCCGCTACGTCGGCACCCGCCTGGCCAAACAGACCGACATGGCGGAACTGGTGCGCATGATGATCGGCCACGACGTGCGCAGCGACACCCATGCGGCCGCCTGCGCCACGGATCAGCCGCTGCTCTCGATCAACAACCTGCGCACCGCCAGGCTGCGCGATGTGTCATTGGACGTGGCCGCCGGCGAAGTGGTGGGATTGGCCGGCCTGGTGGGCGCGGGGCGGGGCGAGGTCGGCCGAGCCTTGTTCGGCCTGGAGCCGATCCTCGGCGGACGGATGACGCTCAACGGTCAACCCTATCAGCCCGACACCCCGCGCCAGGCCATGAAGCGCGGCGTCGCCCTGCTGCCGCGCGATCGCAAGGCGGAGGGCCTGATGATGCAGATGAGCGTGCGCGAGAACGCCTCGATCGCTGTGCTCGACGGCTTGAGCAACCTTGGCTGGATTCGCCGTCGCCGCGAAGCGCAGCAGACCGATCACGTCGGCCGCCAGACGCGCCTCAAGGCGGCCGCCCCGCAGGCGGTCGTTTCTTCACTGAGCGGCGGCAACCAGCAGAAGGTGCTGATCGGACGCTGGCTGCTGCGCGAGGCGGACCTGTATTTCCTCGACGACCCCACGCGCGGCGTGGACATCGGGGCCAAGGAGGATATCTACGCCATCATCGAAGACCTGGCCCGCCGCGGCAAAGGCGTCATCATGGTCAGTAGCGAGTTGCCGGAGCTTCTGCGCTGCTGCGATCGTGTCGTGGTGCTCAATGAGGGGCGCGTGGCCGCCGATCTCGACGCCCGGCGAACCACGCAGGAACAGGTGCTGACCCACGCCACCAGCACCGCCGCAATCCACTCCCAGTCCCAGGCAGGTTGAGGAACCCGTCCGATGAAACAGTGGTTTACGAATTTTCTCACTCACCGCCGCGACCTGGTGCAATCGCTGATCGTGCTGGCGATTCTTTTTGTCTGTGCCGTCATCTTCAGTCCGCGCACGCGCGGCGAATACACCTACCACCTGTTCGGGCTTTCCTGCACCGTCGAGCATTGGCCGATCTTTCTGAAAACCGAAAACCTCACCGACCTGCTGCGGGCCAACAGCCCCGTGGCCATCATCGCCCTGGGCATGACCTTCGTCATCCTCACCGGCGGCATCGACCTGAGTGTCGGCAGCACCATCGCCCTGTCAGCCGTCGTCTGCGCCACGTTGCTGGTCGAGCAGCAGACCTCGATGGCGACGGCCATGATCGCGGGTATCGTGGCCGGCGGACTGGTGGGACTGGTCAACGGCGGGTTGCTCGCCCTGCTGCGCATTCAGCCGTTCATCATCACCCTGGCGACCATGATCGGCATCCGCGGCCTGGCCCGACTGGTGGTCAACAACGAACAGATCGGCCTGGTGGGCGGACAATCGGACACGGCTGTGCGCTTCGCGCACATCATGTCGCAGAAGTCGGTGGTCATCGGCTCGTTCCTGCTGCTGGCCGTGGCGTTCGGACTGCTGCTGTGGGGCACTGTGTTCGGGCGCTACGTGCGGGCATTGGGTGACAACGCTCGGGCCGCGCAATACGCAGGTCTCCCCACCCGCCGCGTGCTGGCAGCCGTTTACACACTCACCGGCCTGCTGGCGGGCGTCGCCGGCGTGTTCACCTGTGCCCGCACCAACAACGGCAACCCCAACGAAGGCATCGCCGCCGAACTGAGCGTCATCGCCGTCGTCGTGATCGGCGGCACTTCCCTGGCCGGCGGGCGCGGCAGCGTCACCGGCACCGTCATCGGTGCCTTGGTCATCGCGATATTGACCAACATCCTCGGCCTGAACAATGTCGATGCCAACGTGCAGTCGATGATCATGGCTCTGGTGATCATCCTGGCCGTGGTGGCCCAGACCGTTTCCCTGGGCGCGGTCGCCCGCTGGTGGCGCAAGCGACGCGGCGGCACGACAAACTGATACGCTATGCAAGGCAACACTTCATCTATATTCTGGAGACTCAACATGCAGCGTTGGTTGATCACGGCAGCGGTCCTGACGATTTCCCTGAGTCTGCTCGGTTGCGGCAAGAGCGAAAGCGGCAGCGCCCCGACAGGCGCGTCCGGCGAGCAGGCGGGCAAGTACCTGGTCATCTTCAGCCAGTGCAACAATGCCGAGCCCTACCGCGCCGAGCAGAACAAACAGTTCGCCGCGGCCTTCGCCCAGTATCCGCAGGTCGAGTTCGTCATCACCGACGGCCAGGCCGACGCCGCCAAACAGATCAGCCAGATTGAAAACGCCATCCAGCGCCAGCCTGACCTGCTGATCGTCGCCCCCCTGGAGCGCAACTCGCTCACCGCCGTGATGGGCAAGGCCATGGAAGCGGGCATTCCCACCATCTGCCTCGAGCGCGACATCGCACAACCGAATTACACCACCTTCATCAGTTGTGACAACGTCGAGATCGGCCGCATGGCCGGCCGGTTCATCGTGGAGCAGTTGACCAAAAAGAACGGCTCACCCAAGGGCCGCATCGTCGAACTGACCGGCATGAAAGGCGTCAAGGCGGCCGGCGATCGTCACGACGGCGCTTACGAAATCCTCGATCAGTATCCTGAAATCGAAACCGTCTTCAGCGGCACCGGCAACTGGTTCCAGAACGAAGCCATGACCCGCATGGAGGAAGCCTACAACGCCACCGAAGGCCGCTTCGACGCGGTCTATGGCCACAACGACCCGATGGCCTACGGCGCGTACCTGGTGGTCAAGGAGAAAAACCCCGAGCTGGCCAAACAGGTGATCTTCGTCGGCGTTGACGGCCTGCCCGACGAGGGACAGGCATACGTGCGGCAGGGTTACCTCAGCGCCACTTTCATCTATCCCCTGTGCGTCGACAAAGCGGTCGAGGTGGGCATGAAGATTCTCGAGGACAAGAACTTCAAGCCCGAGAAGTTGTACATTCTGCCCTCATCCGCCGTCACCCCCGAAACGCTGGCCGCGAAAACGGATTGAACCGCCAAGACGCCTGGATCGCCGGGATTTAGCCACGGATGAACACGGATGTACACGGATAAGAAAGAACAGGATTCGAGTTCTGAATCCTCACCTCCGTGACTATCCGTGTCCATCCGTGGCTAAAAAGTGTTCCACGCGGTTAGAATGCCCGTATGACCAGTGCGGGGGACGCACATTTCGGGATGTCGTTCGATGAACAGGGTTACCTGGCCAGCGAGACGCCCTGCATCAAGTGTGGTTACAACCTGCGCACCATCCACCGCGACGCCGCCTGCCCCGAATGCGGCACCGCCGTCGGCCGCTCCATCTTCGGCAACCGCCTGCGCTACTGCGATCCCAAGTGGCTTAAGCACATCTGGGAAGGGATGAACCTGTTTGCGCTGTCAGCACTGTTTCTGGCTGCGGGGGTGGTGCTCCACATCCTGGCGGATTTGAACCATGCCCCGCTGATTGTAACGGCCGTCACACCGGCGACTGTGATTGGTCTGCTGATCTATGGCTTTGTCAAAGCAACGCGGCCGGACCCCAGCCGCATCGAACAGGAATCGCCCGTCAGCGCCCGGCGCTTGGCGCGGGGGGCGTGGCTGATTGTGCTGGCGATGTTTCTGTTGATGGCAAGTGCCACGGCGCTGCGAGAGATGATGGGTTTGCCGGCGGACCTCGCCAGGCGGCCGATGATCTGGTGCGGACAGGTGATGTTGTTATGTTTTTGGGCAGGAGCCATCTTTCTGCTGCGGCATGCAGCCGTGCTGGCAAAAAGATTGCCGCGAAAAGTCCTGGCGATAGCGATTCACATCACCATCGCGTTGTTGTTGGTGGTCGCGCTGTGGATGTGGGTGCTCACATGGAGTTGGATGTGGGATATGCTGGATTTCACCCTGGCCACTGGCACGTGGTGGATTCGATATCGCATGGAAGATCTGACACCCTTCCTGTTTCTGGCCCTGGCGGTCGTGCTGGTAGTGGTCAGCGTCTGGTACTGGTGGGCCCTGAGCCGGGCTGCGAAGTTCGCGTGGACCACGTGGGCGAAGCGGAACACGGATTGATCGGACAGTATGAAACCACAGATTTCACAGACGATGCAGATTGGGATTGGGCCACGGATAAACACGGATGTACACGGATAAGAAAGAGCAGGATTCAAGTTCTGAATCCTCACATCCGTGGGTATCCGTGTCCATCCGTGGCTAAAAAGGTTTTTTAATCCGCATCATCTGCCCAATCTGCGGTTTCTTTCTCCCCGCCTCATATCTTGGCGTTCTCGGCATCCTGGCGGTTCAACTTCTTTCACTCGCAGCGCCAGGTTTCGCCCGGCTCCATCGCTTTGACCTGCACGCCTTGCGGGGTGAAGTCGCTGATGTCCTGGGCCAGCACGGGGTAAGTCTTCCAGTGAATCGGTATGGCGACCGGGGCGGCGACGTATTCGGCGGCGATCTTGGCCAGTGCCGGCGTCATGTTGTAGCGGCCGCCGCAGGGTAAACAGGCCACGTCGGGCCTGGCGATCTGGCCGATGAGCTTCATGTCGCTGAACAGCGCCGTGTCGCCGGCGTGGTAGATGCACTTGTCGCCCATGCGGATGACCAGGCCGCAGGCGATGCCCATGTAGCGGCCCTGGTAGCTGGCCGAGTGAATGGCGGGCGTGAAGGCGACGTAGCCGAAGTCGGTGGTGATGCGACCGCCGGGGTTGCCCGCTTCCGTCTTGTCGATGCCCTGCTCGTTGAGGTAGTTGCAGACCTCGTAGGGCGCGATGACGGTGGCGCCGGTGCGGCGGGCGATGGGAATCGTGTCACCGATGTGATCGCCGTGGCCGTGGGTCAGGGCGATGTACCGGCAGTTGATCTGCTCGGGCTTGTGCACCGCGACCGGATTGCCGGTCAGGTAAGGATCGACCGCGAGGGTGATTTTGCCGTCGCAGAAGAGGAAGCCGGAGTGTCCGAGATAAGTGATGTCGAGGGGCATGGTGGGGCCTTTCTGGTTTTCACGAGCAGATGTATGTTGTTCATCGTAGTCGGCATGCCGACTAGCTGTCGGTTGGAGCCGGAGAAGCCGTTCGGCTTCTCGCGGGACCGATAAAACCCGGATTTTCGGCACATAATGTGAGAAATTCACACGAGGCAAGTTGCGGCTGGCAAGGGCGTGATATATAGTTCAATGGTTCCGCAACACAGCCTATAGCCATTGCAACAGTTGATAGATCGCTGGTAGGGGCACGGACCATGACATCGCCACAGCGTTCAACAGCCGATCATATCCATCTTGACGCCACCGACACGGAACGCCAGGTTTTCATCACAGGTGAAAATGAAGACCGGTTTATCCTTCCCGTCCCGGAAGCCGTCAGGCATATCCAGGTTGGCGAGAGCCGATCGATCTGGAACGATGAATTAAACGCCATGCTGAGCATGGTGTACGAGTGGTGCCGACAGCCGGACAAACAGAAGCATATTGTTGGTTGTCATGCTGCACCATGTGATGGGAGCATCACCATCTTCGTGGTACCGGCCCGGGGCCGATTCGACTTTGATCTGGCTGACGAGATCACGGAACTGGGTATCCGGTTATCTAAAGACTACCCCCTGATTCCCAGCAACGTTTTTCAGATACCTGGCAATTCTCCCGATGATCTGGCGCAGTTCGTGGATACACGAATAGCCATCACCCTCTACGAACAGGAATAATGTCGCGCGTCGAAAACCACATCCGGCGTTGGCGCCATAATCGAAAATTTCTGGGGCAAATACCAGACGGGTTCCCAGATTGGATGGTGACGGCTACCTTTTATACGGCAGTTCATGCCATCGAAGCGTTGTTCGCACATGACAAATTGCCCGCAAGCTCGAATCACGACAACCGGCGGCAGGTCTTGCGCAGCGTTAACCGCTATCAACAGATTTACAAGCATTTTGATCCACTTTACCAAGCGTCACGGGTGGCAAGATACCAATGCGATCCGAACAGTTGGCTGCCGGTGGAAGATGTCAAATCAGAGTTGATTCCCAGATATCTTTATCCGCTTGAACAGTCTGTACGCAAATTAATCAAAGAACAGGCAACTCTGTTTGAGCCTGTTTGGCCCGAAGCGTGAAATAAAGCCTCTGGCTAATCTGTGCTCGCAAAAACCAGTTCTTGTAAATGTTACGCCAGCCTGTCCAGCGCCAACTCGTGCGCCTCGTGATAGCGCTTGCCCAGGTTGTGCCAGTCGAAGTGTTCGCTGAAGCTCTCGGCACTGTTGCGCAGGGCGATGCGTTCGCGGCGAGCGAGTTGGCAATAGCGGAACAGGCGATCGGTCAATTGATTGGCGGCATCGTTGAAGTCGCGGCCGCGGCGGCGAATGACATAGACGCCGCGCTCATCGTGATCGGCCACCAGGCTGGCCAGGTACGACCCGAATCCGGACAGATCGCTGGTGATGGCCGGCACCCCCAGGGCCACCGCTTCCAGCGGCGTGTAGCCCCACGGTTCGTAGTAGCTGGGGAACACGCCCAGGTGGCAGCCGCGCACGAACTGGTCATAGTCCATGCCGAACAGCGGATTGGTCAGCGTGATGAAGTCGGGGTGATAGATGATCTTGACCGGGTCGTGACGGTCGTTGAACAGGGCGCAGGCCCGCAACTGGCGCAGGATGGCGTCGTTGGCGTCGTCCTGCAGATCGTGGGTGACGATGGGGGGCAGGGCTTCGCGCCGCCAGGCCAGCATGGTGCGGCGCAGGCGCAGCCGCCAGTAGTCATCGACCAGCGTGTTCAGATCGGGAATGTGACCGGCCGCGGCTTCGTAGAACAGGCGGTCGCCGATCTTGTTCTTGATGGTGTCGGCCGCCTCGCGCAGCTCGTTGAGCATGGCGTTGGATTGCAGGGCGGCAACGTTGATCGAGCGATACGGCGCCCGGGTGATGATGAAAAACACGACGTTGACCGCGGCCCCCGCCTCTTTGAGCCGGTGATTGAGCCGGGCCAGCGATTCGATGGTCAGGTCGAGTCCCTTGTTGCGATACTCGTAGCGGCCGCTGGTGAACATGTACAGCGTCTGCTCGAGCTCGAAGCTGTAGCTGGGGAAGAAGTGGCCGATGGTGAACTGGTGAATCTTGGCCTTGAACTCGTTGTGCAGGTTCTGGAACTGGTGCGTGGCGGTGAAGCGCTCGATGTTCAGGCCGTTGGGCAGCAGCACGTCGGGGCTTCGGCCCAGCAGGTGCTTGCACTCGTCGGCGGTGATGTCGCTGACGGTGGTGAACACGTGTGAGCCGTGGGCGGCTGAGCGCTCGATGCGATGCTGGGCCTCGACGTTGTAGTGGTGGGCCTCGGCGTCCGCGTTGAAGAACGGCAGGTGGTCGTAGAACTGCGGGTTGTGCGTCGCCAGGTAGCGACCCAGCAGCGTGGCGTGCGTGGTGAACACGATCGACCCGGGCCAGTTCTCCTTGCGCAGCATCGGCACCGCCGCCCCGGCCATCCATTCATGAAAGTGCGCCACCAGCTTGCGCCGCCGGGCCTCGGTCTGGCCCAGCATCGACAGGAACATCCGCACGCACTCGCCGAACATGATCACATCGTTGACCAGCGGATCATCCGCCGGCGTGGGAATAAAGTGGTCGGCGTACAAACGGTACTTGACCTCGTGCAGCACGCGCTGGGCATGCCAACCTTCCAGCAGCACCACGTGCGGCCGACCGCTCACCAGCCAGCGCCCGTAGTGGGCGTAGAAACCCATGTCGCGCATCTGCTGCACCGCCTGGCCGATCGGCCCGACCAGCGGCGCAGCCTCGAACTCGATCTGGGCTGCGTGATGGTTGTACGGCCCGATCAGGCAGTAGCGACTGCCCCAGCGGGCCACCATGCTCGGCACCTTGGAGCGCAGCACGGTGTAAATCCCGCCCAACTGGTTGCACACTTCCCACGAAACTTCCAGCAGCAGCGGCTCGGCCAGCCGTCTGCCCGCGGCCTGCGCATCATCCGCCGGCGCCGGCGGCGGCTCAACGGCGGGGATCGGCGGAATCGGCGGCAGCGGCGCCAACCCGGGCCCGGCCGGCGGCAGAGATTCAGACGCGGATTTCTTGGGGGTGCGTTCGCGGTGACGGCGGGGGATCGAACTGCCAGACTTTTTTTTCGCCATGTGCGGGCCTTCAATACCGATCCGGGCCCCGATTGTACGATCGCGCGGCCGATTGTGCAGGACAAGAGCGATCAGGGAAATGCCTGATGCTTGGGGCGCGAGACTACCACATCGCGCCCCGCCGATCATCCCTCACCCCTCAAGCCCGCCCCCCTTCCGGTATCATGTCCGCCATGACTACCCAAGCACGCTATGTCATGGTTGCCGCCGCCCTGTTGCTGCTGGGCGGCTGCCGGGGACCGCTGGATATGGCCCCCGAACAGGAGCTGCGTCAGTCGCTGATCGAGTCTCACCGCCGCCAGTTGCAGGCGATTCCCGACGCGCCCACGGTCGAACTGAAGCGCGAGCCCTCGGACGTGGAGAAGGAATTGTCCGACCAGCGCCGGGCCGAGCTGGACCGCATCAGCGGCATGGCCGCCTACGCCGATCAGCCGGTCCAGTTGGGCGACGACCTGATGGGCCAGAGCAGCGACAAGACGGTGCAGCTTTCCCTGCAGCGCGTCATGCAGTTGGCGGTCGAGCACAATCTGGACCTGCGCGTGGCTCGCCTGCGACCGGCCATCGCCGACAGCCGGGTGGTCCAGGCCGAGGCCGCGTTCGATGCCAGCTTCTTCACCGAAGCCGGCTGGCAGAAGCTCGACACCCCGCAGCCGGCCGGCATCATCCCCGGCATCGGCGGCAACAAGCAGGAAGAAAACTTCAGCCTCACCACCGGCATCAACAAACGCCTCAGCAGCGGCGGCACCATCGAAGCAGCCACCAACCTCAACCGTTACGACAGCACCGCTTCCTTCTACGGCGTCAGCCATTACTACGACAGCGATGTCACCCTCAGCCTCGCCCAACCATTGCTGCGCAACTTCGGCAGCGATGTGAATCGCGCCGAAATCGTCCTGGCTCGCAGCGCCAGGCAAAGCGAGGCCCAGGCCCTGCGCGGACAACTGCTCGACCTGCTGGCCCAGACCGAGCAGGCCTACTGGAACCTGGTCTTCGCCCGCCAGTCGCTGCTGGTGCAGAAGAAACTGTACGACCGCACCGTCGAGGACCGCGATCGGCTCAGCAAGCGGGCCGACTTCGATGTGACCCCCGTGCAGATCACCGAAGCCAACAGCTTCGTGGAGCTGCGCCGCGGCGATGTCATCCGTGCCCGCCAGCAGGTGCGCGACGCATCCGACCAGCTCAAGCGCCTCATCAACGCTCCCGACCTGCCCGTGGCCGATGAAACGTTGATCGTGCCCGTGGAGACGCCGGTGGAAGACCCGGTGCAGTTCAACCTGCTGGACGCGGTGACCACCGCCCTGCGCCAGCGCCCCGAAATGCAGCAGGCCCTGCTGGCGATCAAAGATGCCTCCGTCCGCCAGCGCGTGGCTGACAACCTGCGCCTGCCCGATCTGACGCTCTCAGCCTCCGTGGGGTTCAACGGCCTGGCGCTCAACAGTGCCGACCGCGCCTACGACAATCTCTCCGAAATCGACTTCATCGACTACATCCTCGGCGCCAAGTTCTCCGTGCCCATCGGCAACCGTGCTCCGCAGGCCCAGTATCAGCAGATGCGACTGCAGCGACAGTCAGCCGTGCTCGACTATCAGCGTCTGGCTGAAGACGTGGTGCTGGCTGTCAAGACCGCGCTGCGCACCGTGCGGACCAACTACGAATTGATCGGCTCGGCCCGCGCCGCCCGCCGCGCTGCGGCCGACAGTCTGCGCGCCATCGAGGAACAGGAAGCTGCCGGCATCGCCCTGACCCCCGAGTTCCTGCTCGACCTCAAGCTCAGCACCCAGCAGCGCCTGGCCGACGCCGAAATTCAGGAGGTAGCCGCCCTGCGCGACTACAACAGCGCCATCGCCGAACTCTACCGCGTCACCGGCACCCTCCTCGACCGCAACGGCATCACCTTCGACGCCGGCACGGCCGAGTGATCGAATAGGACAGGATCAAAATCTCAAGCGGCGAACAAATTGAACCGCCAAGACGCCAAGAGCGCCAAGGTGAAGAAATGAAATAGCCGCAAAAAGGCGCAAAGAGCACAAGAAGAGTTGTTGACCCCCATCTTCTTTCTGCGATTCGCGAGTTTTTTTGAGTCCGAATTTCTTGTTTGTATTTCTTGGCGCTCTTGGCGTCTTGGCGGTTCAATTGAATCCCGTGATCCCGTCAAAACCGAATCATCACAGATGAATCATCCTTCCCTCGGCGCCGAGCGTGGCTTCGTGCACCGCTTCGCTCAGGGTCGGGTGGGCGTGGATGGTGGCGATGACGTCGTCGAGTGTCGCTTCCAGGCGCAGGGCCAGGCCGAGTTCGGCGATCAGTTCGGTGACGTTGTCGCCGATCATGTGGCAGCCGAGGATCTGGCCGTACTTTTTGTCAGCGATGATCTTGACGAACCCGGCCGTCTCGCCCAGGGCGCGGGCTTTGCCGCTGGCCAGGAAGGGGAATTTGCCGACGGTGATATCAAGGTTTTGTTCCTTGGCGGCCCGTTCGGTCAGGCCGACGCTGGCGACCTGGGGGTGGCAGTAGGTGCAGCCGGGGATGGCGTTGTAGTCGATGTCAGGCGCGGTGTGCCCGGCGATGCGCTCGACGCAGACGATCGCTTCCTCGCTGGCCACGTGCGCCAGCCAGGGCGGGCCGATGACATCGCCGACGGCATAAACCCCCGGAAGTGAAGTTTCGTAGGTTGCGCCGGGTTTGCGGTAATCCACTTTGATGTGGTCCTTGAAGGTTTCGATACCCAGCGATGCGTCGAACAGGCCGGCGTAGTTGCCTTTGACGCCGATGGCGACCAGGACTTTGTCCGCTTCGAGCGTTTGCGTATTCTCTTTGTCGTTGACGGGGGCGATCACGGCCTTGATGCCTGTCTCGGTCTTCTGGATCGCCGTCGTGACATGGCCGGTGAGGGTGGTGATCTTCTGCTTCTTGAAAGCGCGGGCGATCTCCTTGCTGATCTCGTCGTCCTCGATCGGCAGCAGGCGATCGAGCATTTCGATGACGGTGACCTGCGTGCCGAAGGCGTTGTAGAAGTAGGCGAACTCCATGCCGATGGCGCCGGAGCCGACGATCAGCAGACTCCTGGGCTGCTCGGCAAGGGTCATGGCCTGCTTGGAGCTGATGATGCGTTCGCCGTCGAAGTCCGCCCCCGGCAGGGCGCGGGGCACGGCGCCGGTGGCGATCAGGATGTTCTTGGCGGCAAGCTCGGCGATCTGCTTGCCATCGGTGTCGGTCACCACCACTTTCTTTCCACTTCCGGGGGCGGGGATGATTTTCGCGCTGCCGGCAATGTGTTCGATCTTATTTTTCTTGAACAGGGCCCCCACGCCCTTGGCCCCGGTGTCCGCCACACCGCGGGAGCGGGCGATGACCTTGGACCAGTCGTGGCGGATGTTGTCGGCGGAGATGCCCCACTGCTGGGCCTCGTGGGTCATGCGATGGTACAGCTCAGCCCCGGCCAGCAGGGCCTTGGTGGGGATGCAGCCCCAGTTGTTGCAGACGCCGCCGAGCCGATCGCGTTCCACGCAAGCGGTGCGCATGCCCAGTTGAGCGGCGCGGATGGCTCCCACGTAGCCCGCAGGTCCGCCGCCGATGACCACCAGATCGAAAGATTGCGTTTGTGTCATAGCCGCGAATTGTAGCCGACAAACACGCAGCCGCAGGGTCCGGCCTGTTACACTAATCGCCATTCGCACCCCGGGAGCCGACATGTCCGCCGATTCGCAACCCGACACCGCTGCACGCCCGCTGGCGATCATCGCCGGCTACGGCCCCGTGGGGCGCACCGCGGCCGAGAAGCTGGCCGACAGCGGCTTCGACATCGTCATCGTTGACAAGAATCCGCAGACCGTCGGCAAGCAGGCCGCCCTGGCCCGCAAAGTGGTGCAGGGAAGCTGCTGTGATGAGCAGGCGCTGCGTGAAGCGGGCATCGAACGCGCTGCCGCCCTGATCCTGGCGGTGCCCGATGAGCAGGAAGCGATCGAAGCCTGCAAGCTGGCCCGCATGCTCAACCGCCGCATCTTCATCGCCGCCCGCACCAACTTCCTCAGCCGCGGCATCATGGCCTCGCAAGTGGGCGCCGATGCGGTGGTGGTCGAAGAAGTGGTCACCGCCGAAGCCATGCGGCAGGCCGTGGTCGAACACCTGATCGAGAAACGCGAAAAGAATTGAACCGCAGAGACGCAGAGGACGCAGAGAAGAAATGATTCCAGCCACGGATGAACACGGATGCACACGGATCGGAATATGCATGACTTATCCGTGACCATCCGTGTTCATCCGTGGCTAATCCTCTTCCAACCAGTCATTCTTGCCTTCCTCTGCGTCCTCTGCGTCTCTGCGGTTCAATCCGAACGAACGACAGCATCCACTTTTTCATGGGAAATCACGGATGAAATCAATCGCGGCCGTCATCGTGTTGTTGCTGGCGACAAGCGGGGTGCAGGCCCAGAGTCTGCTGGATCAGGTTCCCGCCGACGCTTTGGCGTGCGTGTCGTGGACCGGCATCGACAGTCAGGGCCCGGTTTATGAGCAGTCGAAGTTGAAGGCGGTGCTGCAGGCCACGCAGTTGAATCAGCTTCTGACGCAGACTCTGCCGGCCATGATCGAGCAGTCCAGCCCCAATGATCCCGATGCGGCTGAAGCGATGGAGATTTACCGCCGGCTCGCCCCCGTGGTCTGGCGTCGGCCGTGGGCGGCGTACTTCGCCGGCGTGGTGACGCCCGAAGGCTCCAACGATCCCTTGCCGCGCATGGGGCTGATCTGTCAGCCGGGTGAGTTTGCCGAGGCGCTGTTGCCGCAGTTGCAGCGACTGGTGGACCTGCTCAATGACCAGGAGCCGAACCTCGACGCCCGCATCGAACAGCGCGGCGATGTGCTCTGCCTGCTGATCGGCCCGGCCGGTGAAGGTTCGCTGGGCGCGAGTGAAACGTACAAAGCCGCCGCCGCCAAAGTGGGCGCGGATAACGCGGTGTTGATCTACGCCGACGTGGCCGCCGCGATGGCGATGGTCGATCGGTTTATCCCCGAGCAGGGTGGCGACGATCAGGATGTGCAGAGTTGGCATGCCGTGCGCGACGAGTTGGGCCTCGACGGCGTCAGGCAGATGATCTACGTCGGCGGCTTCGAAGATACAAGCTGGCGCTGGGAAGCGTTCCTCGGCGCACCAGCCCCGCGCCGCGGCATTCTGACCGCCTTGGATTGCGGCTCGATCGACGATGCAGCCTTAACGGTCGTGCCCTCCGGCGCGACATGGATGCAGGTCAGCCAGATCGACCTGGGCAAACTCTACGACACCATCGTGGCCGCCATCGTCGCCGGCGGCGGTGACGAGGCGCAGGCCGACGTGGACGAAGCGATGACCAGGGCCAGCGATGAACTGGGCGTCAACCTGCCCGCCCTGCTGCATCGCTTCGGGCCGCGCTGGGTGATGTACAACGATCCCGGCGTTGCCGGCCCGATGGGACTTGGCGTGTGCATCGTCAACCAGCCGCCGCAGCCGGAACTGCTGGCCGCCGATTTGTTGACGCTGGAAAACTACGCCAACAGCATGCTGGATCAAGATCAGTACGCAGCACCCGACACTTCCGGGGGCGGCTTCCGTTTCAAGCGGATTCAAAGCGGTGACCTGACCATTCACAGCTTCGCCATGCCCATGGTCAGTCCGTCCTGGGCCGTGGCTGACGGCAACCTGTACGTGACGCTGTTCCCGCAGGCGATCGTGATGGCCAACCTCTACGCCCATCAGAGCGGCCAGCCGATCACCAGCAACGCCACGTTCACCGATCTGCGACAGAAACTGGCGGGCGGCGAAAACGTGACGGGCCTGGTTTACATCGATCTGCCGCAGACCGCGCCGACCGCGTATCAGTCGTACGTCATGATGAGTCAGACGCTGCTTTCGGTGCTGCCGCCGGAGATTGCCGAGCAGACGCCGGGCATGTTGCTGCCGCCGCTGGGCATGATCCTGCCTCACCTGGCGCCAGCCGGCAGCGTGGGTTGGTCGGATGATGAAGGTTACCACGCCCGCGCCAGCGTACCGTTCCCGGGCGCTTCGATTCTCAGCCAGAACGCCATGGCCTTCGGCGGCGGCGGCATGTCGGTCAGCGCCATGGGCATCGGCATCCTGCTGCCCGCGCTCCAATCAGCACGCAGCACCGCACGGCAGATGCAGTCCAACACCATGGCCCGCGGCATTCACCAGTCGTGCGTGATGTACGCCCAGAGTCACGACAGCCATTACCCCGACGAACTGTACCCCTTGCTGGAAGGTAACTTTTTCACCTGGGAATATCTGATCTCGCCGATGTCCGACGTGACCATCCCGGACGACATCGACAACTGGTCGGCCGCACAGCAGCGCGACTGGGTCCGCGCCAATGCTTCCTATGTGTTGATCCCCGGCGGCTCCGAAACGCTCAACAGCGAAACCATCGCCCTCTTCGGCAAGCCCTCACATCACGGCTTCCGGGGCATCCCCGTGACGTACGATGACAACCACACCGCTTTCCGCACCGACATCGATCAGGTGGACGCGGAGCTGCAGGCCCAGACCGGCAAGACCATGGACCAGTTGATCGAGGAAAGTGAAATGCCCGCCCCCTCGCCGCTGCCCGCGCCGCCCTACTGATGTAGCTGCGTCAATCGTGTTGCAACAACGCCTGTGTCAAATGTGAAAATCCTCCAAGCCCAGGGCCCGCCAGCCCCGGGCTTTTTTGCGGGAATACATCGGCCGCTTCGGCGATTGTTCCATTATGAACAAGCGCGTGATATGGATTTTTGCCGGCGTGATCGCCCTTTTTGCCTTCACCGGACTGCTGCGCTCGTTGACCACAGCCCCCAATCCGCTGCCCAGCGACGAGCCGCATGACTGGGCCCTGGTGACATTCGACAACCAGACCGTCACCTCCGCCTCACAGGCCGGCCACGTCACCGTGATCGAGTTCTGGGCCACGTGGTGTCCGCCCTGCGTGCAGATGGTGCCGCACCTGAAACAACTGAATGAGGAATACCACGATCGCGGCGTCACCTTCATCAGCGTGAGTGTGGACCAGGATCCCGCCGCCGCCAGAAAATTCATCGCCGAGCACGGCATGAACTGGCTGCAAGCCGGCGATTACCTGCAGGCCACCTCACTGGCCGAAGCCTGGGGCGTTTCCAGCATCCCGCACGCCTTCGTCTTTTCTCCCGAAGGCAAGCTGCTCTGGCAGGGCCACCCCATGGACCTCGACGATGTGCTCAGCAAAGCGGTCGGCGAGAGGGTGTAGGGGTTAGGGTGTAGGGAGTTGGGCTGAACTTTTCTCATCCCCAGCCGGCGACCTGCGTGTCGCCGGACGAACCACATGATGATTTCGCCACCTCCCTATGCGCCGAAGAGGGATGATGTGACACAAACAACCTCGTCCGGCGAGACGTAGCTCGCCGGCTATTTTGCCTCCCCGCTCCCTACTGCCAACAGCCTACTCCCCGCCCCCCACCGGCTGCTGCATGGTCAGACAGTGCAGCGAGCCATAGCCCACCACCAGCACATCCGCACGCACCGGCGTCACCGTCCAGTGTCCCAGCGCATCGTCAATGCGACGCAGCGCCACCTCATCACTGCCCTGCCCGAACACCGGCACCAGGATCTGCCCGTTGCTCATCAGGAAGTTGGCGTGACTGCAAGGCAGCATGCGCCGCCCTTCATTGGGATCATCGAACCACACCGGCTGCGGGGCGGGCAACTCGATCACCTCCAGCTTCGCCGCACGCAGGGCCGCCATGTTGCGCTGCATGATGTCGTGGTCCGGATGCCCCGGCGGCGGACTGACGCACACCGTCAAGCCATCTGCCAGAAAACGCGCCACATCATCGATGTGCCCATCGGTGTCGTCGCCCTCGATGCCGCCCGGCAGCCAGACGATGCGGCAAATCCCCAGCGTTTCGGCCAGTTTTTCCTCAATCTGCCCCCGCGACAGGTGCGCATTGCGCTTCGGGTTCAGCAGGCACTGCTCCGTGGTCAGCAACGTGCCGTCCCCCGCCACGTCGATCGACCCGCCCTCCAGAATGAAATCATCATGATGGGTGAACGCAATGCCCAGGTGCGCGATGATCTTGGACGCGGCCGCATCATCATTGGGGCACGGCCCATACTTGCCGCCCCAGTTGTTGAAGCGAAAGTCATGCGCGTGCAACTACCCTC
>CAYYGM010000034.1:0-33921 GCA_964471555.1 uncultured Phycisphaeraceae bacterium
TGGCGGGTTCGGGCCGATCGGGTCCGTCACCGCGCGGTGAGGTGATTTTTGATTCAGCGACTTCGGCCGCTGTTGAGGACGTTGGATTGAGGATTCTTGATTGAATGAACTGACGATCGCTCGCTGCAGACCCCCACGCCAATCAAACGCGCTATTGCCTTCCAAGAGCGGAAAACAAAAATGAGCCACGAAGTCACGAAGAACACGAAGACAGGACCATGTGTATGGATTTTTCCCTTCGTGTCCTTCGTGCCTTCGTGTCCTTCGTGGCGAATCCAATGTTGTCAGGCGCCCCAAAGCCATTATTAGTTTTTTAGAAAACTAATAATAGCCCGATCGCAGATCGCATGGCAGCTATGGCCGCAACGGCAGCAATGGCCGCACAGCAAGGGCGGCGCAGATCACGCAATCAGAAAAACCTAAGGTTACGACCCATGCTTTCAATCGCCGGCATCGGGCAGAACCAGTGTGGGCGGCACCAGGACGTTGACCCAGGGGAATCCCGCTTCGTCCGCCACGCGGCGGGCCATGACGCGGGCGGCCTGGCGGCCGATCTCTTCGCAGTTGATGTCGATGGTGACCGGGCGCGGATCCAGCGACGCCAGCACGGATTGATCGTTGTTGCACGAGATCAACTGCAGATCGCGCCCGATCACGATGCCGCGCTTCTGCAGCATGGGCAGCATGGCGGCTGTGACATAATCGCTGGGCGCGAACACGCCGGTGGGCCGCGGGTCGAGCTTGAGCAGACGATCGACCATCAACTCCAGCAGGCGGTTGGCGAAAAACTTGTTGTCGCCGGTGTCGGACAGCTCCGTGTTGCTGGTGTCATCGACAATCTGAATGGTGGCGCCGCGGCGATGGGCCTGGGCCAGGAACCCGGGCAGGCGGTTGAGGGCGGAGTGACTGGTCACCATGGGATTGAGAAACGCCAGGTGCTTGCAGCCTTTGCCAATCAGATACTCCGCCGCCATGCGACCGATGGCTTCATTGTCGGGGCCGACGGCATCCCAGCCCTCCTGATGGGTATCAAGGCGGGTCATCAGCCACACTTTGGGCAGATGGGCGAAGGCGCTGTCGTAAATGACGCGCGGCTCGCCGGCACAGGCGAACAGGCCGGTCACACTGCCCTGCTGGATGAGCGGGTGGGCCTTGGCGTCGGTGACCAGGGCACTGACGATCAGGGCGGCGTTGGCGGCGCCGGCGCCCTGCTCCAGGCCGCGCAGCAGCAGGGGAATCATGAAGTTGCTGGTGCCGAGCGTGCCGACGGGGAACATCCAGAGATTGGTCGAGCGCTCTGCCGTCGCACTGTCCTGACCCGAACGGGTCGGCCGCTCTGCCACGAACGATCCGCGGCGGGCCTGGCGATAAATCAACCCTTCCTGCTCCAGGGCCGCCAGGGCCTGACGCACGGGGCCGCGGCTGATGCCGAAGCGTTCGCACAGTTCCGACTCCGACTCGAGCATGTGTCGCGGCGGCAGCTTGTGCCTGAGGATCTGATCGCGCAGATACTTGCTCACCAGCAGATGCTTGACCGGGGCGTCCGCCTGATGAGGATCGTGCGTCGAAGTGGAATTAACCATCCAAGAGGCTCCAGAACGACGGGCCATGCGCTCGGCTTGAAGCAACCGAAACCGTCACCATCCGCTGAAGGGCCTGGGCCCGGACGATGCGACGGCCACTTGAAAAATCCGCGCCACAAGCGGCAATTATATACAAGTTGTACAGCCAGATGCGGCCACACGCAAGAGCGCGGGGTAAATAATTATTAAATCATATTTTTCAGTTTTTTAAGTACAATATCACCAGCTTGCACTCATGCGGACAACCTGCATGTGCTCAACATCATCAGGCCATTTATATCCCATAGATATGAATCATTGGTATTTATGTGTTCAGAGACGATGATTGACGGACTTAAGACCGCAGGCTGCAGCCAGTCCAGCGACGACAACCTATACTTCCACTATGTCCATCGCACTGCGGCATCATCGGCCGGGCCGCCCCAGTGTGCGGTTGCTGATCCTGGGTTGGAGCCTGTGGCTGCTGGCCCTGTGGGGCATGCTGTGGTTGCAGATGAGCGTCAACCACGCCTCGGTGCGCTGGCTGGTGTTCGGCGCGGCCCTGGGATTGTTCGTGGCGTGGCCGGCGTTGCGACTCAGCCAGTGGGGCTCGACCGGCGGCGTCCTGCTGGACTGGTTGGCGCTGAACCTGCTGTGGCAGACGGTGCTCTGGCCGCTGATGACCATCGCGCGCTGGCCGGTGAGTCAGGCCATCTGGCTGGCGGTGGCGATGGCGGCCTGGAGCCTGGCGGTCGGCTGGTTGATCGCCCTGGGCGGACTGTGGGATCGCGGACCGGCCAGGACCGTGGCGATGGGGGGGTGCCTGTTGATGCTGCTGGGTGAACCGCTGCTGATGCTGGGCAGTGGGCGCGGCCCGTGGCCGACGTGGATCAGCCCGCTGGGTTCGTTGTGGGCCCTGACGGAGGCGGCCGGGTATTTCGAGCTTCAGCCGTGGGCCAATCACATCTCGCTGATGGCAGCCGTGGCGGTGGGCGCCTGGGGGGCGTTGCTGCTGTTTCGGGCCGCCTCGGTTAGAATAAAGCACGTTACTTGAAGTGGACCGACCGACGCCCGCCGATGACATATCCCCGGGCGTTGGGGATGTTTTTTGCATGGGAGATTTCAACTTGCAGTTCATCACCGCACAGGAAAAAGTCAAACTGACCGAACGCCTGGAGACGCTCAAGGGCCGGCGCGCCGAGTTGTCGCGGCGCATTGCCGAAGCACGACGTGACGGCGACCTCAGCGAGAATGCGGACTATCACGCCGCCCGGGAGGAGCAGGGTCTCAATGAAGCGGAGATCCGCCGCCTGGAGACGCGCCTGAGCGAAGCTCACGTGGCCTCGGATGATGCCGTGCCCGAGGACATGGTCTTCATGGGCTCGGTGGTCAAGCTGCGCGACCTCGACGACAACAGCGAGGATCTCTACAAGATCGTGGGTGAAGCCACCGGCAACTTTGATGCTGACGAGATCGAGGTGACGGCCAGCAGTCCGATGGGCGAGGCCCTGATGAAGGCCCGCGTGGGCGAGACGGTCAAGGTCGATCTGCCGCGGGGCGCCAAGCGTTTCGAGATTGTGGAGTTGCTCTAAACAACCGGGCGGCCGATGGACGTTGGCTCAACTTCGCAGGCCGGTTCCGGGGGGAAAATGGGCGGTTACGGGCGAATTATGGGGCCTTGGCTGAATCCTGCCTCCCGCGGGAGCCGACATACATACAATAGAGTAGTGTCGGGCTCGCGCCGGATGCACCGACGGGAGGGCTTAACCATGAAGACCAGACTGATCCTTATCCCGTTTCT
Organism: uncultured Phycisphaeraceae bacterium; assembly: GCA_964471555.1. GTDB lineage: Bacteria > Planctomycetota > Phycisphaerae > Phycisphaerales > Phycisphaeraceae > JADLFV01. Next base: position 3,364 of record CAYYGM010000034.1, read on the forward strand.
GACGCTCACCCTGGCACTGCCGGTCGCAGCCCAGCAGGCAGCCGGCGGCCAGAGCGGCCGCGCCCTCGATGCCAACCTGCGCGTCGGCTCCGGCGGCGTCAACTCCAATGCACCCATGCCCGATTACCGTCTGCGCAACGACCTGGTCACCGGCAACGTCGCCGGTGGACTCGGATTCCAGGGCAACGTCGGCTACGGCGCGCCCGGTGAGTTCCAGGGCGCACTGCCCAGCGATAGCCTCTTCAACTTCCGCGCCCAGTCGCTCTACTCGGCTCCCTCGATGGTCAACACCCAGTCCCTCACCCGCTACGGCGGCGAAACCACGCCCGTCTTCCGTTCCTTCACCAACCTGGCCGGCCAGGGCCTCGGCCTCGGCGCCTCGGCATCCAGATCCTACTACGAAGGCGGCAATCGACTGGTCAGCGCCGGCTCTTCCTACAGCTACCTGACTTCGCCCCTGCGCAGCGATCAGACTTCTTCCTCCAGCCTCTCGGCCCTGCGCACCAGCGAGGGCCAGGCCCTTGACCTGAGCGATTCGCCTCTGCTGGGCGTGCGCCGCGTGGACACCCAGGCCAACATCATCCGCCCGCCGCTCACCGACGAGCAGCAGAAGCAGCTCGACGACGCCAACCAGGCGCTGAACAAGGACGCTCGCATCAGTCCGACTCCGCCCCCGCAGTTGAACGTGGAGGAACCGGAAAGCAACACGGTCGATACCAACAGCGACGTGACGCAGCCCGGCCAGCAGCCGCAGGAGCCGCTGCCCAATGCGCTGACGCTCGCGCTCGGTCAGCAGCTTCAGCCCAACGCGCCCAAGCAGTGGTTCAGCGTGCAGCAGATGCGCCAGTCGATCCTGGACAATCCCAAAGCGGCCGCTCAGCCCAGCGTGTACGGCTCACTGATCTCCGAGCTGCGCACCGGGGCCGGCCAGCAGCAGGCCGCTGCCAGCGAAACGGAAGAAACCGGAACGCCCAGCCTGGAACTGCCCGATCAGGAACGCATCAAGAACGCGGAAACGGCCGCACTCGAAGCGATCCGCAAGGCCTACAGCCTGCCCGATGAGACTTCCGAAACCGAAGTCAATCCCCTGGATGAGCAGTCTGATGTCACCGATCTGATCGGCGAGTTGAACTACGACCTGCCCGCCATCCGTTCGCTGGCCGGCTCGGAAAAAACCCGCAGCAACCAGTTCATGGGTGAAGCGGAAGCAGCCATGGCGTCCGGCAATTTCTTCAGGGCGGAAAGCTCCTACAAGCAGGCCCTGATGCTGACACCCGACGATCCCATGCCGCGCGTGGGCATGATCCACGCCCAGCTCGGGGCCGGCATGATCCGCTCTTCCGCCCTCAACTTGCGCCGGCTGTTCGAGCAGCACCCGGAACTGATCGCCGCCCGCTACGAGGCCCGACTGCTGCCCAGCGAGCAGCGCCTGCGCTGGGTGCAGGGTGAACTCAACCAACTGATCGAAAGCCCCGAGGCCACCGATGATCCCGGCATCATGATGGCCTACCTGGGCTATCAGGTCCGCTCGCGCCAGTTGGTCCGTTACGGCCTGGCCATGGCGCAGAGCCGCGACCCGCGCGATCCGTTGCTGCCCGTGCTGCGCAGCATCTGGCTCGATACCGCCACGCAGGACGCCGGCGACGCCAAACCTGCCGCACAACCCGAAACTCAGCAGCCGGCCGCGCCAGCCGAAGCCCCATCCAAGCCATGATCCTGACGGGTCCGTCCTCCACTGATCCACGCACTTGAACGACCTGCCCGAATCATCACTCGCGCCTCCGGACGAGACGTCCACTGAGCTTTCCGTGGACCAGTCGCTGTCGCTCACCGATTTTCTCGACCTGGCCACGCTGCAGGAAATCCAGGATTCCTTCTCGGCCGTCACCCGCCTGGCGACCGTCATCCGTGATGCGAACGATCAGCCGCTGACGCGCCGCACCGATGCTCAGAGCCGTGACGCTTCCGACCTGGTGCTCGACCAACTGCTCGACGAACAGGGCCGCTTCATCGCACCGATCATCGTGGCCGGCCGCCGGCTCGGCTCGATCGCTATTGAAAAGCCGCTGGCTGCGCCGCAGATGCGCATCCCCCGCCCGCGCCTGCGCGCCCTGGCACTTGAACTGGGTGTGCCTGAAGATCGCCTCGACGACGTGGTGCGGCAGGCGGAGGAATCCTGCGGCCCCAACCGCGCGGCCAGCGTGCAGTTCCTCTACCTGCTGGCCAACGCCATCGCACGCCTGTGCTACGACGACTACCAGGCCCGCCGCCGCGTGCGCGAGCTGTCCACGCTCTATCGCGTCAGCCGCCTGATCGCCGGGCAGAAGGATCTGCGCCAGGTGCTCGACACGGCTGTGCAGTCGGTGGCGGAAGTCATGCACGCCCGGGCGGCCATGATCCGCCTGATCGAGAAGATCGACGGCAAGCCCATGCTGGTCTCGCGCGCGTCGCACAACCTCTCGCAGCGCTACATCGACAAGGGCCACGTGCCGCTGGATCGCTCGACCATGTACAAGGCTGCCCTCGAAGGCGAAGTGGTGCAGATCGAGGACATGCCCAGCGATCCCCGCTCGCTCTATCCCGATGATGCCAGGACCGAGGGGCTGGTCTCCATGCTCTGCGCGGCCATCGTCCACCAGGGCGAACCCATCGGGACACTGCAACTCTACAGCGCCCAGACCCGCCGCTTCACCGAGTTCGAGGTCAACCTGCTGCGGGCCATTGCCCAGATGCTCGCGGCCGCGATTGAAAACGCGCGCCTGGAAACCACACGCCACGAGCACGAGCGCCTCAGTCGCCAGTTGCATCTGGCTGCCAGCGTGCAGCGCCGCATGCTGCCCAACAAGATGCCGCAGTATCCGCCGTTCGAGATCGCCGCCCGCTACATCCCCAGCTTCGAACTGGGCGGCGACTTCTACGACTTCATCGACCTGGACCAGAACAACCTGGGCATCGCCATCGGCGACGTGGTGGGTAAGGGCATTGCCGCCAGCCTGCTGATGGCCTCCGTCCGCGCCTCGCTGCGGGCCTATGCCCAGGATGTTTACGACCTCGATGAGATCATCGCCCGCTGCAACATCGCCCTCTGCCGCGACACGCTGGACAACGAGTTCGCCACGCTGTGGTACGGCGTGTTCAACCCCGAGACGCATCGTTTGACCTACTGCAACGCCGGGCACAATCCGCCGCTGCTGCTGCGCGACGGCCGCATCCATCAACTGGCCACCGGCGGCATGATCGTCGGCGTCGATGAAAACCAGCACTACGAAAAGGGCATCTGGGATCTGAACCGCGGCGACCTGCTGCTGCTCTACACCGACGGCCTGATCGACTCGTTCAACGCCGAGGGCCAGTCCTTCGGCACCGAACGCGTCGAACAGACCCTGCGCCTTTGCGGCGGCAAAAACGCCACCGACGCCCTCAACCACATCCACTGGACCGTCCGCCAGTTCACCGGCACCCGCCGCAGCATCGACGACACCTCGCTGGTGGTGGTCAAGGTGAATTGATAGCTGACCAGGCCGAGGGCTGAGCGCAGCGAAGCCCTGGATCCGTGATTCTACACCTGTTCCCCCGCCCGCCAGCGACGCATGGCGTCCAGCAGCTCGCGCTTCATCGGGTCGCAGGCGGCATCATCCCAGCGGTTGTGCTTCTCCTGCGGGTCGGCGTAGAGATCGTACAACTCGCCATCCGTCGAGTCTTCGTAGTGAACCAGCTTGTAGCGCTCGCTGCGGACCATGGTCATCATGGACACTTGCTTGAGCAGGTTGTCAGCCGTGTGCTCGGCGAAGACGTATTCCCGCAGCGGCGCACCATCCTGCATTCGCGTCAATAGCGAGCGGCCTTCAAAGTTTTCATTCAGCTTGACACCCGCCATGTCCAGAATCGTCGCCGCCACGTCGAAGTGCTGGGTCAAACCGTCAAGCACCTTGCCGCCAGGCATGTGTTGAGGGGACCAGAAGATCATGGGCAGGCGTGTTACGTGTTCGTACATGGTCCACTTCTGGATGTGGCCGTGATCGCCGAGGCAGTCGCCGTGATCGGAGCCGAAGACGACGATCGAATTGTCGAGATAGCCGCGCTTTTTCAAAGCGTCGAGGATCTGCCCGACCTGCTCGTCGATCAGCGAGACGTTGGCGTCGTAGTGATGGCGCAGGCGGCGAAGCTGGTCTTGTGAAGGATCAAGCTGCCACTTGACCGCATCGTGATTGTTGTCCGCCATTTCCCGGCGCAGGGCTTTCTGAGCGTGCGGCTGGGCTGCCAGTTCCTCGTCGCTCACCTGCGGCACGGGCGTCTTGGCGGGATCGTAGAGATCGAGGAATCGCTTTGGCGGATCGTAAGGCGGGTGCGGGCCGGGGAAGCCGATGACCATGAACAGCGGCGCGTTGGAGCGACGGGTGTTGATGAACCACTGCGCGGTGCGGCCGACGAAGATGTCGGGATGATGCTGTTCTTCCAGCGGCCAGGTGAACGCGCCGAGCGCTTGCGACCACTCGGGGTGCTCCGCCTTGTACGTGTCGCGGCTGGGCTTGCGCACCTGCATGTGCGAGAGGTATTTGTCCCACTCATCGAAGAACCCGCCGTGCTCGCGCTCGAGGCGCAGCGGACGGTCCTTGTTCTCGACGACCAATCGCTGATCGAACCCGCAGGGGGCATCGAAGGGGATGGTGTGCATCTTGCCGACGTTGACCGTGTGATAGCCGGAGGCCTGAAGCTGTTCGACCCAGGAAGTGGACCAGGGATGTGCGTTATGGAAAACACCCAGTTGATGGGGATAGCGCCCGTTGAAGAAGCTGGAGCGTGAGGGCACGCAGGACGGCGCGGTGCAGTAGCAATGCGTCAGCGCCACGCCCTCGCGGACCAGGCGATCGAGGTTGGGCGTGTGCATGTGACCAGCCCCCAGGGCCGCGATGGTGTCGTAGCGCTGCTGGTCGGTCATGATGAGGATGATGTTGGGGCGTTCGTCGGATTGAGGCATGGGTTCACCGGCTGAAAGTTAGCGACAAACTGAATTCGGTAGCCACATCATAAACTGGCGGAAGTAGAACCGCAGAGACGCAGAGAACGCGGAGGAAGACACAGACAAAAGAAGTAGCCGCAACAAGGCGCAGAAAACACAAAAGGGGATGAGATTCAAGCCTGTTTTGCTTCTTTTGTGCCTTTTTGCGGCTATTGAATCCTCTTCTTGTCTTCCTTTGCGTCCTCTGCGTCTCTGCGGTTCAATCCTCCGACGTTCTCAATACACCAGACCGCGGAAGTTTTTGACGCGGTGGAAGGTGGTCAGGTCGCCGTTGTGGGCATCGTGGGCGTGTTCATCGCCGCTGCGCGACATGATGACCAGGTCGTCGCCGTCGATGTCCATGCAGGCGTAATGTCGGGCGGCGTTCATGTCCGGGCCGATGGCGACGACGCCGGCGAAGCACCAGTCGTACAGGTTGCGCGAGAAGTGCAGCACCAGGCGATGGCGCTCCTGGTTGGGCAGGTTCCAGCGGCGGGGATCCATTTTCTTGACATCGATCATGCTGTCGGTGGACTGGCTGCTGAGCAACCAGTAGAGCTGCGTTTTCTTGTCGTAGAGCACGTAGAACTTCATCTGACCGCCCGGCAGCGGGATAAAGAGCATGTCCTTGCCGGAGGGGGCCTGTTCGAGCATGGTGGTCATGCTGCCGTCGGGATTTTCGACGACCTTGCACAGGGTGGCGATGTTGGTGCCGCCGGTGTTGCAGCGGCCCAGCAGGTGGAAGGTGTGGCCGGTGGGGTCGAACCAGATGTGGTTGGGGTCCATGACCTGGACCACGTTGGTTTCCAGCCAGCCCATGGGCGCCATGCCGCGGCGGGGCTTTTCGGTGATGATGTAGGAGCTTGTCGGGTTGGTCGGCAGATAGGGGATGCCGACGTAGTTGATCTTGCTCTGATCGACGAAGTCCATGAAGACCAGTTCGCTGGCGAAGGTCCAGCTTTCGCGCTTGAGCAGATCCGCCCTGAGCGAAGCGCGCATGAGCACGGGGGCGACGTTGGCGACCTGCCAGCCCTTGATGTCGCGGTCAAGACGGCGTTCCATGACGATGTAGATGTTGCCGTTGGCCTTCCAGTAACCGACGGCCGACTGGTGCCAGGTCTGGCCCTCGGTCAGTTGCACGGGCTCGGTCCATGTTTCGCCATTGTCATCGCTGCGCATGATGCGCAGATCGTTCATGTGTCCGAGGATGTAGATGTGGCCGCCGGCCTCGAAGGCCCGCTGGTGCCACATGCGATAGTGGGCCCGCTCGGTCCAGGTCTGGCCGTGATCATCGCTGGTCATCACCACCGCGTTCTGTGGTTTGCCGTCCTCATCGATCCAGCCGTTCTTCTTGCAGTACTCATCCGCGCCGGAGCCGCCGATGCTGTAGCCGCCGATCAACCGACCGCCGGGCAGGGCCAGGACATAGGGATCGTAATACCAGATCGTTTCCGGGTCGGGCGACGTAGCCACCGCCACATAATCCTGGGCCAGCGGCTTGATCTTCTGCGGATTGTCGGGAAATTGGGCGTCGATCAGGCTGTTGGGGTCGGGCAGCCGCTCTTGCTGCGCCCAGGCAGCGCCGACTGACAAGAACATCACGCTCGCAGCGAGCAGCCAACGGAAACTGGTCATGATGGACTCCTGATACATGTCGTGAAGCGTTCAGACTATCACTTGTTCAAAACTTTGCAGACGACCTCACAGATTGCTCAATACACCAGGCCGCGGAAGTTGGTCACGCGGTGAAAGGTGGCCAGGTCGCCGTTGTGGGCATCGTGAGCGCGATTGCTGCCGCTGCGCGACATGATCACCAGGTCATCGCCGTCGATGTCCATGCTGCAATAGTGCCGCGAGGCGTTCATGTCCGGGCCGATGGCCACCACGCCGGCGAAGCACCAGTCGTACAGATTGCGCGAAAAGTGCAGCACGAGGCGATGCCGCTCCTGGTTGGTGATGCCGTAGCGACGTGGGTCCATCTTCTTGACGTCGACCATGCTGTCGGTCGTCTGATTGCTCAGCAGCCAGTAGAGCTGGGTTTTCTCATCGTACTTGATGTAGAACTTCATGCCACCGCCCGGAAGCGGGACAAAGACCATCTCCTTGCCGGAGGGTGCTTTCTCGAACATGGTGGTCATGGTGCCGTCAGGATTTTCGACGACTTTGCACATGGTCGCGACGTTGGTGCCGCCGGTGTTGGCCCGGCTAAACAGGTGGAAGGTGTGGCCCGTCGGGTCGTACCAGATGTGCTTGGGATCGTGAATCTGCACGACGTTGGTTTCCAGCCAGCCCATCGGGTGCATGGAGCGGCGGGGTGCAAGAGAGTACGCGGTGGTCGGATTGGTCGGATAGAACGGGATGCCGACGTAGTGGATCTTGCTCTGGTCGATCACGTCCATGAAGACCATTTCGCTGGCGAAGGTCCAGTTCTCGCGCTTGGTCAGATCGTCGGTCAGCTTGCCGCGCATGAGCACGGGGGCGATGTTGGTCACATCCCAGCCTTTGATGCCGCGCTCGAGGCGGTGCTCCATCACGATATACACGTTGCCGTTGGCCTTGCAGTAACCGACAGCGGATTGGTGCCACTGCTGGCCCTCGGTCAGTTCAACCGGTTGGGACCATGTTTCGCCATTATCCTCGCTGCACATGATGCGCAGGTTGCCGCTGTGGCCGAGGATGTAGATCTTGCCGCCGGCCTCGAATGCTCGCTGATGCGACATGCGATAGTGGGCGCGGTCGGTCCACGTCTTGCCGTGATCATCGCTGGTCAGCACCACGGCATTCTGCGTCGTGCCGTTGGCATCGACCCAGCCTTTGGACTTCAGATATTCGCCCGCGCCCGGCCCGCCCATGGTGTAGCCGCCGATCAACCGGCCGTTCTCCAGGGCCAGGATGTACGGGTCGTACAACCACACGCGCTCCGGATCGGGCGAACGCCCCACCGCCACAAAATCCTGCGCCAGCGGCGTGATCTTCTGTGGATTGTCGGGAAATCGCCTGTCAATCAGGCTGTTGGGGTCGGGCAGTCGCCCGCTTTGCGCCGCAGCCGTGAAAGCCGCGCTCAACACCAGGCACAGCGAAAAACCAAATCGTGTGATGTTCATCGGATGCTCCTTGCGTTCAATCCAAAGGCCAGGCTTCAGCATATGGATACAGCGGGTCGTTGATTTCCTTCATCTGCGCCCGCAGTTTGCCGTCCAGTTCCTTACGTGCTGCCACGACCTGCGGGTCATCGGAGTTGATGATGTTGTGCCGCTCGTCGGGATCGTCGGCATAGCGATACAGTTCATCGCGGCCGAGCCGGGTAAAGTCGCGCACCAGCTTCCACTGCGTGGTGCGATAGCAGCGCAGGCGCAGGTGCTGGGCCATCAGGTCGTTGTCCCAGTCCCCGGCCCGGCCTTCCAACACGGGCAGATAGTTCTTGCCGCGCAATGTCGCATCCTTGGGCACATCCACACCCGCCATGGCCAGCAGCGTGGGGAACCAGTCCAGGTGCGTGAACGTCTCGGTGGTGACCGTGCCCGCCTTGAGCTTGGCCGGCCAACGGATGATGCCGGGCACGCGGATCGAGCAATCGTAGAGATTGTTGCGCACGACCAGCGGACGGTCGAACATCAGGTCCGTGTAGATTCCAGCCGGGTCTTTGCCGTCGGTGGTGATCCACCAGGCGTTGCCCTTATGCCACAGCCCGTGGTGCCCGATCATGTAGCCGTGATCGGAGGTGTAGATGACGATGGTGTTCTCGGCCAGGCCCAGTTCATCGAGCTTGGCCAGGATGCGGCCGACGTTGCGGTCGTTGCTGCGCACGGAGGCGTAGTACTCGCGCATCATGCGCTCGACCCGCGGCACGTCCAGGTTGGGGAAGTTCGGCTCGGGCAGCGTCAGATCCATCTGCCGCCACGGCGCCAAGTCTTCATCCTTCAACGGCAGCCAGGTGCGATCGTCGTAAGGCAGCTTGAAATCATCGGGCACGCCCTGGTTGGCGTGCGGGGCCCAGAAGTGCAGCGACACGGCGAACGGCTCATCCTTGAAGCGCTCGATGTAACCCATGGCCATGTCCGCCAGCACGTCGGACGTGTATTCGCCCTTGAATTCCTTCCATTGGCCTTCCACGCAGATGCGCGGATCGCGCGATGTCTTGCCGCCCAGGGGCCAACCGCTGAAAAACTCGTAACCCTTGGCCGGGGGCAGATAGGAATCATCCGCATCGCCGATGTGCCACTTGCCCACCATGGCGGTGCGATAGCCCGCGTCGCGCAAGACCTGCGGCCAGGTCACCACATCGGCGGGGATGCCCGGTGCGCCTTCACCCAGAAAGTTTTCGATGCCCACCTCGCTGCTGTAGCGGCTGGTGATCACGCCGGCCCGGGCGGGACTGCACACCGCGGCGGCGGCGAAGGTGTTGCGCATCAGCACGCCCTGACCGGCCAGCTTGTCCAACTCGGGGGTGAAGGTGTTGGGATAGCCCGCCGCGCCGATGGTCCAGGCGGCCTGATCGTCCGCCATGATGAACACGATGTTGGGGCGGCGACTATTTTCGGTGTTTTGTTCTTGTGCCATGGCCGTTTGTGCGGTGGGCAGCCCGGCCGCCAGGGCCAGTGAGCCGTGCAGGAGAGATTGTTTCGTCATGCTGTGGTTCGCTCTGTAACAGGTTGAAAGGTTGTCAATTCAGGCTTGCAAAGCAGGTATTGCCGAATATATCAAATTTCCGTCGTGGTGAATGATGGAGCATTGCATTTCCAGCTTGATATGCATGCGTTCAGTTGCTGCATGCCGCGATCACGGTGAGGGATCCTGGTCCCAGCTCAGTTCGTCACGCATCAGGTAATACAGCATGCCCGGCCCATCGCCCACGAACAGGTCCAGCGCTTCGCCGTCGCCGTCGAGGTCGGCCGGGCACACATTGCAGGCGTGATTTTCCAGTTGAATCACCATGCCGTCCGCGTGACGGATGCGGCGGGCCCGCTCGAACCTCGGCTCAGCGTTCGTGCCCGCGTTGCGCAACCAGAAGGGCGAGCGCGTGCTGTTGTATCGCCAGTGGCGCAGGTACTGCGGATTGCGATAAAACAAGGCGGCATTGTTCGCCTGCGCATCCAGCAGCACATCCCAGGTGCCGTCCTGATCCCAATCCACCACGGTGAACTTGAGCCGGCCCGAGTTGCCGCTCCACCATGCCATGTGCATCGTGTCGCCGTCGGTGTACGTCGCGTGCCACGTGCGCTCGATGACGGTGCTGCCGACTTTTTCAGGCACGGCAAACGTCAGCAATTGATCCACATCCAGGTACAGCAGCACGGGGCGGTCATCGCCTGCGACCGCGTATTTCCCATCAATCACGCCCGGCCGCATACGCCACGCCACCGGCAGCTTCGCGCCGTTCATCGTAAACACCGGGCCGTCGTCCACGCGCGTCGGGTCGGCGGCGTCGATGCGCCTGTAGAGTCGGAAGGTTGCCGTGTTGTCGTTGCTGATCAGATCGAGTTGGCCGTCGTGGTCCCAGTCAAACAAGGTGGTCTGCGTGTAGCTCCAGCCGCGCTCCTGCGGGCCCTGGAGGTTGGGTTCGCCCCAGTGCTTGATGACCTGGCCGCTGGGATTGCGCAGCAGCAGGCCGCAGCGATAGACCAGCGGATCATCCGTGCCGGGAAACAGCGTGAAAAGCCCCTGCCCGTCGCCGAGGATCAGGTCCATGCGACCATCGTTGTCCCAGTCACCGCAGGTCGGCACGATCAATGTCCCGGCTGCGACAGGCCCGCCCACCATCTGCACCGGATGCACGCGGAAGCTGCCGACAGCTTCGCCCCGGAGCACGCTGACGTACCCGCTGCCGCCGCCACCGATGATGATCTCTTTGCGGCCGTCGCCGTCGAGATCGACGATGCCGTGAATCCGGTCAAGGTTGAGCGTGTAGGGTTGTTCATCGGGGGCCAGCAAAGGCATCGCCACACCGATGTGCAGGTTGCCATCGTCGGTGTCGAGCAGCGGCGCGGCCAGCACCTGGTCCGTGGCGGAGAGCATCACCAGGTAGCGTTGATCGCTGCGCGTGATCAGACCCAGACAGAGGTTGCGCGTGTGGTTGATCCAGCGGGCGGGAAAGTCGTCGCGGCCTTTGTAAATGGGCTTGATTTCGCCGAAGCGCAACCTGCCATCGACGCGCGTGCCCCTGGCCCAGAGCAGATGGTGCGTCAGCGTGCTGCCGACCCAGTTGCCGACCACGTCGTAACCGCGCATGGACTGGTTGACCACCGGATCGCTGTCGGGCCCCATGATGGAGTCCGGCGGGCGGCGGCGCGGTTGCTGATACAGCGCCAGCTTGTCGGGGAAGTAATCGTATTTGTTGTCCAGACACTGGCCGATCAGCAGATCGGGGACGCCGTCACCGTCAGCATCGGCAATGAAACGGGTGCTTTCGCCGGCGATCTTCTGTTTCAGCAGCGCGTAACTTGCCGCCTGCGCCCGCTTGATGTCATAGGGCTTGTCACCCAGCGGCAGATAGGTCAGCTTGTCGCGGTCGATCAGGTCGTATCCCCCGCCGGGGCGCTCGATCATCTGGTAGCTGGCATCGGGCAGTTGCGAAAACTCGCGGCCGGCGTCAAAGAGCGGAATCGCCGGGTCCGGCTCGGGCTTCGCCTGGCGGCGCACATCGTCATCCACCGGCGAATACAACACCCGCTGCCGCGGCAGCCAGCGCAACTGCGAACTGAAAAACAACTGCCAGCGATCATCATCCCATTGGATCACGCTCATCGAGCCCCACAGGTTGGGCAGCAGATGCGTCCCGTGTTCCTGAACCATGACGGGGCGCATTTTCCGGTAGGCGTCGGGATGCTTGAAGCTCTGGAATGACGCGGCTGCCACGTCCTGCCAGCTTCCGCCGATCACGATGTCATCGACCCGGGCGGCATATCCCTCGGCGTTGCCGGTGATGACGCCCAGATAATCGCTGTCGCCGCTGTAGTCGCAATACTGGACCAGGTCGGGTTTGGCGGGCGGTTGAGCGGGCAGCGGTTGATCGGCGGCAAACACCCAGACGTCCAGCTCGTCCTTGCCATCCGTGTGCGTCTTGAGCCGGGCTACGAAGGTGTACGCCTTGTCCGGGTCCGCATCGCCGAAACGCCCGGCCTGTTGCGTGGTGATGCCCGCGCCGGCATAGAAATGGTTCGAGCTGTCGATGCCTGCAAACAGGGGCGCTCGATTGACCGCATCGTCACTGTTGAGCATGCGAAACAGGCAGTAGTCCGAGCCCTCGCGCGTGCTGCTGGTGCCGCGGCGTTGCAGCGTGACGCGGAAGAACCACTCGCATTCCTGCTCAAAATCCACCCGCGCGATCATGCGCCGCCGCGCTTCGCCGCGGCCCTGCATGACGCCGCCCTGCACCTGGAAGCCGTCGCTGTCCCACGGCTCGCGCCAACCATCGATCTCGGCGCGGCCGTTGCCCTGCAACGCGCCGTCTGGGTAATCGAATCGCTCGAAGAGCACCAGTTCACCCCGCGCGGCGGCAATATGTCCCGCCAGCAAAAGCGAGGCGATTATCCATAGCCATGCTTTCATGTGCTGCCTCCAGCAAGTCAGATTGATACCGTGCCAAGTCCCCTCATCGCGTTCGCTTATCGAGCTAATGTGCCTGCGGCAAGTAGCGTCGCCGCACCAGCATCGGCAACCCGCCGACCGCCAGCAGACCGAACGCACCGGGCTCCGGGATCGTGAGCTGATCCAAGGCCGCTTCAAACGTCATGTCCGCAGCAGCGCCGAAGCCCCAGTTGTCGCCGATGATCTGCAGATCGGCCAGGTTCACCAGGCCGTCACCGGTGAAGTCTGCCTGCGACCACTGGGCGGCGTTGGATTGCCAGTTGTCCCCGAGAATCTGCAGGTCCGCGAGGTTGACCAGGCCGTCGGCGTTGGCGTCGCCGGGATGCACGAACGGCGACAGATAGCCGATGCGGATTTCATCGAAGTGCAGATCCTCCGCCAGACGCGCCTGGTTGATCACGAACTTGGTCGCCACGTCGCTTAAGTCCAGCGACAGCTCGCCCTGCCAGGTCGTCGGCTCCACCAGAGTCCGGCCGGCTTCGTAAAGCTGAGCTTGCAGCACGTCCGCGACACCCGAGGGATTCAGTGTGATCTTGACCACCAACTGGTAATCGACGCCGATCTGCACCGTGACGTCCGTGTCCAGCGTGGCGACGTTGTTACCGAGAACCAGGCGCAGCAGCTCGCCGCTGGTCTGGCCCACCGCGATCACGCGCTGGTTGCCGGCATTATCCAGGCGAAAGAATTCGCTGTTCTCCGTGCTGGAGCCGTTGGTTGCATCATCGCGGCGAAACAGCACGCTGCCATAGAGCACGCGAGTGGAAACCGGATCGGTGTCGATCGCATGTTGTAGCGCCCGCTCGGCGCGGACGGTGACTGAGCCGGCCGTGTGGGAAAAAGCCTGGTTCCCACTGGCCGCGTCATAGCTGAAGGGCGCGACGATGTTCTGCTGCTCGATCAGCGATGTGCCGGTGCTGGTGGGTGCGATCCACGCCCCACCCCAGCCCGTGCCGCCGTTCCGACCGTTCAATCCGCTCCCGGAGGTGTAATCGAACGACTCGCTGACCAGCAGGCCGGACTCGACAAGCTGGCCGAAGTTATGGAAGGTGAGGAAATTGGCGTTGTGGGCGCTGTCAGCCCCGCCCAGGCCGTCGTCATAGGCCGTGCGCGAAACCGCCACCACGTCGTTGCCGTCGAACTGCCAGTCGAGATACTGGAAGCCGATGTGATCGACGTCGCTGAGATCCTGCAGCACGATGCGATCAACAGTCCAGTTGCTCAGGTCGTCGCTGCGCATCAGGGCCACGGTGTTGCGGATGACGCCGGGCTTGACGGCCGGATCGTAGTTGTCCTGGTTGACGATGTCAGCCAGCGCCCAATAAGCATCGGTGCCGGCGTGATAGCGGATGACGAACTTCTTGGCGCCGCCCGACATGGGCACGATGTCGCCCCCGGAATTGAAACTGAGCGTGGTGGGATTTTGCGCCCGCGCGATGGCCGCGTACTCCGGCTTCCCGGCATCGACATCCACCCGCAACACATCGACCACGTGCCCGTCACGACCAACCACCGCATTGCCTTCCAGCCAACCGTTGAACCCGCTGCTGGGCAGCCAGCTTGTGCTGCTGGTGAGCACGTTGGTGTAAGTCCAGTTGGCTGCATCGAGCAGATCGCTGCCCAGCGGCGCGCTCATCAGGCCCGCCCGATACTGACCGGGCCAACCCGCCGGTCCGCCGTTGTCCTCGTAGGCCCGCCAGATGCGTCCGTCGGCAATCACCACCGGCACCGCGGAGGTGTGCGTGCCCACACCGCCGGACACCGGCTTGAGCAAACCATTGCCGGCATTGGTGGGCGTGGTCCAGGTGGCGCCGCCATCGGTCGAGCGACGGATCACCATGTCGCCGTGCACCCGATTGGGCCCCATCAGGTAAAGATCGTTTTCGTACACAAAGAGCCCGGACCACAGGTCACCGTGGAGCGTGGTCAGCGGCGTCCAGGTCGCGCCGCGATCGGTGGATTTGAAAAGATACGTGGTCCCGCTGGTCGAGCCGCCGGAGGGAGGCCCGAAGACATCACGGCTGGCGACGTAATCACCGTTGGGCAGAATGGCCAGCGAAGGCGAACCGACATACAACCTGGTGGAAGCCGGGGAATGATCAATCACCACCCCCGGCACGGTCACGCCGTTGAACAGCGTGGTCTGGGCGTTTGCGCCATGAGCGACCGCGATCGCCAACCACAGGCAAGCGATCACCACCAGCCGCTTCACCGACGCAGGGGTCATTGGCATCGAAACCTCAAAAACCCCGCCTGCGCCGAGTTAACGGCGCGGGCGAGAGGGTCACAACTTCACATTGAGCTTCAGCGGCGGCGACGCAGCGTCGTCAGCAGCCCGCCGACCGCCAGCAGCCCGCACACGCCCGGCTCGGGGATCGCCACCTGAGCCAGCGCCTCATCGAACGCCACGTCAGGGCTGACACCGAAGCCCCAGTTGTCGCCGAGGATCTGCAGGTCCGCCAGGTTCACGTTGCCGTCGCCGGTGAAGTCCGCTTCGGACCAGGTGGCCGTGGTGGACTGCCAGTTATCGCCGAGGATTTGCAAGTCCGCCAGGTTGACCATGCCGTCACCGTTGGCGTCACCGGGGTGATAGCTGCTGCCGAGGGTGACCTGCAACTTCTGCACACCCGCATCATCGACGATGGCGTAGCTCCAACCCGCGGTGACCGAAGCGGAAGTCAGCAGGTTACCGCCTGTGTTGTCGGTGAAGGTGCCGTTGGAGGACATCAGCGTGTAAGTGCCGTTAACCGACGCACCCACGAAAGACACATCGAGCTGGGCGTTGGCTTCCAGAGTGATGGCGTTGGTCGCCACGATGCCGGCCCCGACGCCGTTGGCGCCATCGAGCACGAACTCGAAGTTATTGCCTTCAGCGGCATCGGCCGTCAGATCGTCAGCGACCTGGATTGACGAGCCCGAGCCGATCATCTTGAGGTTGAGCGTGCCGCCACTGCTGGACAGGTAGTCATCGATGACCAGCGAACTGGCGCCATCGAGGACCACGTACCCCACACCGCCGGTATTATTGCCGATGTTCATGCGGTTGGTGTGCAGGTTGCCGTCGGTGATGTTCAGGTAGCCGGTGCCCGCACCGCCGACCGTGGTGTAGGAACTGGTGGCGTTGACCGTGCCGCCGTTGATGTTCAACGTGCCGGTGGCGGTGGCGTCGAAGCCGAGATAGATGGAGTTGCTCAGGTCAGCCTGTCCGCCGGTGATGACCTCGACTAACCCGGTGCTGCCGGCATTCCAACCGGCGCGGATCCAGCGACCGAGGGTGGTGCTGCTGAGTACCGCCTTGTTCGCGCCATCCATTTCCACCAGCAGGTTGTCGTCAGCCGTGAACGGCACCGTAGGAACCGTGGTGGTGCCTTCCTGGTACCAGTTGTTCAGGTTCGTAAAGTCATTGTCGGCGTCATTGTTGGTCCAGACATAGTTGGTTGCACCCATGGCCGGGACAGCGGCAAACAACATGGCCGCCAGCCAGAGTGACGTGCGTGTGAATTGACCGGTCATTGGATTTCTCCTTGGTGAGTAAATCAGAACTGTTGTGATCATTGGTTACTTGACGTCTGTCAGATTTTGGATCGTCGCGGCCGCAAGAGAAGGCCGGCCGCAGCCAGCAGGCCCAGCGTCGCCGGCTCGGGAATCACGTCGCCATACTCGGTCCCGATGCGGATCTCATCGACATACGAGCGGCCGGCGCGGCGCTGGGTGCCGATCTGGAACTGGGCCATCACGCCGGTGTAATCACCTGACAATGATAGATCCCAGGTTGCCGGCTCGGCCAGGCTGTCCGAGCCCGAAAAAAGGCTGGCGGAGAACGTATCGGTGCCGCCGCCGGGGTTGGTCACCAGCTTGGCCACCAGCAGGTAATCGACGCCGATATCCATGGTGACCGTCGAGCTGATGTCCTTGGTGGTGGCGTCATTGAAGGCCATGCGGAACGCCTCGTTGCTCTCGTGACCCACGCCGGCGCGGAACGTGCCGCTGGCATCGTTGAGGCGCAGATAGAAATTATGCTCCGTGCCGCCGCCATCGGTCGCATCCTCGCGGCGAATCAGCATGCTGAAGTAAAGCGTCTGCGTGGCGTCCAGATCGATGGGACTGTTCAGCAGGCGGCGAATGTCCGGCGTGGCGCCGCCGGCATCATCATTGGTGGCGTTCGGCTCGATGTAAGCCTGGTTGCCGATGGGCGTGCCATAGCCGACGGGTGGCACAATGTCCTGCGTGACGACCTCGTAGGTCGGCGTGGTGTTGCTGCCTGCAATCCAGCCGCCGTTCCAGCCGCTGCCGCCGTTCTGTCCGTCCAGGTTTCCGGTGCTGTAGTTGAACGATTCATTGACCACCAGGCTCGCCTGCACCGCGGGGCCGGCGGCCAACAGCAGTAAGACCGTGGCGATACCTAATCTCCACCATTGAGTTGTCATCTTCGTACCTCCATCTTCAATGTGAACGAACGAACTGAATCAACACAGCGCGCCGACCATCGACACGCATTTAACGGGCATAAGGCAATCGGTAGAAGCGCGAGCCTTCCATGTTGGGCACAGGCACGTCAAACAGTTTGTCATCGTTGCCCATGTAGCTGGTGGAGCTGCCGTCGCGACGAGCGAAGTTGCCGGCAAGCAGGTCAAGATCCGCAAACGAGCCTGTTTTCTGGTAATCGCTGATGGTGTAACTGCCCGGGGCTGAGGGCCGGTAGATGGTGGTCCAGCCAGCCTGACCGTTGAGGTGATTGGCCTGGAGAGTGTTGGCGTTGAAGACCAGCCGGTCGCCCACCAGCACATCCATGCCGTGGTTGTCGATTTCCCACTTGTCGTCCGTCCGCTGCCAGAAGTATGGCTTGTCCCAGACGTTGTTGACACGATTGAAGTAGAAGCCGTTGGTGAACATGTAATCGACGTAGATGCGCGTCGAGCCCAGCGGAATCGCGGCTGGACTCTTGTCGTACGGCTCACAGTAGGGGCAGGTCATAAAGTTGACGTTGACGTAGGGCATATACAGGCGGCGCAGATCGTTGTTGACCCCAAAGGTGTCAGCCATCTGGTTGGCCCAATAGCCGCTGTTGATGGTGCTGGGATTCAAGGCAACGCGCAATTCGAAGTAGCCCAGCGGCAACCGGCCGTTGTCAACCTGGTAGGCGATCTGGGCCGCGGCCAGCGAGCGGACGTTGGTCAGGCATTGCACGTTCTTGGCGGCGTCCTTGGCCTTGCTCAGCACCGGCAGCAGAATGGAAATCAGCAGCGCGATGATGGAGATGACGACCAGCAACTCGATGAGTGTGAAACCGCGCGATCCCGCCCGGGTGGTGGGTTGAGCATTCATTGCGGCGCTCCCTTGGTGGTGGACGATTCGAGGCGGCGACGTTTATTTTTGCCCCGGCTTCCGTTGGTCGGCAAGGTAGCCTCATCGGTCAGCGACATGCCTCGAGGCATCAACGACGCCAGGTCCAGATCGACCGGGGCCGACTCGGTGGCGTGATGGCGCAGATACGTGATGGCGCCGTCGCGGCCGAAACGCAGGTGGCCTCGCATCCGGCGGCGGGCGGCGGCGGTGTTGCCGTCACGAATGGCGCGGTAGATGCGGGTGTGCCACAGATACACCCGGGCGATGGTGTGCAGGTCCTGGTGATCGTGACGGCGGGTGGCGAAGATCAGCGTGAACACCCGCATGTCCTCGATCATCCGGCGCATCTGCGGCGTGCGAATGGCCTGCAGAATCACCGCGTGGAACGCCATGTCCAGGGTCAGAAATCGGCGGGCCTGTTCCGGCGTCAGGTACGGCCGGCCGCTGTCGCGCAAATCGGTGCAGATGCCGTGCAACTGCTCGAGCAACTGCTCCAGCAGATTCAGCCGCCGCTGGTTGCGGGCGCGGGCGGCCCGCACCACCGCGTAACCTTCCAGCAGAATGCGCAGATCGTACAGCTCACGAATCTCCGTCAGCGAGGGCTTGCGCACAATCGTGCCCACCCGCGGCACCTGCTCCACCACATGCTCCAACTGCAACCGACGCAGGGCCTCGGACACCGGCGTGCGACTGATGCCCAGTTCCTTGGCCAGCGACCCGACGCTCAAACGTGAACCGGCCCCGATGCGCCCATCCACCAACTGGCGGCAGATGTAGCCGTAAGCCTGGTCGCGCAGTTTCAGATCGCTGTTGCTGCTGCTCATAAGTCAGCCCTCGGAATAAACGTGAATGAACCCATCTGACATGTCTTAAGAATATCAGATGTCGCAAAAATGTCAATGAATTTTATATCATTGGAAATAAATAGCTTACGAAAATTATTTCGCCACTATATGCGCCTTAAAAGATGCCTGAGTCGGGCTGCATGATTGGTATGACATGCTAGAATGCGCTCGCTTGATCGTTCCTGACACCCATGCAAAACAGGATCACCCCATGAAACGCGCCGCCGCCCTCGCACTCGTGCTGGCTGTCTGTTTCCTGCAAGCGACGCCCGCCGCCGCCCAGTTGCAGGTGCGCGAGACCTTCGACTATCCCGCCGGCGCTCTGGCCGGTCGCGGCAGGATGGGGGAAGACGGCTTCTCCGGAACATGGAACGGCAAAGGCTTCGACGTCGTGCCCCAGCGCGGGGCGGTCGGCGGCGGACTGATCGAACGTCGCCTGGCACGCACCATCGACTTCGCCCGCGACGGCGAACGCTTCTTCCGCGTGGACCTGCAACGCACCGGCTGGTCTCGCGCCATACTCGATCATCTGTCCGTCAGCCTGGTCAACAACGACCGCGATCCCCAGATCAATCGCATTCCGCTGCTGATCGGCATCTCCAGCCGCGATGTCTATGATCTTGCCCTGGGTGAAAAGCAGCGACTCGGCTTCGGCGATGCAGCCCACGATCAGCCGGTCACGCTCATCGCCCGCCTGCGCACCAACGACAGCGCCGCCGACGTCGTCCAGGTCTGGGTCTATCGTGACAATGATCCGATCCCCACCGATAAGCCCGGCCGCGATCCCGACGGCACACTCTCCTACGACTACAGCGGATCCAGCAACACGCTGCGCCTGCTGGGCGCCAACACCGAAGGCTTCCAGGGCACGATCCATCGCGTCTTCATCGGCAGCACCTGGGCGTCGGTCACCGGCAACCTCGACGCGCCCATCGAGCTTCCTTATCCCTATCACGTGCTGAGCAATCTCACCGTCGCTCCGCACGGCACGCATCCGCTTTCCATCCGCTGGGCTGACGTCAGTGTGCTGCCGTGGACCGATGCGCATACGGCGCAGATCATTGTCATGGAGCCGTTCCCCTGGATGGCTCGCCAGCGCACGATTCACTCGCCGGTCGATCCAGCCGCTCTCGGTGATCTGGACGACTACAACATCAAACTTCCGCTCTACGATGCCGGCCAAACCTTCACCGGGCTGCCCATCGGCCACTACCAGGCTCTCGATCGCGGCAACGGCACGTTCGATCTGATCGACACGGATCACATGACTTATTTCACCTGGCGCGGCCGCGAGGCGGACGGCCCCAAGTTCGCCGAGCCTTACACCATCAACTGCGATGAAGACCTGCGCGGCCAGTGTTTTGCGGCTGATCTCGACGGGGACGGCATCGAAGACCTGCTGATCGGCCGATTGCTTCCGGGGGTCAGTCGCTATGACGTGTTCCCCGAAGGCCCCTGGGTGCACGAGCGCCGCACTTTCGTCGGACCTGACCGCGACACTGAAGTGACCACCGGCGTGCGCGGCTACGACGTGACCGGCCAGTGGATCGGGGCCAGCCTCAACCACGGCCTGTACTGGGCCAAGGGTCGCCGCGACAACGGCAAGCTCAGCTTCGGCGCCGCCCAGTTCGTGTACTACGGCCGCGATGATTACCCCGTCGTCTGGCGCAACTTCAACAACGACCTGTGCCCGGCTGTCATCCAGCGCGACGGCAAAACATGGATCGTGCTGCTGGGCGATCTGGACCAGGTGCTGGCACTGCCGCTGATCGGCACGTTTGAAGGGCGCATGACCTGCGGCAAGGCGCAGCCGCTGCTGCGCGATGGTCCGGTGATTCCGCAGGTGTGCATGCCGAAGATTTTCGCCGTCACGGACCTGGACGGCGACGGCCGAGATGAGATCGTCATCGGCAGCGGCGGTTATGGCAGAATCACCGTGCTGGCCGGCGACCGTGTCGGACAGTTCGAGTGTCTCGGTTCGCCCTGGATGATCGGCGGCAACATCGGCGTCGATACGTTAGGAATCGTTGCTCGCGGCGACTGGGATAACGACGGCCATCAAGACCTGATGATCGGCGACGGCTCGGGCTTCTTCACCTTCTGGCCCGGCACCGATGATCCGCTGGTCTATGCCGGCTGCCGCTACCTGACCGACGCCGACGGCCGCATCATCAAACACCACGGCTATCCCAACATCCAGGGCGCCCAGGAACACAACTGGAGCTACACCCAGGTCGAGCTGTTCGACTGGGACGGCGACGGCCAACTCGATCTGATCTGCAACGACAACACCGCGACCTTCCAGCTTTACCGCCGCTGCGATGCGAATGATCCGCTGAAGCTCAGCGCGGAGCCGTTCGTGAATGCCGAGGGCTTCAAGCTGCCGGTGTCCTGGCGTTCGCGGCCGGCGGGATTGGCCGGCCGATACGGCGTGGCCGGCGACAATCGCCCGGTGCTGATTTACACCGGCATCGATCAAGAGGCGATCATCGGTGTGCCCGATGCCCCCGGTTCTCTGCGCATCGAGCGCACGATGCCGCTGAACTACGACGACGGGGCGCCGATCGTGACCGCGGGTTTTGCCGGCATGTCCGGGCGCACGACCTACAGCGTGGCTGACTGGGATAACGACGGTGTGTGGGATCTGCTGGTCGGTAGTGTTTCGAAGAACACTCTATTGATCGAAACCGATCCTGAACTGATTGAACTGGAGGACTCGCTGCGCACTGCCGCCATGTACCTGTTGCGTAACACCGGCGACAACACGCATCCGAAGTTCGCCCGCGCTGTGCGCATCCGCATGGCGGACGGCTCACTGATCCGCGTCGAAGGGCACGGCCTGCCGCCCTGCGCTACCGATCTGAACGGCGACGGTCAGGTTGATCTGATCGCCGGCGACGGTCCCGGCAACGTCTTCTACTTCATGCACGATCAGTTGTCGGTCGGATCACCCCACTGATTTTCAGGTCGGCCGACATACCACCCGGCGAGGCCGCCGGGGCTAAACCGTTGAGCCGCCGCGCCCTCGCGGCGCGACGCCGACATCGGATGGTTGGTTCAATCAAGCGGCCGCTGACTTGCGTCCCCGGTACAACATCACGGCGCCGCCCGCCGTCAGCAGCAGGATGGTGGCCGGCTCTGGCACCGGGCCGTTGAAGCGGAAGCGCGGCGTGTAGATGTTGCCCGCGTAGAGGCTGGTGTTGGCGTTGTAAACCCGTCCGGCGGTCAGCGTCAACAGCAGGTTGCTGAATTCATCATAGATCGGCGTGTCGTCGGAACTCTGCGAACCGGGCAGGTAGTACAACGTGATGCCGGCACTGGACCCGCCCAGCCAGTCGTTGGCCACGCCGTCGGTCGGGCCCCACATCAGTGTGTAGGTGTGCCCGGTCTGGAAGCTGAAGCTAAGGAAGACGTCGAACCACGAACCGTTGTCCACCGGCACGGTGCTGACGCTGGCAGCCCAGGCGGGCGAGGATTGTCCGCTGACGTCGCCGTCGTAGATCTGCACATCGAAGCTCTTATCCGCCAGGGGCGCCTCGATGCCCACCGAGGTGATGCTGAAATTCTGGGCCACGGTGAACAGGACGCCGCGGTCGTTGCCCTCGCTGGTTTCGCTGTAGTAGCCGTTGGACGGGTTCGGCTGCAGGTCGATGATCGCGGCGCTGGCCGTGCCGGCCGCCAACAGCGGCAGAACCCACAGAACGCGCCACATGTTTGATGATGGGGTCATCTGTTCTCCTCCAGGATGTTCCGCCATCTTACCGGTCGTTGCCGGCAGCGGCAAGAGGCCGGGGCGGTTTATTCCCATTGTAACGGTCGCCGGCAATCCGAAAGCACCTAAAAGGCGCTGCCGAACTGACCGATAGGAGGGGGGATAGACCGTTTTCAAGGGAGGGGAGCTTGTCAAAGCCATCCACTGCCGAACCTTCCCAGACGCCGGTTGCCGAGGCCGCGGCGGCAGAGTCCTGCCCCCGTTCCGCCCGGCTGGCCAGCGCCTGGCTGATGCGTGGCGAATCGTCGGTCGCCTCCATCGGTATGGTGCTCTCGGCCATCGTGCTGGCCGTCCTGGCCGCATGCGCCTACTGGACCATGTACACCCAAACCGACACCCTCGAGCAATCCCGCCTCGACCAGTTGCTCAGCGCCGGGCAGATGCTCGCCCAGTCTTCCGAGCGCATGCTCGCGGCCGGCGACGTCACGCCCGTGCGCCGCATGATGATGGACAGCGCTGAGCGCTTCCGCCTCGATCGCGTGCGCATCGTGCTGCCCAGCGGCGATGTCATTGCTGACAACGATCCTTCCCGCATCACCGCCAACCTCGACGAAGCCCGCTGGCAGACCAGCGGCGCTGTCGAGCAGACCATCGAGAACGACGGGCTGACCCTGTCCATGCGTCTGCCGCTGAAAGTGGATGGCTACGGTTCAGCCACACTGGAAATCGAAGCGGGCCTGACGCCCGATCGCAACACGCTCTGGCACGCCCAGGCCGGCATCGGCACCATCGGTGTGGTGGCGCTGCTGGCGCTGTGGATGGTGTATCGCTACTTCCGCAGCCGCCTGGCCGCCATGGGCATGATCCGCGAATCCCTGCTGGCCCTGGGCGGCGGCGAACAGTCCGCCACAGCCCTGGCGATCACCGGGCATCTGGGCCGCGAGGCTGCGGTGTGGAACGATCTGCTGGAAGAGCGGCAGCGCTATCGCCGGCAGGTGGCCGTGCGCCAGACCAAGCAGCAGATGGGCGATCGCCGCAGCGGCAACAACGACCTGGCCAGCGGCTGCGACGCCATGAGTCAGGGCGTGATGCTGCTGGACGACAAGATGCGCGTGGTTTACGCCAACAACGCCGCGGCCGTGTTCTTCGCCACCCAGCGCGAGAACCTGCTCGGCCAACCGTTGATCGATCACCTCAAGGATGCCGGCGTGGCTGACGTGATCCACGACGCGGTCATGGGCGGCAAGCGCACCACACACGTTCACGATCGGCGAACCACCGGCGGGGCAGGCGTGATCCGTTATGTGGTGCGCCCCGTGCGCGAGAGCGACACCGCCAGCGCCCTGCTGGTGATCGAGGACGTCACGCAGCAGCGTGTCGCCGAGGAGGCCCGCCACGAGTTCGTCGCCCAGGCCACCCACGAGCTGCGCACGCCGTTGACCAACATCCGCCTGTACGTCGAGTCCGCCATCGATGAAGGTGAAAAGGACGCCGCCCTGCGGGCCAAGTGTCTCAACGTCATCAACCAGGAGACGCAACGTCTGGAGCGCATGGTCAACGACATGCTCTCGGTGGCCGAGATCGAGGCGCAGAAGAAGCAGATTCAGCGTGACGACGTGCGGCTGGATCGTCTGCTGGGCGATCTGCGCAGCGACTACGAAGCCCAGGCCGCGACCAAGGAAATCAAGCTGGAGTTCAACATTCCGCCCAAGCTGCCGGTGATCCAGGGCGACCGCGAGAAGCTGGCCGTGGCCGTGCAGAACCTGCTGGGCAATGCCCTCAAGTACACCAACGACAACGGGCGAGTCAGCGTCAGTGTCGAGATCAAGGAAAAGGAACTGGTCATCGAGGTGACCGACTCCGGCATCGGCATCAGCCCGGAAGATCAGGCCCACGTGTTCGAGAAGTTCTACCGCGCCCACGACAAACGCATCAACGGCATCACCGGCTCGGGCCTGGGCCTGGGCCTGGCCCGCGAGATCATTCGTCTGCACGGCGGTGATATCAGCCTCGATTCCCAACTGGATCACGGCTCGACCTTCACCATCAGCCTGCCCATCGGCGAACAGACGGAGACCACGGCGACAGAGTAAGGAGAAAGTGATGATTGCTTGATTCCCTGATTGGATGAATGTTTCAAACAGCAGTCGGCCCCGCAGCACGACATTCATTCATTCAAGCAATCAGGCATTCAATAATTCACTGCATTGCCCCATGCAGATCCAGGAACAGAAACAAGGAGCGGTGACCGTGCTGCGGCCGATCGGTCCGCTGACCGCCAATGACGCGGTGCAGTTCCGTCAGCGCATGATGGAAGTGCGGCGGGCCAGCCTCGGTCGCCTGGTGCTGGACGTCAGCGCGGTGCCCTATGCCGACTCGCGCGGCCTGGAGGCCATGCTGGACGTGCATGACGAGCTGATCAAGGCCGGCCAATCGCTCAAGCTCTGCTCCGTCAACGACACGCTGCGCGAAGTGCTCACGCTCACGGAGTTGTATCAGCAGTTCGAGCACTTTGAAGATTGCGGCTCGGCCGTCCGCAGCTTCCTCTGACCCGATACCCGAACCCCGATACCCGATCCATGCCCTCCGAAGATTCCAAACCCGCCCGCAGCAGCTTTAGCCGCCGCAAGACGCGCATCGGCGAAGCGCTGCTCGAATCCGGCGCTTTGACCGAGCAGCAGCTCTCCAAAGCTCTGGAGCAGCAGAAAGTCTCCGGCCAGCGCCTGGGTGAAATGCTCGTCGAGCAGAACGTCATCAACGCCAACACGCTCGTGCACACCCTGGCCAACTGCATGGGCATCAAAGGCGTCACCCTGCGTCACGGCCTGATCGACCCCGAACTGATCAAGCTCATCGGCGAAGAGGAAGCCGAGCGCATGCTGGTCGTGCCCATGTTCAAGGTGCGCGACACGCTCACCGTGGCCATGGCTGAACCTTCCAGCCTGCCCACGCTCGATCGCCTGCGCTCGATCACCGGCTGCAAGCAGATCCGCCCCGTGCTGGCCCTGGAAGCCAACATCCGCGAGTTCCTCAAGAAGTACGCCGGCGGCAACGTCGATATCGACGCCTTCCTCACCAGCCTGGTTGAGACCGATGTCGAAGTCGTCGAGCGCGAGCAGATTGACGAAGGGCCCGTCACCGACCTGGAGCAGATGGTCGATGGCTCGCCCATCATCAACCTGGTCAACGTGGCCCTGCTCACGGCTGTGCGCGATAAGGCTTCCGACATCCACGTCGAACCCTCGCGCCAGGGCACGCGCATCCGCTATCGCATTGACGGCAACCTGCGCGACCTGATGAAGCCCCCGCCCGGCATGCACGCTGCCATCGCTTCGCGCATCAAGGTCATCGGCAAGATGGACATCGCTGAGAAACGTCTGCCCCAGGAAGGCCGCGTGCGCATCGTGGCTGAAGGACGCGAGATCGACCTGCGCGTCAGCTCCATCCCCACGCTGCTGGGGGAGAAGCTGGTGATCCGTGTGCTCGACAAAGCCAACCTGCACGTGCGCATGGAAGACCTGGGCTTCCGCACCGAAGCGCTCGAATCCTTCAAGCGCTCGCTCAAGCGGCCGCACGGCCTGGTCCTGGTCACCGGGCCCACCGGCTCCGGCAAAACCACCACGCTTTACTCCGCGCTCGATCTGCTGCGCAGTCCCGAACGCAACATCGTCACCGTCGAAGATCCCGTTGAATATCAACTCGAACTGGTCAACCAGATTCAGGTCAACGGCCAGATCGGCATGACCTTCGCCCGCGCCCTGCGCTCGATCCTGCGCCAGGATCCGGACGTGATCATGGTCGGCGAAATCCGTGATGAAGAGACCGCCCGTGTCGCCGTGCAGGCTGCTCTCACCGGGCACCTCGTGCTGGCCAGGCTGCACACCAACGACGCGGTCGGCGCGGTCAGCCGATTGATGGACATGGGCATCGAGCCTTACCTGCTCAGCAGCGCGCTCAACGGCGTGGTCGCTCAGCGCCTGGCTCGCACCATCTGCCCGCACTGCGCCAGCAAGTACTACCCCACCGAACAGGTGCTGCACGATGCCGGGCTCAAGGACATGGCCGGCCGCAGCTTCCGCCGCGGGGCCGGCTGCCCGCAGTGTCACAACAGCGGCTTCAAGGGGCGCGGCGGCATCTACGAGGTGATGGAGGTTGACTCCGGCGTGCGCCGCCTCATTCACCACGGCGCGCCCGGCCACGAGCTGCGCGAACAACTGAAAAAGACCGGCTTCCTCACCCTGCGCGAGGAAGGCGTACTGCTGGCCATGGAGCATCGCAGCAGCCTGGAAGAGGTGCTGCGCGTGACCCACAACGAGGATCTGGAAGCACAGGCCAAGACGCCCGGACCACCCCCGGCGGCGGCGGCGTGATGTTTAGCGTGCGAGCTTGCTCGCACATCGCCGAGCAAGCTCGGCGGCGAAACGGGGCTTGGGAATTG
Source organism: uncultured Phycisphaeraceae bacterium (assembly GCA_964471555.1). Taxonomy (GTDB): domain Bacteria; phylum Planctomycetota; class Phycisphaerae; order Phycisphaerales; family Phycisphaeraceae; genus JADLFV01. Next base: position 30,288 of record CAYYGM010000034.1, read on the forward strand.
ATGAAGGATTGACAGACGTGAAACTGGCGTATCAGGCTTACGACCGCGGGGGCAAGACGGTGCGCGACACCATCGAGGCCGGCTCCAAGCTGGAGGCCACTGATCAATTGCGCCGCCAGGGCCTGTTCGTCACCGACATCCACGAAGCCGGCACGCGCGTCGGAGCGCCGACCAAAAGCAAGAAAAAGTTCGGCCTCAAGACCGGGCGCATGAAGAACCTGGCCATGTTCACCCGCCAGCTCTACGTGCTCTCCAGCACCGGCACCCCGGTCACCGAATCGCTGGCTGCCCTCGAACGCCAGACCCGCGACGCACACTGGAAGAGCGTCATCTGCGACCTGCGCCGCGGCGTCGAACAGGGCGAGCCGATCTCCGATGCCATGGCTCAGCACCCCGAGTGCTTCGACGAGGTCTACCGCAGCCTGATCGCGGCCGGGGAAACCGGCGGCAAACTCTCACCCATGCTCGACCGCCTGTCGCAACTGGTCAGCAAACAACTCAAGACGCGCAGCAGCCTCATCGGGGCCCTGGTTTATCCCGCCCTGCTGCTGTTTGTTTCGGTGGCGGTGCTGATCTCCATGTTGACGTTCGTGCTGCCGCGCTTTGCGGTGCTGTTCCAGACGCTGGACATGGAGCTGCCGCCGCTGACCAAGATTCTCATGGTCCTCAGCTATGGTCTGCGCACCTACTGGTGGGCGATCCTGATCGGCCTGGGCATACTGGCCGTGGGCTTGTTCTTCTATCTGCGCTCGGCGGCCGGCAGACGCGCCACGGAAAGCGTGATGATTCGACTGCCCATGTTCGGAGCCATGATCCGCGGTTTCATCACTGCCCGCATCGTGCGCCTGCTCGGGGTGCTGGTGGACAGTTACGTTCCGCTGCTGGACGCCCTCGATCTGACCAGGGCTGCGGCCAGCAACCATCACTATGCCGACCTGATCGACCGGGCCAAGGAAGCGGTGACCCGCGGCGAGGCCATGAGTGACGCCTTCAGCGATGAAGACCTGATCAGTCCCTCGGTGTACGAGGCCATCCGCAGCGGCGAATCCACCGGGCAGGTCTCGGTGATGATGCTCAACATGGCAGAGTTCATGGACGAGGAAAACGAAGTGGTGCTCAAGACGCTGACCAGCATCCTTGAGCCAATGATCCTGGTTGGTTTGGGCGTGGTGGTGGGCGCGGTGGCGCTGAGCATGTTTCTGCCGCTGTTCGACCTGACCGCCCAGGCAGGAGCCGGATGAGATGACCCCAAAAAGCAAAAGTCGTCACATCCATCGCACGCGCAGCCCCATCGGGCTGGACCTTGGTGACAGCCACATCAAGGCGGTGCAACTGGAGCATGCCGCGGGCAAGGACGTCGGCTGCCGCATCACCGCCGCCCTGGTGCTGGAGCGGTTGAATCCCGGCCAGCCCTTCGACGCCTCCGAGGCGGTGCGCCTGCGTGACGTGCTGGGCCGCCACAATTTCGCCGGCCGCCAGGTTGTGATCAACGTGCCCGGACAGATGGCGCTGACCAGCGTGCTTTCCCTGCCCCCGCGCAAGGAGGGCATTCCCCTGGACCAGATCGCCCGCAGCGAGATGGCCCACGAGCATCGGCTCGAACCCGACTCTTTCGAGATGGCCTGGTGGGATCTACCCAAGCCGGCCCGCAGCAGCGCCTCCACCACGGTGATGTCCGTGGCCTGCCGCCATGAACACGCGGACGTGTTGCTGGGCGCGCTGGGTAGTGCGGGCTTCGATGTGGTGGGCCTGGATGTGGCCGGCTGGGCTGCGACCCGCGCCTGCCGGCCGCTGCTGCAGAAGGCGAATGACGGCATCAGCGCCATCGTCGATCTGGGCTGGGACAGCACCACCATCGCCCTGATCCACAGCAACACCCTGATCTATCAGCGCAGCAGTCTCGGCTGCGGCATGCGCCAACTGCGCCTGGCCCTGGAACGCGAACAGCATTATCCGCAGCAGGTCATCGACTACCTGTTGTGCGAGATCGGCTTCGAGCTGGAACAGCGCGGCGACGAGGATGACTGGAAGCTGCTGGTCAAGGCCGGCTCTCAACTTGAAACGCACTTCAACCAGGTGGTGCGCGAGCTAACGCTGACCATGGACTACGCGCACAGCCAGTATCCGGAGGCCCCGGTCAAGCAGGTGCTGCTGCTGGGCGGCGGCGCGGGCGTGCCCGGGGTCGATGCGTTCATTGCCGGGGCCGCGGAGACTCACGTCGAAGCGGTGCGCCCGGCCGACCTGTCTGCCGAGGGCGTCAACCTCGGCGGGCTGGCCGAGCAGCCGTCGTTGATTCCCGCCATGGGTCTGGCGCGTCCGCACGACGACATGGCATCGCCCGACACCATCAACCTGGTGCCCGGCAGCTATCGCATCAGTCGCCGGCGCAAACAGCGCACGCGCGGCTGGGCGGTGGCGGTGCTGGCCTATGCGGCCGCCCTGGTGATCGGCTGGGGCGTGCTGCATTACCTGTCCGGCGGCGCCCAGCAGGCCACCGCCAGCCAGCTCACCGCTGCCGACGATCGCATCACCGACGCCCAACAGGCCATCAAGCTGCTGCAGCCGCGCCTCAAGGATGCCATGGCCACCATGGAAGCCGGCCGCAGCGTCGGCGATCAGCCCGATTGGTCGATCCTTCTGCAACTGGTGGCCGGCCTGCTCCACGACGATGCGGTGATTTCCGCCTGCCGATTGGCGCCGACCGATGCCAATCTGCCGCTGGAACAGCGTCACCTGGCTACGTCCTACACCATACACCTGGAAGGATTGACCCGCGCCCACGAGACGGTCTCGGAATATGTGCTGGCGCTGGAGGATGTGGGCCTGTTCAACTCGGTGAAGCTGATCTCCACGCAGCGCGAGCCGTGGGGTTCGCAGACCGCGGTGGCGTTCCAGATCGACCTGGTGCTGGGAGGTTGGGCCCATGAGTGAACCGCACGACAAGCAACTGCGCATGATCGACCTGACGGCCGCGGCCGTGTGCCTGCTGCTGACCGGCGGCGTGTATGCCGTGGCGGTCAAGCCCATGCTCGATGAGATGTCCGCCTGCAAACAGCAGCAGCAGGAGTTGACCGAGCGCGAGCAGAAAGCCGACGAGCTTACTGCTTCGCTGAGCAAGATGCGCGACACGCTGACGCAGACCGAGCGCACGGTGGCCAGCCAGGCTTTGAAGCTGGAGCCGATCAGTCGGCTCAATCGCCGCCTGGCCCAGTTCACCGCACTGGCGGATGCCTGTAATCTTCAGTTGGACCAGATCGAGCCCAGCCCTGCCATGGTCGGAACGCATTACATCACGGTGCCCATTCACATGACCGGGCGCGGTGGGTACGTCGATGCCACCAATTTCCTCAAGCGCCTGCGCCAGGAGTGGCCGGACGTGGCGGTGGCCAGTCTGGACCTGACGGGAAATCCGCGCAATCGCGGCGATCAGCCGCGCTTCACCTTTGAGCTGATCTGGTTCGCCTCGCCGGCTGGCGACAGCTAGAACGGACCAGTTCTTGAATGCAACCTGTTCAGCCGCTTCGAGCGCTGCCCATTTTTCTGTGGCGGGTGCCACGGCCGCGCGCCGGCCGTGCGGGGAACCAGACACTGCCGCACGCGACAGTGGCACCCAACGGCACGCTACAAAGATTCA
>CAYYGM010000035.1:0-33192 GCA_964471555.1 uncultured Phycisphaeraceae bacterium
CCAGGCGGTGTCGCGCGTCGATTGCAGATCGAACCCGAAGCGCAGGCAGCAGGTCAGCCCTTCGATGAAAACAGTCAGCAGCAGGACGGTCAGGATGGTCGTCATCAAGGTCGCGCTTCCGTGCAAAAGGTTGTTTTGCGGGGGGAAACTACCGGAGGGTTACATCCGGGGGCACTTCCAGGGGGCCGGGGGCATTATTGCATTCAATACGATCCGGGGCCAGTCCTGTTCATCGACTTTTCAGTCGCCTTCCTCCAGATCGCTCTGCTCGATCGGGCGGCTGACGCGGTAGGACTCGCCCAGCCACCGGCCCAGATCGACCTGCCGGCAGCGTTTGCAGCAGAACGGGTACGACTCCAGCAGCGGCCAGGCATCCCGGTCGCAGATCGGGCATTTCGTGGCTGCCAACTGGCCTTCCCGATCCCGCCAGGAGCCCAACAGCTTGAAGGTCAACCGCCGCTGCTGGTCCCCGGCATGGTCCAGGTGAACTTCCAGCCGGTCTTCACCGATGGCAGGCATCACCCGATCCGCCCACTCCACCGCGGTGACCGCGCCCTGGCACAATTCCTCGAAACCCAGCTCCTCCAGTTCGCCCGGCGATCGCATGCGATAGGCATCGATGTGCACCAGCGGGGCGCGGCCGCCTTCGTACTCATGCACCAGCACGAACGTCGGGCTGCTCACCTTCCGGGCGTCGATGTTCAACGCTTCCGCCAGCCCGCGCACGAACTGCGTCTTGCCCGCGCCCAGTTCACCGATCAGCGCGATGACTTCGCCCGGCCGGGCCAGTTCACCGATGGCGCGGCCAATCGCCACGGTCTGCTCGACGGATTCACTCAGCAGCCCGCTCACGAATGATGCTCCCAGCCATGTTCCGACAGATCGAGCACGCGGCCGTCCTCGAAACGGATCGTCGCCAAAGGGCCTTGATCGTGTTGCACGATCTGACCGATGCGCGTGATGGTGATGCCGTCGATACTTCCGGGGGTGAGCTTGTCGCTGGTAAACAGCAACTCGTAATCCTCGCCGTCGCCCACCGCGTTTTTCCAGTCGCAGTTGGTGCGGATGGGCAGCTTCTCCGCTTCGATGATCGCCGCCACCTTGCTCGCCTGACAGATGCGGGGCAGATCGCAGCCGAGGCCGTCGGACAGATCGATCATGCAGTTGGGCCGCAGGGCCGGCGTGGCACCCAGCGTGCGTGCGATGTCGAGGCGAGGTTCAAAACTGATGTGATGTCCGCTGGGCAGACTGCCGCCCAGTTGCCCACTGACATAAATGCCGTCGCCGACCTTGGCCCCGCTGCGCAACACCGGCCGCTCACCCGCCGGCTCCGCGAACACCGTCACGCTCAGCAGCAGCTTGCCCGACCAGATGGAAATGTCGCCCCCGATCAGCGGGCAACCGTAGGCCGCCGCCGTCTGGCGCATGATGTCGAACAGTTGCTCAGCCCTGTCCTGCCCGAAATCGCGGGGTAACGAGGCAGCCGCCACCGCCGCCAACGGTTTAGCCGCCATGGCTGCGACGTCGGAGAGGTTGCGGGTGATCGCCTTGCGGCCGATGCCGGTCAGGGAATGCCGCGCCAGATCGAAGTGCACGCCGTCAGCCACCTGGTCCACGGTCACCAGCAACATCGCGCCACCCAGGCGTACCGCACCCATGTCGTCGCCCGGGGGGATCACCACATCGGCGCAAAGCTCGCCATTGGCATCGTAAATGTGCTGTAGCAGTTCGGACTCGCGCATAACGACGAATAGTTTAGCCGCCGTCGGTGCGGACTGTCAGTAGTTGGCCTGGAAGCGATAGCGATCGCCCAGGCGCAGGCGCGTGGCGTAGATGATCTCCTGGGCGTGGCCTTCCAGGTGGGCCACGGAGTGGACGATGGCGCCCATGCCCGTGACCTGTGCGATCTGCACGAATTGCGAACGCAGCAGATCGTCATCGCTTGCGTTGCTGATGACCGTTTTGGCCTGTTCGACGGTGCGGGTCAGGTCGTCGATGAGCTTGCGGCCGGAGATCGGATCGCGCTGAGCGAACTCGGCCGGACGGTTGCGCGTGTCCGGCTCACCGCCGACGCGGCAGATGATCCACTGCCGCAGATTACCCGCCACGTGCAGCAGCAGGTTGCCCACCGCATTCATCTGCGGAAGCGGCCGCCACCAGAGATCCTCATCGGAAAGCTGCGCCACACAATGTGCGATGCGGGCCAGCGAGTAATCCAGCGTGAAGCACATCTCGCGGCGGAACCCGGCCGGGATCGAATCGTGAAGAGAGAGCCAGTCAGCCATGATAGTTCTACAGTTTAGCCGCGGAGCTTGCTCCGCGCAGGGCGAGCAAGGCTCGCCCGCTAAACACAACGATCGCTTCGTATCGCCGCTAACCAGCTCAACCGACGGCGGCTTTTTCCGCACTCTGGCGCGGCTTCTTGACGGGCGGCGCGGCGCCTTCCCACAGGATCATGCCCGGCTCGGGCATGCCGTCAAACAACTCGCCGCCCGGCACGATACGCACGGCAAAACCGTGGCGGCCGCTGGTGGTCGGCAGCACCTGACCGCTGTAGCGATGGCGGCCATTGCCCAGGTCTTCCGCGTGGTTCAGATCGTTGGCTGAGCAATCGACCAGTCGGCCGTCGTTGTCCAGGCGACCGCTGTAGACCTGTACGCGCACGTCCTGTGGAGCCAGTCCGTCCAGCGAGATCACCGCGCTGACAGCCAGCGGCTGGCGAACGTTGAGCGACTTCTCGGTGGCGCTTTCCACGCTCTCGACCTTGATCTTGCCCCAGGCGTCGCGCAGCTTGTACTTCTGGTGGGCCAGCTCGACGGATCCCTTGAGGTTGTCCGCGGCCAGCAACTGGCTGCGCTTGATGGCAGGCAGGTAAAGCTTCTCAGCATACTCCTGCACCATGCGGTTGGTGTTGAACACCGGAGCGAGGCGGGCGATACACTTCTTCATGCGGCTCACCCACTGCCGCGGGATGCCCAGGCGATCGCGTTCGTAGAACGTGGGCACGATCTCGTTCTCAAACAGGTCGTACAGCGCCTGGCTTTCCAACTGATCAGCGGTGTCGGGGTTGGCATACTCCTCACCGCGGCCGATGGACCAGCCGACGTCGGGGTCGAACGCCTCATCCCACCAGCCATCCATCACCGAGCAGTTCAGACAGCCGTTGACAGCCGCCTTCATGCCGCTGGTGCCGGAGGCTTCCATGCCGCGGCGGGGGTTGTTCAGCCACACATCGCAACCCTGGACCAGGTAGCGAGCCACCTGGATGTCGTAGTTTTCCAGGAACACGATGCGGTGGCCGGCTTCGGATTCACGGGCGAACTGCACGATCTGGCGGATCAGATCCTTACCGCCGCCGTCGGCCGGGTGTGACTTGCCGGCAATGATGAACTGCACGGGCCGCTGCGGATCGTTGAGCAATCGCTGCAGGCGGCGCGGATCGCGCAGCAGCAGGTTGCCGCGCTTGTAGGTGGCAAAACGCCGTGCGAAACCGATGGTCAAGGCACCCGGATCGAGCGCATCAAGCGTCTGACGGATCAACTCGGCACTGGCGCCGCGGGCCTGCATCTGCTTGCGCAGGCGCTGGCGGGCCCAGACGATCAGGCGCTGGCGGCGGCGCTCATGCACGCGCCACAGTTCCTCATCGGGCACCTCGTTGATCGCCTGCCACACATCGTGGTCCACGGGGTTCATCTGCCAGCGAGCGCCCAGGTAGCGATCGAGCATGTACATCAGGTCGGCGCTCAGCCAGGAGCGGGCGTGGATGCCGTTGGTCACGTGGGTGATGGGCACCTCCTCATCGGGCAGGCGCGGCCAGATGCCGTTCCACATCTGGCGACTGATCTTGCCGTGCAGCTTGCTGACGCCGTTGGCCCAGCAACTGGTGCGGATGGCCAGCACCGCCATGGAGAAATACTCGTTGCGGTCGTACACGTTCTCGCGGCCGAGCGCCAGCAGACCTTCCATATCCAGCTTCAGCGAACCGACATAATCGCGGAAGTAGCGCTGGATCATGTCGGAGTGGAAGCGGTCGATGCCGGCCGGCACCGGCGTGTGCGTGGTGAACACGTGCGAGGCCGCGGCCTGTTGCCGCGCTTCATCAAAGGTGAGGTTGTACTTGGCGATGAGATTGCGGATGCGCTCCAGGGCCAGGAAGGCGCTGTGGCCTTCATTCATGTGGCAGACGGTCGGGTGCATGCCCAGTGCTTCCAGGGCCCGCACACCGCCGATGCCCAGGATCAACTCCTGCTTGATGCGCATCTCCATGTCGCCGCCGTAGAGCTGGCCGGTGATCAAGCGGTCGGCTTCGTCGTTGACATTGAGATTGGTGTCCAGCAGGAAGAGACTGATGCGGCCGACGTTGGTCCGCCATACCGCGACGGTGACCGAGCGCCCGGGCAGCTCGACCTCCACGGTGATCTGTTTACCGTTCTGATCCAACACCGGCTGCGTGGGCAGATTGGCAAAGTCCAGGTCGGGGTAGTACTCCTGCTGCCAGCCGTCGGCGTTCAAATACTGCTGGAAATAGCCGTGGCGGTAGAGCAGGCCGACGCCCACCAGGGGCAGGCCCAGTTCGGCAGCGCTCTTGAGATGGTCGCCCGCCAGGCAGCCGAGGCCGCCGGAGTAAGTCTGCAGACATTCGGTCAGGCCGAACTCCGCACAGAAATAGGCGATCACCGCGTCGCCCACATCGTGTCCGGCACTGGCCAGCCAGGGCTTGCGCGTCATGTGGCGATCGAGGTTGGCCAGCACGCGGTCCAGCGAGTTGAGGAAGCCCTCATCGGCCGCTGCCTGCTCCAGCACCGTCTGGTCCATGGAGCCGAGCATGCGCACCGGATTGTGCATCGACTCCTGCCACAACTTGCGATCCAGGCGCAGGAACAACTCGATGGCCTCGGGGTGCCAGGACCACCAGAGGTTGTAGGCGATCTTCAGCAGCGGCTGAAGCTTGGCCGGCAGTGATGGCACCACTTCGAAGGAACGAATACGAGCCAACTGTGGATTGAGCATAGCGACCTATCCTTCACGAACGTTAACCCCGGAGTGGTCTTTTCCGCGGTCCGCGGCGGAGGCCGGTTCACCGGCCGTCTTCTGTGTTGCTAGTTCGCGAGTCACTGCAGAATCATTCGCCGCAACGCGCGGCGTGCCGGCTGCGGCAGCGAGAATCTCCAGGCGCGATAACGTCCGGTGGCTCTGTGCCCGCAGCAGGTTGTAAGGAAACAGTGTGATCAGCGCCACCACCAAACCCGCGGCCGTGGTCAGCAACGCCTGGGCGATGCCTTCGCCCACCAGTCGCGGATCGGCTGTGGTCGCTTCGCTTGATAGCGCCTGGAAGCTGGTGATGATGCCCAGCACCGTGCCGAGGATGCCGAGCATCGGGGCCGCGGTGATGATCGTGGAAAGCGTGGGCAGATAGCGCTCCAGTCGGCGGCGCTGGGATTCGACCGCTTCGACCATGACCGCTTCAGAAACAGGTTTGTCGGCCGGCTCATCCAGCAGGCGCATCACGACTTCGCCGTGCACCGTGGGATCGGTGGCTGCCAACTGTCGGGCCGCATCGCGCTGACCCGCCCGCAGCAGCTTGCTCAGGCGGGCCACGATCGCCAGCCGGCCCGGCCGGTTCGTGCGCCAGAAAAAGACCATCCGTTCAAAGCTGAGCCCCACCGACAGGACGCTCAACGCCAGCAGCGGCCACATGATCGGCCCGCCCCGCTCCATCAGCAGGCGCCAACTCTCAATCATCCCTGACATCTCATCCAGCTTACCAGAGCCATTGCGGCGTCGCAGCGACAGCACATCCGCTGATAGCGATAACGCCACCACCCTGGATCCAGCTACCTTCATCGCCTCATTCATCGGCAAAAACAGGCCGGTAGCTAATCGCCCCGCCCGATGATCCTTCATCCAGGCCGCCTCCGGCCGGTGCCGGCTCATGCTGCCGGCCTCCAGCCGCAGGTCGTGCGGTGTCCGCGGTATTATCCGCCTCCTGTGGCAAAAAACAGCCCCCAACCCCCAAAAATATGAGAATTATTCAAAAAATCCTTGCTGGATTTGTTCCAGTTTCGTACGCTGGCCTTCACATTTCATCTCGGAGGAAGAGCGATGAAAAGAACCACACTGTCGGCATTGGCATTCCTGGCCTGCCTATTGGCATTCAACCAGGCCCGGGCGGACGTGATCATTGGATCATCCAATGCCACGGCCACCGTCAACGTCCAGGCCGGCGGTGGGTCCACGCCCTACATTCTTGGCCCCGAAAGCGACATCAGCAACAGCCCCGGGGCCGTCACCTTGGCCACCAAGTCCCTGGACACCGACTTTCAGGACGCCCATGACGCCGTACCCAACTACCGCGGCACCTCCAAGGGTTCCGGCAGCGCCAACGCCTACACCAGCTTCGCTGGTTGGAGCCTTTCCGGCGGCGGCAACGCTTCGGCCCACACTTTCTCCAACGGTGACCTCGCCCAGAGTCTTGCCAACGCCACCAGCTCCTTTGACATCTACTTCGAAGTCACCGGCAGCAGTGTCAACTATGACTTCAGCGGCACGCTCAGCAACGATTACGAAAGCCCCGACCAGATCGTTCTCGCTCGGATCTCCCCGGCGGGCGGACCGCTCCAGATCGTCAACAATGTCCAGCCAAACCTCTTCAGTGCCTCCGGCTCACTTATCGTCGGCACCTACCACATCTATGGCAATATCAACGCCAACCAGGTCAGCGGCCCCGGCGACCTCGGTCCCGACGATGAGTTCGTCTCATACTTTTTCTCCATCCTGTTCGACTCCGGCACCCCGGTGTACGAGGCACCGGAGCCGGGCGCGGGATTGCTGCTGACCGTCTCGCTCAGCCTGCTGGCTCAACGCTGCCGCCGCAATTGTTGAGATAACACGTTCCCAGTTGGGCCGAGCCGCTTCCAGGGAATCCGACTAAACTACCTACGTACCCTCACGGGCTTGCGCTGACCACAGCGCGGCCCGTTTTACGTCCAGCCCGATCCGTGCGTGAAAATGGACTTTCACCATGCCTCACTCCATCGGTATCCTCACTTCCGGCCCCCGGAAGTGCCATGCCCACCCTGACACACCCTCCGCGGAGTAATCCCCCATGCCACACTCTATTGGCATCCTCACTTCCGGGGGCGATTGCCCCGGGCTGAACGCCGCCATCCGCGGCGTCGGCAAGGCGGGACTCGAATCCTTCAACTTCCGACTCATCGGCTTCCGCGACGGGTTCCGCGGCCTCATGCAGGACCGCACCCTCGAACTCGACCGCGAACGGCTCTCCAATATCCTCACCCTCGGCGGCACCATCCTCGGCACCAGCCGCGACAAGCCCCATCGCATGCCCGTCGGCGACCAGGTTCTTGACATGACCGCCGCCATGACCGAGGTCTATCACAAGCATGCCCTCGAATGCCTCATCTGCCTCGGCGGCAACGGCACGCAGAAAAACGCCAAGCGCCTCATGGATGCCGGCCTCAATGTCATCACCCTGCCCAAAACCATCGACAACGACGTGGCGGGCACCGACGTGACCTTCGGCTTCGACACCGCGCTGCAGATCGCCACCGACGCCATCGATCGCCTGCACTCGACCGCCACCAGTCACAACCGCATCATCGTGGTTGAGATCATGGGCCATCGGGCAGGCTGGCTCGCCCTGGGCGCGGGCATCGCCGGCGGCGCGGATGTGATCCTGACGCCCGAGATTCCCTATCGCGTGGAGGCGATCGTCGAAGAGATCCGCAAGCGCACGCGGCAGGGCAAGCACTTTTCCATCGTCGCGGTGGCGGAGGGCGCCCTGTCGACTGATCAGGCCAAAGCCTTCGCCAAGGCCCACGAGCAGAAAGACAACGCCAAGAGCAAGAAAGACAAGGAAGCTGCCCGGGCCGCCCTGGTCGAGCTCGATGCTGCGCACGAAGGCAATACCCTTCGCCTCACCGAACAGCTCGAATCGCTCACCGGGCTCGAATCACGATTGTCCATCCTCGGCCACCTGCAGCGCGGCGGCACGCCCTCCGGCAACGATCGCATCCTCGCCACCGCCCTCGGCGCCACCGCCGCCCGCCTGGCCCACGAAAAAACCTTCGGCGTCATGGTCGCCATACAGAACGGCCTGGCTGTGCCCGTCCCGTTGAAGGACACGGCCGGCAAATTGAAACTCGTCCCCCCCGATCACCCCTGGGTCAAAACCGCCCGCAAACTCGGTGTGTGTCTGGGGGATAAGTGACATAATTTCTGTATTATTCTGTGCAAAATTGTGCGATCTTGCGTAAGATAATGCGCATGATTCAAAACCTTCCTGGCATCGATCGTCAATTCGCCACAATTCTTGCTGATCCTCCTTGGCGATTCACAAACAGGACAGGGAAAGTGGCTCCCGAGCACGAGCGACTACGTCGATATGGAACGATGAGCCTGGAGGAAATCTGTGCCATGCCCGTATCTGCTCACGCGAAGGATATGGCGCATTTGTATCTCTGGGTGCCGAACGCATTGTTACCCTGGGGCCTTCAAGTCATGGATGCTTGGGGTTTTCAGTACAAAACGAACTTGGTTTGGTACAAAGTCCGAAAGGATGGCGGTCCCGATGGCAGAGGAGTGGGCTTCTATTTTCGGAACGTCACGGAACTTCTGCTATTCGGTACCAGAGGGAAAATGCGGACTCTCCAGCCTGGGCGGCGGCAAGTAAACCTCTATGCCTCCCGCAAACGCGAGCATTCTCGCAAGCCATCGGGGATCTATCGCATTGTGGAATCTTGTAGTCCAGGCCCTTACCTTGAATTGTTCGCGCGCGAACCTCGCAAAGGTTGGGTCATGTGGGGCGATGAGGTCGAATCTTATTTACTGCAGCGGGATGTCCATCCTGCTTACGACTGCGATGAAAGCAGTGCCTATGAGTTGGCGTCATAACATCCCTCGGTAATGCCCACCAAGAGCAATGGACATCCGCCGCCGCCACCGCCTTCGACTTTGGGAATGAGCTTATCCAAGTGTGTCGTGGACGCACCGTACTTATGGCCAATACCGAGACCATTGAACAACGTCTGTAACTCACTGACTCGCGTGACGATTACACCGACCGACAGGACTCGCAATTCGTGCAGAAGCCGAAAGTTATTCAAGTCGCGGTCGTAAAACTCGGTTTTGTTATTCCACTCTACTTCGACCCCGACCCCGCTGCTTGACCCGATTTGAGTGACAGGGCCTGGTTTGAAGTTGTCGATCTTGTGCGTAGGAGTCGGATGCTCCTCTGAGTCTACGACAATCTTGATATCGAATTGTTCTTCTCGCCACCCCTTGGCATACAAATAACTGTCAAGTTCCTGCGGTATCTGTGATCGACCACCGCCTCCCACAATGATTGCGCTCTTGCGCAGAACAAAATGGTCAAGACAACCAAGGATGTCTTCCCAATGTTGCGGGAAATCTGACGCTAAGACGCCGCTTGCGTGCCTGTATTCTTTGAAGCGATATTTCTTATGTAGTCGTTCTGGAATCTGGTCGAGGCCCATTGACTTAGCATGACATAACGTTGGCTCGACGTCAAAGATCTCTCTGAACCGAAAGGACTCGCCATGACACGCACGAATGTCTTGTGGGTTACGAGCATCGCCCTGCTGCTGGCCGCCACGGCCCTGGCTGACGACATGGTGACGCCGCGGCCGATGTTGTCGGTGAGCGGGCGTGGCGAGGTCACCGTGGAGCCGGACCGGGCGATCGTCAGCTTCGGAGCGGTGGTGCAGACCGAAGAGGCGGCCGCGGCCCAGGAACAGGTCAACGAGACGATGTCCGACACCATCGACGCCATCACCCGGCTGAACATTCCCCGCAACAAGCTGACCACCACGGACCTGATGCTGCAGCCGATCTATGAACCTGCACGCGCGGCCGCCGGTCGCACACCCAAGGTCACCGCCTATCGGGCCAGCTACACGTTGACCGTGGTGGTCGATGACATCGCTAAGACCGGCGACGTGATCGATGCGGGGCTTTCCTCCGGCGTCAACCGGTTCCAGGATGTACAATTCACGCTCAAGGACGACAGCGCCGCCCGTAACGAAGCGCTCAAGCAGGCGGTAGCCTCAGCCCGCAGCAAGGCGGCCGCGATCGCCGAAGCCATGGATGTGAAGCTGCAATATCCGCTGCGCATCAGCGAAGGCGGAGACTACGGTCCGATGCCGCGCCCGACGCGTGCGGGAGGCCGGGCGATGATGGCCGCTGCGGAGTTCGACACGCCGGTGCAGGCCGGTGAGTTGACCATCAGCGCTTCGGTGAGCGTGGATTACGCGATCGATCCGGAGCCCAACCATTGACCGGCCGGGAATCTCAAGCAGCCTGATGCCGACTGACGATCAGTTCCGCACTGCGGCGGGCAATGCGTGCGGCGTTGTGATTCTGCGTCACCTGCCGCAGCGTGATCGCCCCTTCGATCAGAATCGTGAACTGCTCAGCCAGGGCACGCGGCTCGCGCAGGCAAGCCTTGACCGCCAGTTCCTCCAGCAACCCCATCACGCGAACTTTGTGCTCGGCCGCGGTCTGATGCACAGGGTCGTTGGGGTTGGGAAACTCGTGCGCCGCGTTGATGAAGATACAGCCGAGGAACCGCTCGTCGTTGAACCACACGTGCAAGGCGTCGAACACACCCAATAGAATCTGACAAGGATCGTCGCCGGCCAATTGCACCGCCAAATCCATCATCTGCTGCGTCTCCCACTTGTCGCGCAGCTTGAGCACTTCGACCATCAGCTCATCTTTGCTTTCAAAGTGGTTGTAGAAAGTGGTCTTGGTGACGCCGACCTCCGCGAGGATGCGATCGAGGCCCACCGCGTGGAAGCCGTGGGCGTAGAACAAATTCGACGCCGCCCACAGCAGCTTGTCGCGCGTGCCTTCGATCGGCGCGGCGCTGGCGAACAAGTCCTTGGCGGTCAGCGAATTGACGTGATTACGATCGCTCATGGTGCGTCTCCCGGGCCATCATGTTCCACCGATCGGGTTGACCCATAGTCAACCAGAACTTGACCACAAGTCAAGACCCAAACGGTCAGAAGCTCGCTAGGATTCGCCGACTTTAACGGACAACGCCGTAAACGAATACCGGAAAGGAGCTTCATCATGACCGCAACCGCTGACATGACCCTGGCCACACAACTGGACGAAGCCAAATCGCAGGCTTTCGTGGATCGCTTCATCAACCGGCTCAATGAGTCGGCCCTGATGCTGACCATCTCCATCGGGCACCGCACGGGTTTGTTCGATGTGCTGGGCAATCTCCCACCGGCCACCAGCCAGCGCATCGCCGAAGTGGCCGGCCTCAACGAACGCTACGTGCGCGAATGGCTCGGCGCCATGGTCACCGGGAAAATCGTGGACTACAACCCGGATAAGAAAACCTATGCCCTTCCTCCCGAGCACGCCCGCTGGCTCACACGCGATGCGGCGCCGGAGAACCTGGCGATCACCGCGCAGTGGTTCAGCGTGCTCGGTCGCGTCGAGGATGACATCGTCGATCGTTTCAAACAGGGCGGCGGCGTTCACTACCACTGCTTCCATCGCTTCCACGAGGTGATGGCGGCTGAGAGTTCACAGACCGTCGTGGCGGCGCTGGAGGACCACATTCTGCCGCTGGAGCCGAAGCTGCGCTCGCTGTTGCAGCGCGGCATCGACGTGCTGGAAGTCGGCTGCGGTTCGGGCCTGGCCCTGTGCCGCCTGGCCTCGCTGTTCCCCCAATCGCGCTTCACCGGCTACGACCTGTGCGATGACGCCATTGCTGCCGCCAAACGTGAAGCCCAACGGCTGGAACTGACCAACGTGCGATTCGAAGCCTTCGACGTGACCGGTCTGCAGGACCAGGACCGCTACGACCTGGTCTGCGGCTTCGACGTCATCCACGACCAGAAGGCCCCCGCCACCGTGCTGGACAATGTCTATCGCGCCCTGAAGCGCGGCGGCACGATGTTGTTCCAGGACATCGCCGCCTCCAGCTACCTGGAGAAAAACATTGAGAATCCCATCGGCTCGTTCCTCTACACGATCTCGACCATGCACTGCATGACCGTATCGCTGGCCCAGGGCGGCGAAGGACTGGGCACCTGCTGGGGCGAGGAGCTGGCCATGAAGATGTTCGCGGAGGCGGGCTTCACCGATGTGCGCATGCACAAACTGCCGCACGACTTCATGAACAACTACTACGTCGCTCATAAATGAGCGAAAACTCGAATGACGAAATTCGAATGACGAATGACGGGTGCCGCAAAGCATTCGTCATTTGTCATATAAACGCGAATTCGTCATTCGGACATTGTTTCGAATTTCGAATTTTGTCATTCGAATTTCCCAAAAAAAGCCCCCGCGGAGTGGTGGGATGCTCCGCGGGGAGGAGGGAGAAGGAAGCGGGCGGTGGCCGGCCGACGGCCGGTCCGTCGGCGTTGATCGATCCGTCATTCGGCCGGTGACTTTAGTGCGTTCAGGTCGCCTCTTGCAACCCGCCACGCACCCGCAACCTTCTCCGGCTTTGAGCAAATTGTCACATTCTGCGTTACTACGTTTCCTCTATTGCCGTGGTTCTTAGCTGCAACCCATCGAGTTGCCGCAGTTGAGGCACTTGTAGCAGGTGCCGTTGCGGACGGTGATGGTGCCGCACACATCGCAGGCCGGGGCGTCGTCCTGCATCTGTCGCATGGCCTGCGTGAGCGTGCCGGTTTCGCCGCCGACCGGTGCCTGGCGGATTGATTCACCGGCTGCCGAGCCCTTGCTGATCGGCCCGCCACCCTCTTCTTCCGTCACCAGCTTCATGCGGCGCGGCGTGATGAGCGAGCGATCCACGATCCTGGCCGGCTCTTCTTTCTTCTTGTCAGGCTTCTTGTCCGCATCTTCGCCGTGACCGTTGCCGTTGCCGCCGTTGGATTTCTCGGCGACCAGCTTGGCCTTGTCGATGGCGGCGGTGGGCCTGCTGACATTGGCTGTCGAGGCGCTCGAATCGCTGCGCTGCGGGGCGTTGGCTTCGCGGTAGCCGGGGATGAACTGCATGCCGAGGCAGCGGAAGATGTAGTCAACCAGGCTCTTGGCGAAGGGGATTTCACGGTTGTGGGTCATGCCGGCCGGCTCGAAGCGCTGATGAGCGAACTTGCGGGTCAGCGACTCGATGGGCACGCCGTACTGCAGGGCGACGGAGATCGCGGTGCCCAGCGAGTCCATCAGGCCGCCGATGGTCGAGCCTTCCTTGGCCATGGTGATGAACAGCTCGCCTGGCTGGCCGTTCTCGTACAGGCCGACGGTCAGGTAACCCTCGTGGCCGGCCACGTTGAACTTGTGCGTGATCGACTGGCGGGTGTCGGGCAGGCGGCGACGCAGCGGTCGCTCCACCACGCGCTCGACGATACGCTCGGCTGCCACATCAGTGGCAACCTGGGCCACCGTCTCGGCGACCTCTTCCTGGGCGGCTTCGATGTTCTGCTCGTCTTCAACCTCTTCATCGACCTCGAGCTTGTTGCTCAGCGGCTGACTCAGCTTGCAGCCGTCACGGTAAAGCGCGTTGGCCTTGAGGCCCAGTTCCCAACTGAGGCGATAGCTGGCGGTGATGTCCTCGACCGTGGCGCTGTTGGGCAGATTGATGGTCTTGCTGATCGCGCCGCTGATGAAAGGCTGGGCGGCGGCCATCATGCGAATGTGGCCTTCGACCGCGATGTAGCGCCGGCTCAGCGGGCCGCAGGTGTTGGCACAATCGAACACGGGCAGGTGCTCGTCCTTGAGCTCCGGCGCGCCTTCCACCGTCTGTGTGCCGCAGATCATCACATTCAACGCCTTGATCTGCTTGCGCGTCAGGCCCAGGGCCCGCAACAGGTCGAAGCCCGGCTCTTCCGCCTGATCGGCGTAACCGAGACGATTAATCAACGCCTCGCCCAGCGTCCGGGCATTGAACGCGCCGGACAGCTCGAACACCGTCGGCAGCGCGTCGATCAGCTTCTTGAGATCCTCATCGTTGAACCCATTGTCCATCAGGAATGCGGTGAAGGTGGTGGCGTCGCCGTTGGCGTTGGGATCGGTGTTGCCTTCCTCATCAGGCAGCGGCACGTCCGTGTGCAGCGTGCCCATGACGTAGGTCAAAATGGCCTTGACCTGATGCGGATCGTAGCCCAGCGCCTCCAGGGCCGGTCGCAGCGACTGGTTGGCGATCTTGAAATAACCTCCGCCAGCCAACTTCTTGAACTTCACCAGGGCGAAGTCCGGCTCCACGCCGGTCGTGTCACAATCCATCAACAGACCAATGGTGCCCGTCGGGGCGATGACCGTGGTCTGTGCGTTGCGATAGCCGTGATGCTCGCCCTGGGCCAGGGCCTCGTCCCAGGCGTGGCGGGCGCGGGCGACCAGTTCGTCACTGTTGTCGAGCTTGCCGAACTCTTCTTCGCCGTGTTCGAGAGCCTGTTCATCGATGGGCACCGGCTTGATCTGCAACCCCTCGTAATCGCCCAAACCTTCCGTGTGCTGTTCGATATCCTTGTCCAAGGCATCCAGATCGCGCGGCACGCCGTAAGCGGCGCGGCGGTGGTTGCGCATCACGCGCAGCATGTGCTCGCGGTTGCGATAGAAGCCCGGGAACGGACCAAGCTGGGCGGCCATCTCGGCACTGGTGGCATACGCGCGGCCGGTGAGAATGGCGCTGATGCAACCACAGATGGCGCGGGCCCGGCGGCTGTCGTAGGGAATGCCCGCCTGCATGAGCATGGCCCCCAGGTTGGCAAAACCGAGGCCCAATGTGCGATAGTCGTAACTCAGCCGGGCGATTTCCTTGCTAGGGAACTGCGCCATCAGCACGCTGATCTCCAGCACCATCGTCCACAGCCGCACGCCGTGCTCGAAAGCATCGACGTCGAAATGATTCTTCCGGGGGTCGTAGAACTTCAACAGGTTCAGTGACGCGAGGTTGCAGGCGGTGTTGTCCAGGAACATGTACTCGCTGCACGGGTTGGACGCATTGATGCGCCCGCCGGCCGGGCAGGTGTGCCATTCGTTGATGGTGCTGTCGAACTGCACGCCCGGATCAGCGCAGCGCCACGCGGCATAACCGATCTGGTTCCACAGATCACGAGCGCGAACCTTGCGGGCGGTCTGATGATCGGTGCGGCGGACCAGGGCCCAGTCGGCATCGTCATCAACCGCTTCAAAGAAGCTGTTGGGCACGCGCACGGAGTTGTTGGAGTTCTGCCCGCTGACGGTGTGATAGCTTTCGCCGTTGAAATCGTAATCGAGCTTCAGGCCCAGCATGCGAGCGGTTTCGCCCACGGTCTGCGGATCGCTGGGGCTGGTGCGGCGATCGGCGATGGCCTTCATGCCTTCAACCATGGCGGCCACCTTGATCTCCTCGCGCACTTTCCAGTTGATGAAGTGCTCGATGTCGGGGTGATCGAGGTCAAGGCAGACCATCTTGGCCGCCCGCCGCGTGGTGCCGCCGCTCTTGATGGCCCCGGCCGCGCGGTCGCCGATCTTCAGGAAGCTCATCAGTCCACTGGAGCGCCCGCCGCCGGAAAGCTTTTCGTTTTCACCGCGCAGGCGGGAGAAGTTGGTGCCGGTGCCCGAGCCGTACTTGAACAGGCGGGCCTCGCGCACCCACAGGTCCATGATGCCGCCGCTGTTGACCAGGTCGTCCTCGATGGACTGGATGAAGCAGGCGTGCGGCTGGGGATGGGTGTAAGCGTCTTCGCTTTGCTTGACTTCGCCGGTGGTCGGATCGACGTAGTAGTGACCCTGGGCCGGTCCGTTGATGCCGTAGGCGAAGTGCAGGCCGGTGTTGAACCACTGCGGGCTGTTGGGCGCGCACATCTGGTGCAACATCATGTAGCAAAGTTCATCGTAAAACGCCTGGGCGTCCTGCGGCGTATCGAAGTAGCCGTAGCGCTCCGCCCACCAGCGCCAGCAGCCGGCCAGACGATGAATCACCTGCCGGGCACTGCGCTCGGGGCCGGTCACCGGCTGGCCGTGCTCATCGAGCCGGGGCTGGCCCTGCTCATCGGTTTGCGGCACGCCGGCTTTACGGAAATATTTACTCACCATGATGTCGGTCGCCAGTTGCGACCACGATGCCGGCACCTCGGCATCATTCATTTCAAAGACCGATGAACCATCGAGGTTCGTGATGCGACTGGACCGTCGGGTCCAGGTCACGCTCTCGAACACGTCTTTGTCGGCGGTGGTGAACTTCCGTCTGACTTTCATAAAACAGAGCCCCTGATGAAGCACGTTTATCCAAACCGCGGCCGACATCCGTGCCGACCGCATCTAATTCCTGTCACGACCCGATCAGGGCTGACCTGCGGGCGCCGGCGCGGCGGGCGGCGTCTGCATCGGTGGCATTTGCGCCGGCGGCGGCTGCACCGAATGAGCCGCAGCATCGACCAACTCTTTAATGTCGTCAGTCGTGTCCATCTGCTGATCGAAGCCCGGGAAGGTCAGACGCACCGTCGTGGGATCGACGATCTCATAACGATAGGTCACCTGAAAGTTGCCCGCACCACCGAACAGCCCCGGCATCTGCCCCGCACTGGCCATCAGCAGTTGATCGAACTCCTGCTGGTCCGGCAGGCGATGGTTCTGAGCGTAAAACTTCTGAATCTCCTGCTCGCCCAGGCCCAGGGCCATACCCTGCTGGATCACGCCGCCGGCCGACTTGAGCCCCAGGAACGCCGCCACCAGCCCGATACCGATCAACAGCCCGAACAGCGAAAGCAGCGCCCCGATGATCGTGCCGGCAATGGCGAACCCTTTGGGATTCTTAAACAGCCCGACGATGCTCAGGATCAACCCGATGGGCGCCGCGATGCCGCATGTGATGATGCTGGCCAGCGACACGATGAACCCCACCAGACCGAGGGTGTTGGACGACTCACTGGGCGCCGCGGGAACAGCGTTGTACGCAAACGGGTTTTGGTTTGGTACTTGAGTCATGGTGAAAGCCCCTCTAAAGGCAACCGCAGATGAACGCGGATGAACGCGGATGTTTACTCAGCAAATTGGGGTCTGACCCTTTCGTATATTCGTTTCGCACCTCACTTCGATTTCTCGACGCGTTTTGACGTACGCTCCGTACGCTAATTGCATGAGGTTTTTTTTAAATAAGCGAGCGATATTCGCTGATGCCACAACAGCACCCGGCACAGCTAATAAAACTGCAATCAACATCAGAACCAAATTGAGTTGTTCCGGGGTCATCTGTATTTCAATCTGCGTTTATCCGCGTTCATCTGCGGTTTCATCCATTCCAATCACACAAACACAGACCCGGCGTGCTGAAGCACGCCTCGCCCCGGGCATTCAGTCAACTTTCGGTAACACCAGGCCCGCCTGGTCCTGGTACTTGCCTTGTTTGTCGGCGTACGACACGGCACAAATGCGATCGGCTTTCAGGAAGATCATCTGAGCGATGCCCTCGTTGGCGTAAATTCTGGCAGGCAGCGGCGTGGTGTTGCTGATCTCCAGCGTCACCTTGCCCCGCCACTCCGGCTCCAGCGGGGTGACATTCACGATGATGCCGCAGCGGGCGTACGTGCTCTTGCCCACGCAGATGCACAGCACGTCACGCGGGATGTCAAACGTCTCGACCGTTTCGCACAACGCGAAACTGTTGGGCGGAATGACCACGCCGCCTGAAGCGTCAGCTTCAACGGTTACGAAGCAGGAGTCGTCGAACTTTTTGGGATCGACCACGGCCAGTTGCCCGGTGCGGCTGGTGGGGGTGAAGATTTTGAACAGCGTTCCCACGCGCACGTCGTAGCCGTAGCTGGAGACGCCGTAGGAGATGCAGCCGGAGCGTTTGATGTTGTCCTGGAACGGCTCGATCGAGACCAGTTCGCGGATCTGGGTGTCGCAAAGGACGGACACGACAAGCCTCCGGACGGAAAAAGCCCCGACACACTACGTGTCCAAGGCAACAGTTACCACAGCCACGGGCGTCCCTGGACCGCGGCACCGACAACCACACGAGATGAACGAACCCACCGCCACGCACTTAAGAACAGCGCGGCGTCTCAAAGCCGTTCAACTCCGATCCACCAAGCTCAGCCTGACTGGCCGAGCCAATTCTTTCCTGCCCCTGATCCAACATGGGGCAACAGTCACCCGCCTCCGCGGGGTCACCTGACGTGTCGCAAGGCCGGGCCATTCATCCAGCGGCGGCCGCCCGCAGCGTCAGGGGACAGGTCGTCATCCTACCCCTATATCTTGGGGATGCAAGGTGGGACTTTACAAAATCTGGGGGGTTAAAACGGCGCTAACGGTGTAAAGCAGGCATTGACGGCACGTTAACCCTGGCAAGATTTTTTTTGCCTCAGCGCGGCTGACAGTTGTGGACAACTTACCGTCCGCAATAGCCAGGTTTTCCACAATTATGAGGGCGTTTGAGCAGGTGGAAAAGGTTATCAGACCCCATTGGTTTTGTGCTTGTCAAAAAACCGCCGCCGCGGCATCGGATGGCTGCTGAGCAGCGCTCCACAAGCCTCTGACGTGTGGCGCCGCAACGGCGCTGTAACACGATACCTGTTGATTTACAGCGCACGATCCAGCGCCGCGATCACCTGCGGTAGTGCCGCGTCGATCGCAGCGTCGATCCGAGCGCCGGAGGCACGCATGTGGCCGCCGCCGCCGAACTGGCCGGCCAGTTGCGCCACATCCACCGTGCGGCCCGTTGACTTGCTGCGCAGCGACAGGCGACAGATCACACCCTGTTCATTGCGCTTTTCGCAGAGCAAGGCGCTGACGCGCGTAGCCGCCACTTGCAGGGGAATGTTGACCAGCCGCTCGCTCTCTTCCTCCAGAGCGCCGCTTTGCTCGAAGTCGCTCAGACGAAGGGTCATCACCGCTGCGCAGCCGCCGGCCACCCAGTGCAGGCTGTCCAATGCCCGCCGCGTCAGCTCCAGCTTCTCCCGCCGCTCGCACAGTTCGAGTTGCTCGTACATCGCGGCGCTGTCCACGCCCTGCTCGATCAGGTCGGCTGCCAGGCGCAGCGTGCGGGGCGAGGTGTTGGAGAAGCGGAAGAAGCCGGTGTCGGTCGCTATTCCTACGAATAGCGAGTTTCGAATTTCGAATCTCGAATTTCGAATTTTGAATTGCTTGAGCAATTCGTCCAGGATTTCGCAGGTTGCGGCCGCTTCGGGTTCGACGTAACGGTGTTTGGCTTCGATGTCGCCGCTGCGATGATGGTCGATGATGAGCGTGCGTTGCAGATTGGCCTTGAGATAACCGGCAAACGGCTCGCACTGCGACCAGGCCCCGGTGTCCAGCAGCACCACCCGATCCACCCCCGCCCCCGGAAGGTCAGTCCGTTCGTCCAGGGTGATCGTTCCTTCGTGGCCGGGCAGTTCCGCCAAAGCCGCGGGCACGGGCGGCGCGAAGGCAGCCGTCACCTGCTTGCCAAGGCTGCGCAGCGCCGCAGCCATCGCCACCACGGATCCCCAGGCGTCGCCGTCAGGCTTGGCGTGGGTCAGCAGGGTGAAACTTTCACCTTTCAGCAGCCACGCAGCCGCTTTGGGCAGATCGAGATTGGAAGCGTAATCAGTCAAGGGCCATGCGTTCCCGAGTGGCATCGACGTCGCGGTGCATCTGCTCGATCAGCAGTTCCACGGAGGGGAACGGCAACTGATCGCGCAGCCAGCGGCGGAAGGTAAGCGTCACGTTCTGTCCGTAGAGATCGCCGTCGAAGTCCAACAGATAGGCCTCGATGGTGAACTGGCGATCGGTGAAAGTGGGTTTGTTGCCGACGCTGATGCAGGCGGCGTGGGTGGTGTCGTCAGCCAGGGTGGCGCTGCCGGCATAAACGCCGGGGGCCGGGCGGATGTAGACCGCCAGGGGCTCGAGGTCCAGGTTGATGGTGGGGAATCCCAGTTGTCGGCCGCGTCGGTCGCCGGGCACCACGGTGGAGGTCAGGCTGAACGGCCTTCCCATGCAGCGCTCGGCGTCGGCTACCCTACCCTGGGCGATCAGCCAGCGGGTCAGCGTGCTGCTGACGGGCATCTGCGTCACATCGCTGAGCACCACCTGCTGCTTGCGCACGGTGATGGTCTGGAAGCCGAACTGCTCGCCGAGCTGCTCGAGCAGGGCCATATCGCCGGCCCGCTGGTGACCGAAACGAAAATCCTGGCCCTCGACCACAGCCAGCGGCTCGTACTGCATCAGAAACGACTCGACAAACACCCGCGGATCCTGGTCCAGCAGACGCTCGGTCGGCTCCAGGATCAGCACCTGGTCGGCCCCGGCCGCCAGCAGGTAACGCTCCTTCTGATAACGGTTGATCAGCCGCGGCGGCTGGCGTTGCGGTTGCAACACGCTGTCGGGGTGGGGATCGAAGGCGATGGCCAGCACCTGGGCCCGGTTCTTGGAGGCCAGCACTCGGGCATGCCGCAGCAGGGACTGGTGCCCCAGGTGCACGCCGTCGAACACGCCGATGGTCAGAACGTTGGGCATAGGGAATACGTGCAGAGAACGCAGGAATCGCAGTCATGGAATATAGGTCAGGCGAGCAGCGGATGCCAATTCTCAGGGTGAGCTTGTGATTGCCTGGTTTATGGGCATTCGCGGCCGTTCAGGCGGATGTGTGGCGCAACGCCGACGTTCGGCGCCGCGCCACAGCCATGTCAGCAGCGAGACTCAACCGGTTGCAGGCCAAGCCGTCCATCAGGCCGCGAGCCGGGCTGTGCCAGCCCGGTATCGACCCGACCCGGGCCGGCTCGCTTCAGCGCCACCTTCCATTTCAATCTGAACCTCTACCCGCCCGCCGACGCCGCGAACGTGATTTCTTGTGATATTTTCACAATCCACTTGAACAACACGCTTCCGAGATTGATAAGATAAGCATAATCCGGCCACGGTCGGCATCACATGTGGACAGGCTTCCGTTACCGCGTTCGATCCTTTCGAATGCTGTTGTGGCGTACGGAGGCGACCACCGGCGATGTTGGTCCCCGGAACCAAGCGATCGCGTATGAATGAGTGAATGGAATCCCCGCTTGGCCAATGAGAAAGGATGCTTCTCCATGACCGCCAGCCGAGCACGTACCGTTTCCCCGATTTCAGCTTCTCGCCCCAAATCGGCGAGCAAGAGCAAGCCCAAGAGCAAGAGCAAGCCCGCCGCGGCCAAAACCGCGCCGGTCAAGGCCGCCGCGCCGACGCCTCCAGCTTTGCAGGAACCCACCCACGAGCAGATCGCCCAGCGCGCCTATGAAATCTGGCTGCGCAAGGGTCGGCCTGTGGGTCTGGATGTCCAGAACTGGAAGGAAGCGGAGCTCGAACTGAGCGTCCGGTAGCAGTGCGTCCTCGCTCAATGGTCGGTCCACCGTTACATGTTTAGCCGCCGAGCTTGCTCGGCGTCGGGCGAGCAAGCTCGCCCGCTAAACGGATCGACCGAAAATTCGAGCTGGACTCACCGCTGGTCGCGGCCAAACCGCGCCGATAAGTCCGATCAGTCGTCCTCCTGCACGAACGCCTTGCCCAGGTCGCCGTCATCGAGCAGGCCCAGACTGTTCAGCGCCTTCAGTGCAGCTTTCTGCTCGGCCTCCTTCTTGGAGTTGGCCCAGGCTGACTCGTAGCGTCGGCCGTCGATTTCCACGCAGATCTCGAAGCATTTGGCGTGGTCGGGGCCTTTTTCGTCCAGCAGCACATACATGGGGCTGCCGGTGAGGTTTTTCTGCGCATATTGCTGAAGCACGCTCTTGAAGTTCTGGTGGTGCGAGCTGTTGGCGGCCTCCTCGATGTAGGGGCCCATGTGGCGCAGGATGAAGCGGCGGGCCTCATCCATGCCCCCGTCGAGGTAGATGGCTGCGATCACCGCCTCCAGCACGGCCGCCGAGACGCTCTGGGGCAACCCCGGCCGACCGGCCATGCCCTTGCCCAGGTTCAGCAGGCCGGACAGGTTCATCGAGCGGCTGACCCGGGCGCAGACGTTGCGGCTGACCACGGCACTCTTGATCTTGGTCAGGTCGCCTTCCAGAAGCTCCGGGAACTGCGAGCAGAGATATTCGCAGACCACGAAGCCCAGGATGGCGTCGCCCAGAAACTCCATGCGCTCGTTGCTTTCGCGACGATCGCCGGCACTGGAAGCGTGGGTCAGCGCCTCGCTGAGCAGAGCCTGGTTGTGGAATTGATAGTCCAGTACCGCTTGAGCTTGTTCGATCATGGTTCGCAGCCCGGGCGCTGATCAGCGGAAATGCCAGACAGCGCCCCAAATCCCGGTGCCGCGACGGTGATCAGACCCATCCCTGGGCCAGAGCGCCGTGACGGCAGCGTCGGCATCAAGTATGAGTCGCAGGCCATTGCTTGTCAATGATCCCGCGGCCAGATACGCTTCCTTCATGACGCTCGCCTCCCGGATGCCTTTCCTGCGTTTGATTCTGCTGCTGATCGCCCTGGCCGGCCCCGCCCCCGGAAATGCCGCCGCCCAGGACCAGCCCATCATGCCTTTCGACCAGGTGCGCATCGGCATGAAAGGTTACGGCCTGACCGTCTTCCACGGCACGACCATCGAGCCGTTCGCCGTCGAGGTTATCAGCATCATCAGCGACTCCTCGCCCAAGCGCGGCACCATCTGGATCCGCTGCCCCGACGAGCGCATGCAGAAATCCGGCCCGGTCCAGGGCATGAGCGGCTCGCCCATCTATCTCTGGGATGAAGGCGAAGAAGGCACGCTCGGCCAAGGCGGCCGCCTCATCGGCGCTTTCGCTTTCGGTTATGGATTAACCAAGGACTGCATCGTCGGCGTGCAACCCATTGAATTGATGCGCGACATCGCCACCCGCAAGGATGCCAATCCCGCCCAGGCTGCCGCAGAGTTGCCCGCTTCGTGGGACGCAGCGCTCACCACGCTCGATCGGCTGGAGATGATCGCCAAACAGGACCACGCCAACGAGGCGATAACAGGCAAGCTGGAAACGCTGCGCCAACTGCTCAGTGACAATCGTGATGATCCGAGCAAGCAGACCACCGCTGCTGCCACTTCAACTGATGACAATCGTGCGCCGCAACCGCTGATGCTGCCGTTGTCGGTCGGGCCGGGCAAGCTGGCTGAGGCGCTGGCCCCGTTGTTTGAGCCGATGGGCCTGCGTCCGGTCGCAGGTCAGACACTGGCTGGTCCTCCTCCTCCGGGCGTGGACCCCGCTTCGGCCAAGCTGGAACCGGGCTCGGTGCTGAGTGTACCGCTGCTTTTTGGTGATCTGGATCTCTCGGCCGCGGGCACGGTCACCGATGTGCTGGCTGACGGCACGGTGCTGGGCTTCGGGCATCCGATGTTCGGCATGGGCGCCACCGCCCTGCCCATGGCCACCGGCTACGTCCACTTCATCGTGCCCAGCCTCGACACCAGCTTCAAGCGCGTCGGCTCACTGAACATGGCCGGCTCACTGGTGCGCGATGAGTCGTCCGGCGTCATGGGCGCCAACGTCAAAGCCTTCACCACCGCGCCCATCGACATCGACGTGACCTACCCCGACGGCGGCAAGGAATCGTACCACTACGAGCTGGTCAACTACCGCATGCTCTCGGGCCAGTTGGCTGCCATCAGCGTGCTCTACAGCGTCGTGGCCCGCCAGGAAACGCCGCTCGAATGCACCATCGACATGCAGGCGGAACTGAATTTCAAAGGCGGTCGCAGCATCAAGTTCCAAAGCGTGCTGCCGCAGGCTGACGCCTTGTCACCCGCCTTCGAGATCATGCCCCCGATGATGCTGATGACCAACAATCCCTTCCAGCCGCAGGACGTGGAGTCGGTGAAAGTGCAGGTGCAGATACGCGATGGTGTGGAGCTGGCGAACCTGCTCAACGCTCGCATCGATCACAGCGAAGTCGCACCCGGCGCGACCATCCAAGTCGCGGTTGACGTCCTGCCCATCCACGGCTCCAAGCGCACCATCCAGGGACAGATCACCCTGCCCGACGACATGCCCGAAGGCGACTATCAACTGATGATCGGCGGCGCTCAGCAGTACCGGCAGATGAAAATGGCCAGCCGCCCCTTCCGCAGCAAGGTCACCAACGTCGATGAACTGGCCCAACTGCTGCAGGAAGTCGCCGATCCGCCCAACAACGCGATCTACCTGATGATTCAGAATCCCGAGGGCGGCCTGGCCGTCGGCCGCACCGAGATGCCGCTGCTGCCCTCCAGCCGCACCGCCATCCTCGCTTCGCCCAACAACAACCTCACCATGCCCTACCAGGGCCTGATCAGCCGGCAGATCGACACCGATCTGACCATCATGGGCCAGGCCAATTTCCAGTTCAGCGTCCGCGACGGCGCTTTTGGGGCCAAAAGTAAACAGGACTAGATTCGCGTGACCATACGCATGCAAGGATCCGCCATGAAGCTTGGACTCTCGTTCGCTCTCTGCCTGGCGCTGTTGGCCGCAACCGCCTCGGCCATTCAGCCGGTCACCTGGACCCACACCACCGAGGCTGACTTTGCCGAGGGTGAAACCGACCACACCGTGGTCACCAACCTCGGCGACGTCAAACTCGCCAGCAGCACCAGTGTCCTGGCCGAAGCTGCTGAAGACCTCACCGTGCTCTATGACGTCGAGCAGTTGGGCGATGTCATCTATGTCGCCGCCGGCCCCAAGGGCAAGCTGCTGAAGCTCGACGGTGACAAGCTGGTCGAAGTCGCCAGTCTGGACAACGAACAGATCTTCGCCCTGCTGGTCAGCAACGGCAAACTGTGGGTCGGCATCAGCGGGGAGGAATCCAGCCGCATTGCTGTGCTCAAGGACGGCAAACTGGAAACCGCCATCGAACTTCCGGGGGTGCGCTACGTCTGGGACATGCTGCGCACCGCCCGCGGCATGATCATCGCCACCGGCACCGAGGGCAAGCTCCTGCTGGCTGACTCCAACGGCAAGATCACCGAGATCCTCGACGCTGATCAGGCCAACCTGCTCACCCTGGCGGCCAACAAGAAAGCGATCTACGCCGGCACCGACACCGACGGCCTGGTCTATCGCATTCAGTGGAGCGACGAGCAGAAGAAGTACGAAACCTTCGTGGTTTACGATGCTTTCGAGCCCGAGATCGCCACTCTGCTGGCCACCGACGACGGCGTCCTCTACGTGGGCACCGCCGATGCCGAGCAGGCCCGTCCCGGCCGCCTTGATGAAGCTTCCAAGGAAGAGGCCGGCCGCCCCGACAGCGGCGCTAAATCTTCTGAAGAATCCCCCAGCGAAGAACCCGAATCACCCGCCGAGCCCCCCAGCATCCCCAACGAGCCCCCCACCCCCGAGCCCATGCCCGAGCCGCCCCCCACCCCCGAACCGCCCCTTCCAGGCGCGGCCGAGGCCGATTCATCGGCCGTCTCCACTAACGCTGACACCGAACCCGCTCCCACCGCCGAGCAGTACGACCAGCTTCGCGGCATGATGCGCGAGCGCCTCGAAGACGCCCGCAAGACCGGCAACCTCCAGGTCGAAGGCTTCGCTTCCTCCGGCGGCGGTGGTCCCGCGGCATCCTCCAGCCAGCGCGCCCGCCCTGCCAAGAACGACCGGGCTGAGAAGAAAGAAGGCAACGCTGTTTATCGCATCGATGCCGACGGCTTCGTCCGTGAAGTCTTCCGCGAATCGGTCATGATCCTCAAGCTCATCAAGCAGCCCGACAGCGATCGCCTGCTCGTGCTCACCGGCAACGAGGGCCAGGTCTATCGCGTTGATCCGTCCCGCGACGAGACCACCGTCCTGATCGACCTCGACAACGAGCAGTTGGTCAATGCCCTGCTCCAGGACGACGGCTCCGTACTCATCGCGGCTGCCAACCCCGCCCAGCTCATCCAGCTCGACGACCACGTCGCCTCCAAAGGCATTTACACCAGCAAGGTCATGGACGCCAAGCAGGTCAGCCTCTTCGGCTCACTCACCCTGGCCGGCGACATGCCCGACGGCTGCTCGGTCACCGTCGAGACGCGCAGCGGCAACACGGCCGACCCCGAGATCGCCGCCTGGTCGCCCTGGTCCAAAGCCCACGTGTTCATGCCCGATCCCGATCTGCCCGAGCTTCAGCCGCGCGAGATCAAGATCGACTCGCCCCCCGCCCGCTTCCTCCAGTACCGTCTCACCCTCACCGGCAACGCCTCGGTCAGCCCGGTCGTCGATCGCATCGAGATGACCTACGTCACCCCCAACCTCCGCCCCGCCATCGCCAGCCTCAAGGCCAGCTATCCCGAGGCCAAGGATCCCGCGCAGCCCACCCCCACCGACATGAATATCGAGTGGGAGGCCAGCGATCCCAACGAAGACCCGCTGATCTACAAGCTCGAGTACCGCCCGGCCGGGTCCGCCAAGTTCCTGCTTCTGGCTGAGGACATCGAGGAAACCAACCACACCTGGCCCACCCGCCTGGTGCCCGACGGGCGCTACATCCTCCGCCTGACCGCCGACGACCGCCAGGCCAACCCCGGCCCCATGGCCCAGACCACCGCCCGCCTGTCCGACCCTGTCCTGATCGACAACACGCCCCCCGAAATTGCCGGCAAACCCGACCGCCAGGGCAAGGTTCTGACCGTCAAGGGCGACGTTTCCGACCGCCTGAGCAAGATTACCGCCCTGGCTTACAGCCTCGACGGGGCTGAGGAGTACGTGCCCATCCTGCCCGACGATCTGATCTTCGATTCGACAAGCGAGGCCTTCACCGTTACCATTGCCGATCTTTCGCCCGGCCCGCACGTGTTGAGCCTGAAGGCGACCGACGGCCGGGGCAACGTGAGCCACCGCTCACTGCTGATTGAATAAGGACAGGACGCCACAGTCATGCCCACGCATTACCCCAAGCGACGCAGCCTGGTCAAACGAGCCCGCAAGTTCGGCTTCCGTGCCCGCATGCGCACCACCAACGGCCGCAAGACCCTCAACCGCAAACGCCGCGTCGGCCGCAGCGTCAACGTCCGCAAGTACTGACCCCGCCCCCGGAAGTACTCCTTACAGCGACTTTTCATCATGTAGCCCCGCGCAAACACACGCGGGGCTGTCTTTCTTTGTGCGCTCCTCCCTGCCCTCGGATTTGAACCGCAGAGACGCAGAGAACACAGAGGAATACAAACACGAGTAGAACAATGTCCCCCCAATAGCCGGCGAGCTACGCCTCGCCGGGCGCCCATCCCGCGCGTTACAATTCCACATCCGTCGCAGGGGAAACACAGTGAAACATTCCTATCTGATTTTGATTACCAGGAACGCGCGCTTCCGGCTGATCATTCTGTTGTTGCTTTTGCTGATTCCAGGTTTTGCCTGTTCTGACTCAAAGGACACAGCAGCATTAAAAAGTGCAATCGAACTCTCCTCATCCTGTCGATCCTGACCATCCTGTCATCCTGTCCAAATCGAACCACCCTCCCAGCCCCATATCGCCCCGCACTTGAAATTCCCGCCCCAATCGCTTGATTCCCCCCATCTACGCCCCTAATAATCCTCAACATTCAGTCTCGGCTTCGGCCGCAGGAGGAGTAAGGATCTCATCAATTTCTGCGGCAGCTATGGCGTCTGCATGTCTGTGACACCCTGATGTGGACGGGCAAGGCGTGGAGGAGATGTTGCTGTGCGATGGCGCGGTCACCACCGCATGGATCAGCCTGTCCGTTGCCCATCGTTCCGCGCGCCCAACGCGGCTGACTATCACATACCCCGAAACGTCTATCACGGTTTCATTTCTTTTATCAAAGGAAGGACGAAATGACTTACACCACCAACAACTCAAATGTGCTCTCCCGCTTCATCGCTGGTTCTGCGATCTGCGCAGCGCTGTGCACACTGAGCGTCCCGGCTTTCGCAGGTGAAATCACCGGCTACACGCCCTACCCCGGCATCAACTCCGTGGCCGGCGTCGCGATTGTTCCGGCTGTCGCGCCCAACAACGACGACGTGCCGGGCACTTCACCCAACGATATGTGGGTGACGCAGAAGGACTACCGCGCCATCAGCCCGGTGGACATCGTGTTCGATGTGATTCCCAGCGGCGGCACCACCGAATATGCATTCCGTGAAGGCGTCAGCAACAGCACCGGGCTCGACTGGTCCGGTTACACCATCCAGTTGGGCTTCGGCACCGGCGCAGGCTTCGTCGTTTCCTCCGCAGGCGACGGGCTTGATTTCGACTCACCCGATTACAACTCGCCGCCCGATTTCACGACCTTCTTCTCCTCCGCAGTGACCGCCACGGAAGATACCATCGTCGCCAGCGGCGGCCTGTTTCCCAACGGCGCTTTCAGTATTCCCTACTTCACCTTCTCCGTGGATGTGCCCGACAGCATCAGTTCGTTCACCCTGCGCCAGGTTCCAATCGCCGTGCCCGAGCCGACCTCGCTGGTGGCGCTTACGCTGAGCCTGGGCGGACTGTTGCTGCGCCGACGACGATGAATAACGCGGCTGCGCCGCAACGAGGCACGCAGGGACAAAATCTCCGCGCTCTCCGCGGCTCCGCGAGGACCAGTATTCCTGACTTTAATGCAGGAACAAGCGCAGGCCGGTCATGCACATGACCATGCCGTTGTCATCCGCGGCCGCGATTAAATCCGCGTCGCGGGCCGAACCGCCGGCCTGGGCTACGGCTGTCACGCCACTGCGGGCAGCACGGTCCAGGTTGTCGCGGAACGGGAAGAAGGCATCGCTGCTCAGAACCACGCCCTTGAACGAACGGATCCACTCGGCACGTTCTTCCGCAGTGATCGGCGTCGGCTCGGCGGTCAGCCTGCTGCGCAGGTCGGCGATCTCCCGCTCGTCCAGTTCCTGGTAACGCACGAACTGGTCCAGCACGTTCACCTTCTCCGAGCGCGGCATGTCGGCATACTGAAGCGCCAGCGCCTTGGGGTGCATCTTCAGGAACCAGCGATCCGCCTTGTCACAGGCCAGCCGGGTGCAGGCGATGCGCGACTGCTGGCCGGCCCCCACGCCCACCGCCTGGCCCTGGTAGGCCACCGCGATCGAGTTGCTCTGCGTGTGCTTGAGCGTGATCGAAGCCACGATCAGCGATTCGACGTCGGCCGCGGGCAGGTTCTTGTTTTTGGTCACGATGTTTTTGAACAAGTCGGCGTTGATCACACAGTCGTTGCGCGATTGCTGGAGCGTGATGCCGAAGTCGGTGCGGCTTTCCAGCTCGTCGGCCGGCGGCTGATAAGCGGGGTCCATCTGCATGACGACGTAACTGCCCTTTTTTTTCTGCTTGAGAATGTCCAGGGCCCCCGGAAGATAGTTCGGAGCGATGATGCCGTCCGAGACCTCCGGCTTGATCAACAGGGCCAGCGATTCATCCACCGTGTCGCTGACCGCAATGAAGTCGCCGAAGCTGGCCACGCGATCGCTGGAGCGGGCCTTGGCGTAGGCGGTCGCCACCGGGGACAAGTTCCGGGGGTCGCTGATGAACTGGGCCTGGCAGAAGGCGTCGGACAACTCCCCCGCCACGGCCGCCCCGGCGGGACTGACGTGCTTGAACGAAGCGGCCGCGGGCTTGCCCGCCGAAGCAGCCAGATCCTGCACCAGTTGCCAGGCGCGCAGGGCGTCGAGGAAGTTGATGTACCCCGGACGCCCGTTGAGCACCGTCAGCGGCGGCGGATCGCTGCTGAACATCACTCGCGCGGTCTTCTGATTGGGGTTGCAGCCGTATTTCAGTTCGATGGTCTGTGTCATGGCGGGAGTATAGGAAAAAGCCATGAGCCATGAGCGATGAGCCATGAGGGACAGGAAGAATTGAACCGCAGAGACGCGGAGGACGCAGAGGAAGGCAAGAAGAGAATGTGTTGGCCGCAAAAAGTCGCAAATGACGCAAAAGATGCAAAAGATGCAAAAATTGGATCGGTTGTCTTTCCAATTTGAGCCTTCTGCGCTTTTTTGCGGCTATTCCTTCTTTCTATTGGCTTTCTCTGTGCCCTCTGCGTCTCTGCGGTTCAAAGCATTTCGTTTTGTCTCCTTCGTGCCCTTCGTGGCTCTCTTCGCCATTTCTGGTGTCGCAGTGCGGCGTGTTTCGATAATCATCAGGTGACCGCACTGAAAATACCTTTTTCGCCCGCGCCTTCGTTGAACCTCGCTCATCGCACGGCTGCGGTGCTGGACAAGCAGGTGTTCTTCGTGCTCGGCTGCCAGAAGTCCGGCACCACCTGGGTGCAGAAGCTGCTGGACGGCCACGCCCAGGTCTGCTGCGATGGTGAAGCCTATTTCGGCCCACTGCTGCAACCGCTGCTGGGCCAGGCGCTCAATGCCTACCATCAGCGTCACAAGGCCGGCGACGCGGGCAACTTCAATCAGCAGGAACTGCGCCAGCTTTTCGCCTTCGCTTGCGGGCTGACGTTTCAGCGTTGGATCAACGCCAGCGGCAAGTCCGACGTACGGGCGATAGGCGAGAAGACCCCGGAGCACGCGCTGTGTCTGGGCGAACTGGATCAATGTTTCCCCAATTGCCGGGTGATCCACATCATCCGCGACGGCCGCGACGTCTGTGTCAGCGGCTATTTCCACAACCTGCGCCAGGGCGGCGACAAGTTCAAAGCCAGGTTCCCCGACTTCAACAGCTACATCGAATACACCGTGACTCGCCACTGGGCGCCCTACATCCAGCAGGCCCGCGCCTTCGGCGCCCGTTATCCACAGCGCTATCACGAAGTGCGCTACGAGCAACTGCACGCCGACCCCCGGAAGGAAATCGGCGCGATGTTACGTTTCATCGGCGTCAATGCTGATGAACAATCCGTCGCTGCCTGCGCTGAGGCCGGCAGCTTCAAAACGCTCACCGCCGGCCGCGAACGCGGGCAGGAAGACAAGCAATCCTTCTTCCGCAAGGGCGTGGTCGGCGACTGGAAAAACCACTTCGACCCGAGCAACACCGAAACCTTCATGCGCCACGGCGGCACGCTGCTGCGCGAACTGGGATACGAGGAATAAGTCGGGTATCGGGTATCGGAATTCGGGTATCGGGTAAGAAAAGAATCGGAAGACGCGACTACCATGAGTAATCCTCCCAACAATCTTGCCTCCGACAACAGCGCCCGAAACCCGACACCCGAAACCCGACACCCGACCTCCCCCCGCCTCTCCATCCTCATCCCCAACTACAACAACGGCCGCGAATCCGCCAAGGACGGCAAGATCGACCTGATCGGCGATCTGCTCCAGTCCCTGCACGAAACCCTGGCTGACGATCCGACGCCGCTGGAGATCATCGTCCACGACGACGGCTCGACCGACGACAGCCTGCACACCCTTCGCCAGTGGTCGCAGAAAACCTGGCGCGGCGGCCAACCCTTTCTCAAGCTGATCGAAGCGGAACACTGCGGCGTCCTGGCTGTCACCGCCAACAAGCTCGTGGCCCAATCCAAGGGCGAAATCCTCGTCCGCCTCGACGGCGACATCGTGGTGCTCACACCCAACTGGGCCCAGAAACTCTGTGCCATTTTCGATGCCGCCCCCGCACGACTCGGCGTCATCGGTCCCAAGCAACTGGGCATGAGCGGCGCCATCCACGCCTTCGGCGACTGGTTGTTGCATCCCAAGGGTTACCATCACATCGCCATGGGTCTGCCCCGTGACGCGGTGACCGAGCCGATCGAGTGCGACCACGTCATGGGCTGCTTCTACTGCTGCAAGCGCGAAGTCCACGACCGCATCGGCGGCTACGACGAATCCATCCTGCGCGGCCAGACCATCGACTTCGGCCTGCGTGCCCGACAAGCCGGGTACTTCTGCATTGCCGTGCCGCAGATCGAATTCATCCATCGCCACGGCACGCGCAAGAGCCGCCCCACGCGGGCCGACACCGCTGAAGGCGTCGCCTACACGCTGGATGTCTTCGAGAAAAAATGGGGCTTCAGTCGCCTCGCCCCCGACCTCGACTTCGTGCGCGAAAAATTCCGCGGCAGCGACCTGCTCTGGAACGCCCGCCTCTTCGCCCCCCCCGGAAGTGTCCCTTCCGACGGCGCCCTATCCGGGCCCGGCGGAGGCCGGTTCACCGGCCGTCCCATCGAACCCCTGACCATCCAAACCAGCGAATGGTCCCGCTACACCACCGATCCCAACTTCAAAGCCTTCGTCGATTTTCAGGTCGCGGTCACCAATCAGGTCGTCAGCCAGATCGCCAGACCCCAGCGCGTCCTGATGATCGACAGCAACTGCGGCCTGATCGCCCACCTGCTGGCCCGCCTCGGCCTCAACGTCACCGCTACCGACACCGACTCGTGCAAAATCGCACTCGCCCAGCAGTGCGTCAAGAATCAAACCTATCCCGCGGGCACCGACAAGCCGCAGTTCGTGCATCAGGACGACCGTCGCAAGCTGCCGTTCGAAGATTGCCGGTTTGATCTGCTGCTGGCTTACCACGTACTGGAGCGGCACGCCAATCCCGTCGGCCTGCTCAAAGAACTTCGCCGCGTGAGCACGGACAGCGCGATGCTGACGGTGATCACGCCGCGCCGCCGCGCCGATCGCGTGCAGGACGATCGCTACCTGCCGCACGAACTGGCCGGCCAGATTCACGCCGTCGGCGGCTGGCAAGTCTGCAACGATCTCAACGGCACCAATGCTCAGCAACCGTTGATTGCCATCGCCCGCCGCCAGGTCATCGCCGCCACCTCCCCAAAGGAT
This sequence comes from uncultured Phycisphaeraceae bacterium, assembly GCA_964471555.1. Classification (GTDB taxonomy): domain Bacteria; phylum Planctomycetota; class Phycisphaerae; order Phycisphaerales; family Phycisphaeraceae; genus JADLFV01. Next base: position 32,571 of record CAYYGM010000035.1, read on the forward strand.
CGCGCCGAGGCCGCCTGAATTTGAACCCCATTGCCTCCCGTTTAGCCGCCGAGCTTGCTCGGCGTTGCGCGAGCATGTTCGCACACTAAACGATGGATTTGCGTCCGCGCTTGATTATGCAGTATCAGCACGGCTAGCGTTAGTCCATGTCTGACCGCGCAGACGTCCACATCTCACCTTCACAACCATTAATCCGATTGGTGGCCCCCCATGACCCGGATCGATGAGATCGCACCGGATATCTTTCGCCTGTCGCTCTATGTCCCGGAATTCGACATGCAGTTCAATCACTTCCTGGTGCGCGACCAGCAGCCGCTGCTGTTTCACACGGGGCTGCGGCAGATGTTCCCCGCCCTGCAGGAAGCGGTGGCCAAACTCATTGACCCCACCACGCTGCGCTACATCGCCTGGAGCCACTTTGAATCCGATGAATGTGGCGCTCTCAACGACTGGCTGAAGGTCGCGCCCCAGGCTGAGCCGGTCTGCACGCTGGTCGGCAAGATCGTCAACGTGGACGACTTCGCCATTCGTCCTGCCAAGGGTATGACCAACGATGATGTGCTGGAGACGGGCAAATATCGCTACCGTTTCCATCGCTCGCGGCACCTGCCGCACGGCTGGG
>CAYYGM010000036.1:0-32893 GCA_964471555.1 uncultured Phycisphaeraceae bacterium
ACGGCGACAAGCAGTTCATCGCTTTCTACGACGACAACCGCCAGATGACCGTGGCAGCCCGCGACCTGGGCAGCGACCAGTGGCAGTTCGCCCGCGTCGGTGAGTTCGTGATGTGGGACAACCACAACTCGGTCACCATGGCCATCGACGATAACGGCGATATCCACCTGTCCGGCAACATGCACGTGGTGCCGCTGGTCTATTTCCGCACGCAGAAACCCCTGGACATCACCTCCTTCAAGCGCTACGAGCACATGGTGGGCGACAAGGAAGACCGGTGCACCTACCCCAATTTCATGCGCGGGCCCAATAACGAGTTGATCTTTCACTACCGCATCGGCCACAGCGGCAACGGCAACGAGGTGTACAACGTCTATGATGCCCAGAAGCACGAGTGGCGGCGCATGCTCGACAAGACGCTGACCGATGGCGAAGGTCAGCGCAATGCTTACTTCTCCGGCCCGAGCCTCGGCCCCGACGGCATGTACCACCTGGTCTGGGTCTGGCGCGAAACATTTGATGCGTCCACCTGCCACGACCTGTCCTACGCTCGCAGCCGCGACCTGCTGCACTGGGAGAACAGCCGGGGCGAGCCGCTCGAACTGCCCATCACGCTGGAAACCAGCGACATTGTCGATCCGGTGCCGATGAAAGGCGGCATGATCAACGGCAACAACCATGCCGGGTTCGACTCGCACAACAACGTGGTCATCACCTATCACAAGTTCGATGCCGACGGCAACACGCAGATCTACGCAGCCCGCGTGGAGGACGGGGCGTGGAAGATTCGCCAGGTGACCGACTGGGACGTGCCGTGGGAATTCGAAGGCGGCGGGACGCTCGGTTTCAAGATCGGCGTCAGCCGCGGACAGTGGGTGGACGGCCTGGGATTTGTGCTGCCTTTCCGTCACTTCAAGTACGGCTCCGGCCGACTCGTGCTGGACGACAAGACGTTCAAGATTCTCGAAACGCTGCCGGCACTGCGCGATCTGCCGTCATCGGAGTTGAAGCTGCGCACCACCGGCTTCGAGGGCATGCAGGTCAACGTGCGCGGTGACTCGGGCCGCAGCGACGATCCGAACGTGCGCTACCTGATTCGCTGGGAAGCGATGGGCGCCAACCGCGATCAGCCGCGCGAGGGTGAACTGCCGGCCCCGACCATGCTGCAGCTCTACGAGGTGACGCCGGCGTCAGGGAACTGAGGTTACGCAACACGCACACGAAAGGCATGATGATGTGGTCAAACCGCCTGCCCTGGATCAGCGTGTGGTGGTTGCCGGTATTGATGACCATGATCGGTGCATCAGCCGCGGCAGAAGGCGGCGCTGAGCCGGTGGTGCGCCAGGTGATCGACGTGGCCCCGGTGTGGGTGGGCGCCTCGGCCGGCTACTGCCTGCTGACGCACGGCGACAAGCAGTTCATCGCTTTCTACGACGACAACCGCCAGATGACCGTGGCTTCGCGCAGCCTCGACAGCGTCAAGTGGCAGTTCGCCCGCGTGGGCGAGTTCGTCTTGTGGGACAACCACAACTACGTCACCATGGCCATCGACGACAACGGCGACATTCACCTCTCAGGCAACATGCACTGCCACCCGCTGCGATACTTCCAGACAAGCAAACCTCTGGACATCACCACCTTCCAGCGCCGGGAGCACCTGGTGGGCGATCTGGAAGACCAGTGCACCTATCCCGTTTTCATGCGCGGCCCCGACAATGCGTTTCTGTTCCATTATCGCATCGGCTACAGCGGCAACGGCAACGAGGTTTACGATGTCTATGATGCCAAAACCCGCACGTGGCGGCGATTGCTCGATAAGAACCTGACCGACGGCGAGGACCAGCGCAACGCCTATTTTGACGGCCCAATCCTGGGGCCTGACGGCATGTATCACTTGCTCTGGGTCTGGCGCGAACGCCCAAGCGCCGCGGATACGAATCACGATTTGTCCTACGCCCGCAGCCGCGACCTGGTGCACTGGGAGAACAGCCGGGGCGAGCCGGTCGCATTGCCCATGACCATCGAAACTTGTGAGATTGTTGACCCGGTGCCGATCAAGGGCGGCATGATCAACGGCAACAACCACGTCGGCTTCGACTCGCACAACAACGTGGTCATCGCCTATCACAAGTTCGATGCCGACGGCAATACGCAGATCTACTGCGCTCGCGTGGAGGATGGAGCGTGGAAGATTCGCCAGGTGACCGACTGGGACGTGCCGTGGAACTTCGGCGGCGGCGGGTCGATCCCCTTCCTGGTGCGAGTCGGCCGCGGTGAATGGGTGGACGGCGTGGGTTTTGTGCTGCCGTTCAGCCACTTCAAGTACGGCTCGGGGCGACTGGTGCTCGACGAGCAGACGTTCAAGATCATCGACACGCTGCCGCCAGTGCGCGAGTTGCTGGCCGAGGTGTACAAGCTGCGCACGACCGGTTTCGAGGGCATGCAGGTCAACCTGCGCGGCGACTCGGGGAGCAGTGATGACCCGAACGTGCGCTATTTCATCCGCTGGGAAGCGATGGGCGCTAACCGCGATCAGCCGCGCGAGGGTGAACTGCCGGCCCCGACCATGCTGCAACTCTACGAGGTGACGCCGGCGTCAGGGCAGTGAGTGAGAGGGATGCCACGATCAATCTGTCTGCTCAACCGCTTGCGGCTTCGCGGGACGGTTCGATGTCGTGACGCTTCGCGAAGCCGCAAGCGGCTGCAGATGGTGAGTTCAAAGCAGCATTGGCTCTACGTATTCCACCACTTCAGCTCGATCTGCGGGAAGATCACGTCGTGGATGTCGGCATCTTCGACCTCGAATTTCTCCAGGTCGGTCAGCTTGCCCAGGTAAGTTGAATCGGAGGCCAGTTTCTCAGCCAGGTCCAGCAGGGTCTCGAAGCGCGACACGTGCAGCATGAAGCGCTTGATGCCGTAATCCACCGCCTGGCCGCGGGTGATGATGAACTGCCAGTCGGAGGCCTGCAGCAGCAGCAGCTCGCGCCCGGCCTTCTTGAGAAGCTGTTCGATGTCCGCGTTTTCCTTCCACGGCAACTGGTAGCACGCCCGGCCAAAGTTGGTCTCGCAGCGGTATTCGATGTCCCACATCCAGTTGACGCGGTCGTTGGTCCACACGCGATGGTCGCCGCCGTCGCCCCAACTGCCTTCGGGCAGGCTCACCGTCTTGTCGATGGGGTGGTCTTTGAGGAACTGCTCGGCTGTGGTCAACTCGATATTCGGATCGCTGGCCAACGTCAGCCAGACATCGCGCAGGAACTGGGGGCCTTCGAACCACCAGTGCCCGAACAGTTCAGCGTCGAAGCTCGCGGTGACGCAGCCGTGGCGGCCGCCGGTGTAGTGCTGGTATTCGCCCAGGCGGTGGCGTACGGCATTGCAGAAGTGCTGCACGTGCTCGAAGAGCTTGCCGGGGATGTTGTCGGGGACGTAGAGGTGCTTATCGCCGAGATCGGTGTGCGAGCCGGTGATCTTCCAGTAGCGCAGTCCGCGGCGGGGGCCCCATTTCTTGTGAAACTCCAGATAGACACCGTCAGCCGGATAGCCGATGGACCCGGACCAGACGGTTTCGCAGATGGAGTTGTCACGGGCGAAGACGGTGGCGCGGGCCGGTCCGGTGCCGTCGGAGTTGACGCCCTGCGGTTCGAGCACATTGCGCCAGCCACGGCCGGGATACTTGGTCGATTCGTCCCAGCCGACCTTGTACCAGTTGCCATCGTTGCGCACAAACTCGCTGTTGGAAGCTTCGACCAGCGTGTGCTCGACGAAGAAGTGTTCGATGGTTTCGTCAGCGATCAGGTGTTCGACGCCGATGCGACGGTCCTTGCCGCCCCAGTGGATCGGTGATCGCCAGGATCCGCTCGGCCGATAGGCGCACTCGGGCAGCCACATGCCCTTGGGCTTGAAGCCGAGGATGCGATGGCTGGAAGCGAGGCCGGCCCGCAACTGGGCGCGGATGGAGGTGTCCTCGTAGAGCAGCGGCAGGTAGCCGTGCGTGGCGCAACTGGTGAGGATCTGGATGTGCCCTTCATGAGCAAAGCGGGCGAACTCGGCCGGAATGTCGCGGTTGATGCGCTTGAAATCTTCCAGAGCCTGGCGGTACCACGCAATCCAGCGGTCAGCCAGATAGATCATGTGGCCGTGGTTGTACTTTTCAAAGTCCTTGCGGTCCTCGCCGGCCCGCTCAATGCGGTCTTCCAGGTAACGCTCGAAACCCTGCTTGAAGTGCTCGTGGGCGAGCTGCTCCAGCAGCACGGGGGTGAGCCCGATGGTGGCCTTGGGGCTGACCTTGTGCAGCACGCAGTGGCCGATGGCGTCGAGGATGGGCAGATAGGTCTCGGCCGCCGCCTCGTACAGCCAATCCTCACCATGCGGCCAGACCCCGTGCCGCAACACGTATGGCAGGTGACCGTGCAGGACCAGAGCGAAACTTCCCAGCGGCTGAGTCATGCGTGCATGATAGCAAGCGGACGGGGAATGTTTGGCGGGGGCCGCGGGGCGGTTCAGTTTTGGACAGGATCAACCGGATGGGGTGGATCGACAGGATGAGGCTTCGGCGCGGCTGTTTCAGCGGCCGTGTTGTCACGTTTCGATAGCTGGATCGGTCACCAGTCGAACACAGCCAGGGGCATCGGTTGTGACGACTGGCGCCAGTTGAGCGGCTGCAGCACAGCCCGGTTGCCGTCGGCGCTGATCAGCGGCCTATAGGTCAGGTTGTCACGATCGCGCGGGGCGGACCATTGCATGGTGTCCAGATCCAGGCGCCACAGCAAATAGCCGTCGCCCTTGTTGCCGTTGGCGAAAAAGAGGTAGCGATTGTTGCGGCTGATGATGCTGGACATGGCGGCATAGTCCGGAGCCGGATCGATCTCGACCTCGATCGTCGGTTGTTCGACGGGCCAGACCTGAATAAGCCGCTTGAATTGTTCATTTTCCTGGGCTTGACGACTGGTGAGCACCCAGCGGCTGGTCAGGCGGTCGATGTGCAACGGATGACGCGGATCGAACAGGATGCTGCGGCGGATCGGTTGGCCGGTGTGGGGGTCGAAGACTTGAACCCATTGCGTTTGCGGGTTGTGTCCAATGTATTGCGGCCGCATCGTGCGCGACAACACCGTCAACAGTTCATCACCGCCAGGCGATAGCGCCCACCATTCCAGAAATGGCTGCTGCTGCAAGTCCGGGGCGGATATCCCCGGCCGATCGCCTTGCAACACAATCTGCTGCGTTTGCAGTGTCGCCAACGACCATCGCTCGATCCGCCATTGTTCGCTGGACAGGATCGATACCAGACAGGTGTCATCGTCAAAGTTCAAGAGGTAGCGCAAATGTTCACCGTCAGCCAGCCGCCGTTCACAGCGCAATTCCCCGGTTTCAGCATCCCAGAAGCGCACCGTGGAGAACCGAGCGGGTTGCGGACTGAGACTGGGCATTGACCGGGCGCCATGTTGCATGATGGCGATCAGGAAACGATCATCGTCGCTGATCATTGGCACGATGGGTGAGTCAAGCCATTCCTGGGCGGACAGGCCGTCGTCGGATAGTTCGATGCGATGGATGATCTTGTTCTCATCCAGATCGACCCACCACAACACCGACTGCCACTTCCACGGTTGCGGGGGCTGACCTTCGGCCGGGGGCGGCTGGATTTCCGTTTTTTCCAACGACTCCATCCAGGCGTAGCGGCCGGTGGAGCTGAGTGCGATGTGCCTGATTTGGCCGATCTGCTCGAAGGAGACAATACGGTCCGGTCCGCGCGGCTGGTCGGGCGGCGGCGGCATCGTCAGGCGATGTCTGGGCGTCGGCAGTGGAGCGGGCGGCGGCTCGGCGGGCATGGCGTCGGCCCAGCGCCGGGCCTGTTCGATGTCGTACTGTTCATCGTCGCGCCAGGTGTAGAAAGCGATGCGGTTGCCGCGGTCCTGGACCTTGTTGTAAGCGATCATGCGATCGCCGCCGGGGCCGTAGTCTTGGCGCGTGCCGCCCTGGGTGAAGTTGACCAGGCGCGGCCAACTCCAGGTTTGCTGCTGCAGGTCGTAGCGCCAGGCGACATAGGTGTCGTTGCGGTAGCTGCCGAAGATGAACAGATAGCGGTTCATCTGCAGTGGGGACAGCGAGCCAAACAGGTCGCCTTGCCACATATCCACAAGATAGCGAGGTTGCAGGCTGTTCAGATCGCGGATGTCACGGTAGGCCCAGGTTCCGTGCCCATCGGGCATGGGGTGTTCGCTGCTGAGCCAGTTCCAGCTTGGGTCCACTTGGACCCCGCCAAGAAAGACCGGATCATCAATGCGGGTTCGCCGCAGAACCTGTTGTGTACCCAGGTCGATTTCCGCCAGCCAGAATCCTTTATCTTCATTTTGTACTGGCACGCTCATCACCAGCAGGCGATCGTTTTGCTTGTTCACCAGCCATTTGAGGATCTTGTCCCCGATGGCCCACCGGTACGGGCTGGGTTGGGGCACGACAGGCGGATTGAGTTCCCATGTTCCGGTCGGTTCGAAGGTCAGCAGATCGCGTTTGAGCAGTCGCCAGCCGTCGTCGGTTCCCTCCGTCATCCACAGCCAGTTGCCGTCGTGAGAAAGCTGCCACATGGGCGGCGCGCTGCGCATATCTTGTTCTAGGTTGTGGCTGGCCAACAAGCAGCGCGACGGCAGGTCATAAACGTGCCAGTACCACTGCCAACCCGTGATGGGCCACGCCATGCCGGGCTGTAGTTTCTTTTGTTCCTCTTCGCTGGGCAGCCCCAGGGCCTTTCGTCCCGTCACAACCAGGCGTTGCCCGGCGTCGTCCAGCAGCAGTGACACTTCACCCAGGCCGCTATCGGCCGGCAGCGGCAATTCGCCACTGACGAAACCGGTCATCAGGTCGATTTCCAGCAGTCTCCTGGTCTGCGGCTGTGCTTGCCATTGGCCATTGCGGAACTGCGGCATGCCCTTGACGCACCAGGCGATCACGTGCTGGCCGTCGGGGGTGAAGATCGCACTTTGAATCCAATCGACGTCCGGTATGTCGATCAGTCGGTCCGGCTCGCGCAGTCCTGCCGGAGGCAGGGCAGGGACGACGATGCGCTCAACACCGGGTGGTTCGACGACCTGCTCGGCGCCGGCTGCGAGGCCGGCCCACAGTGTCGCCAACAGCAGAAGATGCAACTCCCCACGGACGAACATGGTTGCATATTTTACCACGCCACCGGGACGGGGCGAAGGAGATTTCGCTTGATCAGTCTGCCGTAGCCGGCGACCTACGCGTCGCCGGTTCTTCTTGAGGAGGGCAGTGCCGGGCACGCAGTCACATTCGCCCGGCGAGACGTAGCTCGCCGGCAATGCCTGCCAATGATTCTGTAACTTGCTCTAACGCGGTGATTCTTCGCCGCGGTATTCGAAGGAGTAGTTGGGGCTTTCCTTGGTGATCTGAATATCGTGCGGATGGCTTTCGGTCATGCCGGCTGCACTGACGCGGATGAAGCGGGTGTCGCGGCGAAGCTGATCAATGGTGGCGGTGCCGCAGTAGCCCATGCCCGCACGCAGGCCGCCGGCCATCTGATAGACGAAGTCACCCAGCGGCCCACGGTAGGGCACGCGACCTTCCACGCCCTCGGGCACGAGCTTGCCCCCGGAAGTTCCTTTTTGACCGTAACGATCCGCCGAACCCGCCATCATGGCGCCTTGACTGCCCATACCGCGATAGGTCTTGTAGCGGCGGCCCATGTGGATGACCATTTCGCCGGGCGATTCGTCGAGGCCGGCAAACAGCGACCCGAGCATCACGGCACTGGCGCCGGCAGCCAGGGCTTTGGTGATGTCGCCGGACGCTCGAATACCACCATCGGCGATGACGGGGATGTTGCGCGGGGTGGCGGCTTTGCAGGCGTTGACGATGGCGGTGATCTGCGGTACGCCGACGCCGGAGACGATGCGGGTGGTGCAGATGGAGCCGGGCCCGATGCCGACTTTGACCGCGTCGGCGCCGGCTTCGATCAGGTCGGCAGCACCTTGTTCGGTGGCGACGTTGCCGGCGATGACTTCGATCTTGTGGGCGGCCTTGATCTTGCGGACGGTGTCGATCACGTTTTCGCTGTGGCCGTGGGCCGAGTCAACGATCAGTACATCGACCTCAGCCTTGAGCAAAGCTTCGACGCGATCGTATTGATGCACGCCCACGGCCGCACCGACACGCAGGCGGCCGCGGCCGTCGCGGCAACTGAGCGGGAACTGGGCCAGCTTGGCGATGTCACGCATGGTGATCAGGCCGGTGAGGTTGAATTGATCGTCAACCAGCAGCAGCTTCTCAACCTTGTTTTCGTTGAGGATGGCTTCGGCCTGCTCGATGGTGGTGTGCGGCGGGGCGGTGACCAGGCGCTCGTGGGTCATCACGTCGCGCACGGGCTTGGCGTCGTCGGTCAGGAACATCATGTCGCGGCGGGTGACGATGCCGACGACTTTCTGACGGGGGGAACCGCCCGGCCCGCTGAAGCGGGCCTCGCCCCTGCTTCCGGGGGCGGGGATGGTGATGGGGACGCCGGAGATGTTGTGGGTGTGCATCAGTTCGCGGATGCGGCTGGCGGGAGCGTCCGGGGGCAGAGTGACCGGATCGGTGATGACGCCGTTGGCCGAGCGTTTGACCTTGACGACCTCGCGGGCCTGCTCTTCGACGGAGAGATTCTTGTGGATGACCCCGAGGCCGCCTTCCTGTGCCAGGGCGATGGCCAGGGCGGACTCGGTGACGGTGTCCATGGGCGCAGAGAGCAGGGGGATGTTGAGGCGGATGTTGGCTGTCAGTTGTGTGGACAGGTCGGTCTGTGCGGGGATGACGCTGCTGCGTTGGGGGATGAGCAGGACGTCGTCGAAGGTGATGCCGTCAGTGAGGATGCGGTCTTCCATGTGGTAGAGATACGACGAGCGAGGTCGTTCGTCAAGCGAGGGCGGCGAGGGGAGGGGGGCGGTGGGTGAGTAAAAAACAACCCGGCCGCCCAAGGAGGGCGGCCGGGCACGATGGACAGTTCAAATTGTCGAAGTCAGCCGATTAGCGCTGCGAGGTCTGCTTGCCGGCGGTGACGCAAGAGGTGCCGTCGTAGCAGAACACGGCGTTGTAATCAACAAACAGGGAGCCTGATCCCACGTCGGGAGTGGAGGTACCGCCGTCAGCCTGGGCATCAGAGAAGAGGTTGTCACCCTCGATGCTGGAGCCGGAGCCGTACTTGGTCTGGATCAGGTGAGTGGTGGAGAAGGTGGTGTGGTTGTCGCCCCAGGCGATGCTGCCGCGCCAATCGCCGCTGTCCTGATCGGTGTGGATGGAGCTGACACCGGTGGCGCCCTGGGTGGTTGCTACGCCCTGGCCGGTGTTGCGGTCGCCCATGATGGCGGCTTCGCTGTTGAGGGTTTCGCTCCACTCAGCACGACGGCCGACGTTGTTGGTCGGGGTGGTGCCGTTGGCGCCGGTGCCGGCCGCGACGTCGGAGAGTCTGAGCATGGCGAAGGAGAACTGGTTGTTGCTGACCGAGCCGGTGGTCCACTCGCTCTTGGTCTCAGCGGGGCTGAGCATGTATTCGCCGGTGAAGTAGTTGCCGTCAAGCATCAACTCGTAGCGAACGGAGGGCCGCTCACCGCCGAAGGGGGTCGCAACCTTGTCGCCGGTCAGGTTGGGATACAGGTTGCCGGTGGCCATCAGGCCGGGGAACTTGCTGCCGTTGGACTGGGCGAACATCACCAGAGACTGCTGGATGCCGCGGACCTGGGAGTTGGATTGCATTTGCCGCGCGGTACGACGCGCAGCACCCAGGGCCGGCAGCAGAATGCCGATGAGCAACGCGATGATCGAGATGACCACCAGCAGCTCAATCAGGGTGAAACCTTTACGTGTCTTCATGTCAAGAGCTCCTGAAAGAGTGAACGGAAAGAGTGCGGAACAACGTACATCCTATGATACCAAAGCTGAACGATTCACAGCAAACCTGGGGGCCGGGCTTGCTCTCTACGGACCTTCATGGGGAGCCGGCGGTCAACGTTTGACGGCCGCGCATGTTGGCGGGTGATCCATGGCGGTCAGCCCCATGTGGTCAGCCGCTGCTCGCTAGTGCCTGTGTGGCGTGATGCCTCCATCACAACGCATGGCAGCGAGGGTCCAAGCCCGCGTCGGGGGTTCTTACCGGATCAACAATTGATCTTGATAACCCCAATTTGGCTGCACCAGCCCGTCGTGCCTGCACAACGTCCCCGCAAGTGCCGGGTCAGCCTTGTCTCGTTGCAGCGGCTTTCTCCACCTGACACCCAAAATAGTACCTTCGCACGGGAGCCGGTGTCAAGCTAAATCCCCATGGGGAAAGCCGCTATCATACGGGTTATGGCGGATTTACCTGCTCAGAATCCTGGACGCGGCCGGCGGTTGCGGCGATTGCGGGCCACCGGGGGCCTGCGGCAGGCCGTCGCCGATGTGACAATCCCAAGTCATTGCCTGATTTACCCCATTTTTGCCTCCGATAACGAGCAGCCCGCCCCCGTGGGCTCCATGCCCGGCGTCCAGCAGTGGCCAGTCCCCGCGGCCCTCGAGCAGATGCGGCGATGGGTCGATGCCGGGCTCCGCAGCTTCCTGCTGTTCGGCGTCACCCCCGGAAGTAAAAAAAACGCAAGCGGGGACTACGCGATCAGCCCCGACTGTCCGGTCAACCGTCTGCTGGCTGCCGCCCGCGAGGCTGACCTGCCCGCCACACTGATCGCCGACGCCTGCTTCTGCGAATACACCGACCACGGCCACTGCGGCATATTGACCGATAACGCATCCGACCCCATGGTGGTTGACAACGACCGCACCCTGGAGCAGCTCGGCCGCCTTGCCGTGGCCCAGGCCCAAGCCGGTGCGGATGTGATTGCACCGTCGGGCATGATGGACGGCGGCGTGGCTGCCATCCGCGCAGCGCTGGATGCGGCAGGCTTCACCAACACCGCCATCATGGGCTACAGCGTCAAGTACTGCTCGGGTTTCTACGGCCCGTTCCGTGAAGCGGGCGGCTGCACGCTGGAGCACAGCACGGATCGGCCGACGCATCGCCGCTCGTATCAAATGGATTACCGCCGCAGCCGCGAATGGCGCAGCGAGTTGGAAACGGACATCGCCGAGGGCGCCGACATCGTGATGGTCAAGCCGGCCATGTGTTACCTGGACGTGATTCGCCAGGTGCGCGAGGCGTGCAGTCTGCCGGTGGCGGCGTACCAGGTCAGCGGTGAATACGCCATGCTGCACGCCGCTGCCCAGCGCGGCTGGCTGGACCTGAAACAGACGGCGCTGGAATCGACCTGCGCCATCCGTCGGGCCGGCGCGGACCTGGTGATCAGCTACTTCGCACCGCAACTCATTGAATGGAAGCTGACGGACAGTTGAGATCAACGATTTGATCCATCTGCCATCTAACATCTGCCATAACCCCATGCTTCCCGGCCTCAAGCAACGCCTGATCATTCTCTTTGCCGTGCTGATCGGCACGTGGTGTCTGCTGATGGTGCGCCAGCCGCTGGAGACGATCGATCAGGGGCCGGGGCTGAGTCTGCTGCACGCGCAGGTGGGATTGCCGATGGGGCTGGCGTATCTGCTGCTGGGCAGTCTGGCGGCACTGGCGCTGGGCGTGCTGGCGTCGGGGGCAGCTCATCCGCTGGCGGGGGTGTTCACGATCTCGTTGAGCCTGGCCATCTTTGCTGCCCGTGGTGGGTCGATCGATGGCTTGCTGTGGCGGGCTGATTCCCCGCAGGTTTATCTGATGCTGGCGCTGGAGTCGCTGATCTGGGTGCTGTGGCTTGTCATGGTGATGACGGTGGTGGCCCGCTCGCGCTTGTGGGTGCGCAGGCGCTTTCCCAGGCTGACCACCGAGCAGCATTTCGGCACCACCACCAAGCTGCGCTTCCCCGGCTTCGACGCGCTGCTGGCCGGGCTGACCTGCGCCACCGTGGGCGGACTGGTCAGTTGGGTGCTGCTGACCAGCACCGACAGCGGACAGGTCTTCGGCGGCCTGATGATCAGCTTCGCCCTGGGCGGCCTGATTGCGCAGCAGGTGGTCAACGGCAGCAATCCGGTGGCCATCGTGCTCAGCCCCATGCTGGTGGCGATCAGCGCGTACGTTTATGTGTGGATGAAGTATCCCGACATGCAGACGCTGCTGCTGAGTTGGAACGCCGGCCAGCTTCCCGCTTTGGCGCGAGCCCTGCCGATTCACTACGCCTCCGCGGCCGTGGCCGGCTGCGTCATCGGCGTCACACTGGCGCAGGCGATCGAACACGCGCGGGTAAACGCCACGGAAGCGGCTTAGTTTAGCCGCCGAGCTTGCTCGGCGCTGTGCGAGCAAGCTCGCACGCTAAACGCTCACTTGACCGGCATGCGCAGGATCGTGCGCAGCTTCTGCGGCTTGGTGCGGCGAGGATCGGACAGATAAATCTCGTGATGGTGGCCGTGCGGTTGCAGCTTGCGCTCGGCGGCGAAGGCCAGCATGCGATCGATGGTGGTTTTTTCCTCGCTGTACGGCCCGATGTGCAGCATCTGCACGCAGGAACCTTCAGCCCATTGCTCAAGCGTTACCTGCTCGAAGGCCGGCGGCTTCTTCTTGCTGCGCAGCTTGTCCTTGGCCTGCGTGAGATCCTGCTCGGTGATTTCCGGGGGCGTGCGGATCAGCAGCTTCCATCGCCACTGCGGGCGCGGCACGAGCGTGATGTTCGGCTCGCCGCTGTCGGTCCACCATTGGCCTTGCAGCGGGGCGATCTTGTAATCGCCTTGGCCGGCAAACTTGCGGGTCATCTTGATGGTGTACGCTGCGCCGTACAGTCCGCCCACAGCATCCTGAAAGGCGTCGCTCTCCGGCGCGCCCTGGCCGGTGACGGTCAGGTAGGCGCCTTGGTTGACCTGGACCAGGCGCGGCTGTTCGGCGTCGGCGGCATACTCATCGGCGTGCTGCTTGAACAGGTCGATCTTGGCGCTTGGCATGGCGACATGGTAATCGTTGCCCGGTGCAGCGACAGTCGGTGCATCGCCTGACGTTGAAACCAGCAGCGCAAAAAAAGACGGCAGCACGGTCCCACCCGACCGTGCCGCCGCAGACTAAACGCGGTTGATTGTTGCGAGCCTTGAAAAACGCCCCTCGGTGCTCAGCCAAGGGGCGCTGCGTTTGGTGACTTCACCCGGCGGGTGAGTCCATCAGGAGACTTTGGGGGCTCGAAACCCACGCTTCCGGGGGTCAGTCGTACAACGGGTTGGTGGTGGTGGGCGGAATGGGCTTGAGCTCGAGAGTCGTCTCGATGCGGAGGTTGGACTCGCTGAGGTAGCGTTCCGCGGAGAAGAAGTCGAGCTGGTAGGTGTTGCCGGGGGTCAGGCCCAGGTCGGCCGCCTTCTCGTCGAGATTGATGGAGCCGGCTTCCTGGGCGTGGACGCCGCCGATGTCGACCGCCAGTTTCTTGTTGATGAAGACCCACACGTCGTCGTCACCGAGGAAGCTGAAGGTCAGGGCGTGCCCGCGGGTGGCGGGGTCGGTGTAGGTGAACTGGGTGTGCAGTTCGAAGGTGAAGTAGAAGTTGTGATAGCGGCCGTCAGCAGCCATGCCGCGGTCACCCCAGCCTTGTCCGTCGATGGGGAAGAAGTACTGCGGACGACCGTCGACCCTGACGTCCTTGTCCCAGGCCACCGAGTAAACGCCACCGGGCTCGTCCTGGTGGTTGTCGAGGGTGAGGGTGTAGGGCATGGCAATGTTGATGCCCGGCGTGTCGCGGTACCACTGGTGGAAAGTCTGGGCGGAGTAGATCTTGCCCCGCTGATAGTTGACAGCAGTGTTGAGCACCGGCTTGTTGTCACCGTCGAGCTGGGGCAGGACCAGGTTTCTGCGCAGGCCGATGTCGCCGAAGCTGGCCTGCATGTCGTAATGGGTGTTCTTGAAGTCGCGGATGACGCCTTCCAGTTCGATCTGGTCCGCGTAGCCCGTGGCGGCAAACAGACCGGCCGCCGCCAATACGCTCAGGAGCAGGTTCCGTTTCATGATGCAACCATCCTTTCACTGACCCTGGACCTGCTTGGTTCGCACGCTCTGGTGTTTGCAGCCGGCGCACGCCGCCGCTCTGAAAAACAAGCTATGAATTCGAACACTTCAAGAGAATACGATTCAACATTCGAAAAGCCAGCCCGCACACGGGAAAGTGCGTGCGGTGGCATTCGGAACAATCGTCACAGGCCGTCTATTCCATTTTCAGCGGCCCGGTTTGTCGGTTTTGTATCAGTCATAATGATCATCCAGATACATCGGGTCCTTGTCCCGCGGCACGAAGATGATCGAGCCGAGATCGTACATATCCACGTCATAGCTCTGGGCGCCGAGTGTGCCGTTCATAGTCATGGGGAACAGCCGATCGACATCGCTGTCGAAGCTCACCAGTTGCCAGCCGGCGAATTCCATGGCATGCAACTGGTCTTTCTCGGCGCTGCCCAGGTAGATTTCCGTGTTGGCGTCAGGGTTGAGCACGTAGAGCTTGTCCCCCTGCGTGGCGAAGAACACCTTGCCGCCGCACCAGGCCAGACTGTCGTAGTGATTATTGAGCAGCATCAGCGTCTGGGTGGCGCCGGTCTGGTGATTGACGGTGATCAGCTTGGCGTTGTAGCCGTAGGTGTCGACGTCCTGGACCGCCACCACGAACCACTGGCCGGGGATGGGCGTGGCATTGGTCACGCTGCCCCCGTCAATCATCGCCGTGCCATCGAGGAACTGTAGCCACCAATGTCCCATGGCTTTGCCGTTGCCGACGACGTGGTCGTTGTAAACGCGGACCATCATCTTGCCGGACAGCAGGTACGTGCGATCGTTGTAGGTGGTGATGGCTCCGCCGTTGAAGCTCAATCCGCTCTGGGTGCCTTGACCCTTGGGACGAATGCGGATGTTGGTGGCCTCGCCTTCGAAGTACACCCCATTGGATTGGACACCCTCCGCATGGTGCAGGTCATCGCGCGTGATGATGCGGCCGTCAGCGCAGAGGAGAGTGAACTCGTTATCCGGGCTGTTGTTGGGGTTGATGTTCAGCAGGCCGCTGAGACCGGATTGGTACACGATGGGAGTGAGCCATTGCTCGCTGCCGTTGTTGAGCACCACGGTGGCGCCGGAGACAAGGCCGGGCCCCAGGTTCTGGCCGACAATCGTCGCCTTGGCGGTTTTGCAGTGGATATAGACCAGGTAGGAAAGGCCGTCCTGATCACCCTTCCAGAAGCCGAAGATATTGCTCAGCCCGGGCACGTAGGCCGCGGCGTCGATTCCCGTGAGGCGATCGGTCAAGACGCGATGGATGTAGCCGACCTTCTGATAAGTCTGCGTGTCGATGTCATAGTGACTGAGCAAGCCATCGTAGCGGCTGATCCCGTACAGGGATAAACCCTGCAGCGTGGATGTCTCTTGCGCCGAAGCGCCGATGGTGGTGATCAGGGTGAGGATCGGAACAACATGGATGAGACGTTTGAACATATGCGCATTCCTTACACCCTGGATGCGCATGACGGAGTTTCTCGGACCAGGCCTCACAAGCCTGGTAAGGGGCGAGCCCGATGACACCCCTTGCGGCTGTTCGTCTATTCAAACCTACGATATGGTGATGTGACATGCCAGTCGCCGGTCCCTCGCGGCAGGCGATTGTTAATGACCCAGACGTTGTAATGTGAACCGGGACGACTACTGCAGCTTGCGCGGCATGGTGGAAGCCACGATACGGATGGCAGGAAGATCGCCGACTTCGACCTGCATCGTGTTGTCCTGGTCGGGCTGCACTTGCAGGTCCATGGAGCCGCGCTCGAGCACGAGCACGCCCTGACTGTCGGTGCGGCGAAACAGGTGGAAGGTGGCCTCGGTCACCCCGCCCAGCAGTGGCTCCTCGACTTCGCCGGCTCCTTCGTCATACACCACCCAAAGCTGCTGAACATCACTGCGATACTCGACGCGGACATAGCGACCGTGAGTGTCGAGCAGTTCGATGTAGTTGCTCTCGATGACGTCGCCGTCGAGCGTGGCATTGGGCGGATCGGGCAGCAGGGGGCCGTGCGCGGTGCTGGTGCGGATCAGGGCCAGCAGACGGTGCGTGACCATGCGGGTGGCGGTCTGGCTGGAGGCTGATTGAGCCGCCACGGCATAAGCGTGGAAGCTGGCGTCGATGGCGACCATGGTGGCGGTCAGCAGCATGGCGGTGATGGCCAGGGCGATGAGCAGCTCGACGAGCGAGAAAGCTCGTGGGGATTTTCGAATTTCGAATTTCGAATTTCGAATTTCGGATTTGAGATAGCCGTAGCGCGGAGCTTCTGCTGCCGGGCACATTCGAAATTCGATATTCGAAATTCGAAATTTCACTGTCCTTCCCCTTCAAAGTACGTGGCATAATCCGCCTTCAGCTCGATGGGGCCGAGGATGCCGTCGGGCAGGGGGAGCGTGGGGTCGTAGCGGACCTGAATGACACCCATGCCGTTGGCGGGCAGCTCGGCCTCGAGGTCGCCGGAGCTGGAGGGGAAATAGCCGAGGGTGGTGTTGAAGTTGGGGCTGGTGTCGCCGAGCACGGGGCTGGTGTTGGCCTGGGGCAGGAAGGTGGTGAGGATGGTGCCGTTGATCTTGACCTGGCCGCGCATGTCGAGCACGCCGGCCACGATGGTGCCGCTGAGCTGCACGGTTTCGCCGGCATCCTGGGGATCCTGGAAGGTGCCCATCTCGATGGAGAAGTTGGGCGTCAGCAGCGTGGAGCGCTGGAACAGCTTCTTGTCATCGGGATCGGTCACCGCATCCAGATCGAAGCGCGTGGTGCCGGTGAAGGTCAGCTTGTTGCGGATGTGGCTGAAGTCCTGGGGCGTGCTGGAGACGATGGCGCCCTGGAAGACGCAGTTGTGGAAGCGGATGTTGTTGCCCATGTCCTTGGTGCTGGTCAGACCGGGATAGAGCTGCTGGAAGTAGGCATCGATGTCGGGGTGCTTGGGCGTGCCGGTGCTGTCTTCCCAGATGCCGCAGTAGTTGAAGGCATTGATGGAAGGATCAGTGGGGTGGGGGATGAAGTTGTTGATGTCGCTCTGGACGTAGGTGACGCCCTTGAAGACGCAGTCGATGAACAGGGCGTTGGTGCCCTGAGGGATGCGCACGTTCTCGAAGGTCTTGTTGCGATAGACCGGCCGCTCGTAGAAGTCGTAGGGGTGGGCCGAGCCGTAGGGTACTTCTTCGACCACGGTGGTGCTTTCGGGCGAAGCCTGGGTGGACAGATCGTTGCTGGCCATGCTCTCGTAAGAGCCGGTGTCGAAGTCCTCAGCCTCGAAGTCGTAGGTTTCCTGATTGTCCGACTCGAAGGTCAGGGCGTCCTGGTTGTGGTCAGGCTTGATGGCGCCTTGCAGGTACTCCTGATAGGGGCCGCCGGCCGCGCCGTTTTCCCAGTCATCCATGGCGGCGGTGATGTCGATCTGGCCGTGAATCTTGGCGTAGCGATCGTTGTTGTCGATGACGTTGTCGCCGAAGCCCACGCGGTTGGATGCGCCGAAGGTGTCGATCAGCTCCATGAGCTGCTGGGCGGCCGTGGCGCTGACCGCTTGGTTCTCCAGCTCGAACATGGACACCTGCTTGTTGCCGTCAGCGTCGAAGGCTTCGAGGAAGAAGTCGTAGTCGTCGATGTAGCCGTCGCCGTTGAGGTCGAGGCTGGCCGGGTTGGAGATGCCGTCGGTTTCGAGGGCGTTGTAGATGTGCAGACGGTTGTCGCCGTCCTGGTCGTTGGTCTTAAGCGTTTCGGTGAGCATGTCCAGACGAGCGTCGAGGCCGTCGGACCCGGTGTTGGAGTCGAGTCCGCGGAAGTCGCTTTCGACCTGCACGGGGTGGCCGTTGGGCAGGTGCACGTCCATGAAGCGTGAGCCGATGGCGCCCTCGATCAGCACATTGCGGCCGACCATGATGCGGCTCTTGGCCAGGATGGCGTAACGGATCTTCTTGTCCATCTTGAAGTCGATGGTGATGGTGCGGAAGAGCCGATGTCCTTCGGGGCCGTCGGCACCGGTGACCTTGACGCGGATCCAGGTGGCATCGAGGGGATGGGCGTTGCTGACGCCCATGGTGCTGTAGGGCGGGCGATCGTAGTACTGGCCGTCGTAGTCCTCGCCGGGAATGGGGTGAGGTTGCAATGTCGCTTCGAAGGTGGGGTTGTCGCCGGGGCTGATGGGTACAGCCGGGACATGGAGTACATCGCCGTCGACGTAGAGGTTCAGCCCCGCGTACTGGATGTCGCCGCCCAGCTCGTCGGCCAACTCATCGGCGACCAGGGGCCAGAGGTTCTGGGCCAGGCTGTGGTCGATGATGCCCTTGCTGGTCTTGACCTGCTTGGCCGCCTCGTCGATGCGATAGATCAGGAACTGCACGCCGGTTTCCGCCGCCGCCAGGGCCCGGTTCATCTTCAGGTGCGAGTCAGCCGTGCGCAGGTTGCCCTGCGAGACGATGGCCATGGCCGCGGCCAGGGAAGCGAAGATGACCAGAAACATCATGGCCAGAATCGCGCCGGCGCCGTGGCGTCGTCTGCGTGAGACTCGAGTTTTGCAAGCAGCGGACATCATCACCGTGTCTTTATCGCGCTCCAGGGGTTTATCGCGGCACCACCCAGGTCAGCCTGGTCAGCGTCATGGGTTGCTCATCGTGTGGACCCTGATAGCTGACGGTCACCGTGACGCGCACCATGTCGGTCAGGCCGATGCCGAACGTCGTGGTGGAGGCCAGGTCGCCGGGGTCCACGCCTTCGACCTGCACGAACTGCGTCCAGCCTTCCATGTTGGGAATGGTCTGGCGCAGAGCGTTGATCGGGGGACTGATGGTCAGTCCCGCACCGTAGCCGGAGGGATTGACGATGCCGGCAAAGTCGTCCAGGTCGTCGTAGTCCTCGACGTCCGGCTCGTTGAGTTCGGGGCCGAGGTTGGAGGCGTGACTGAGCGGATCGTGCAGCGGCAGGGGCAACGTCAGCTCGCGGATCTCATTGGCCAGCAGCATGGCGGTGCCGGTGTGCTGGGCCCAGTCGTTTTTCTGGTGATACGCCTGCTGGGCCGCCACGATCGCCAGCACGCCGGTGCCCACGATGATGGTGGTCAGCGCCGCCTCAATGAGCGTGAAGCCGGAGTCGCGGCTGCGCCGCTTAGGCAGTAGGCAGTAGGCAGTAGGCAGTAGGGTTGGCATGGACAGACTTCTTGCTAGGCGCAATCTCCGATAAACCTACGATTCATTCCAAAGGGTTCACAGCATGAACTAACCCACACCACACGCGCCGATTCAATCAGCACTTACCTATCTGCTACAACCCCTACTCCCTACTGCCTACTGCCTACTGCCTATTCCCCGCTACTTCACCAGCGTGGACAGCTTGAAGATCGGCAGGATGATGGCCATGGCGATGAAGCCGACCACCGAACCCATGACCACGATCATCAACGGCTCGATCAGGCTGGTGACGGTCTTGATGGTCTGGCGCAATTGCTTGGCGTAGTAGCCGGACACTTCGTCGAGCACCTCGCCGAGCTTGCCCGACTCTTCGCCGGCACTGATCATCTGCACCACCGCCTTGGGCAGCAGGGGTGTTTTCCAAAGCGGATGGGCGATCTTTTTGCCCTGCTTGACCGAAGCATAGACGTTGCGCCACAGGCGGCGGAACAGGCGGTTGCCGCTGATTTCGCCGGTGATGGCCAGCGTGTCGAGCATGGGGACGCCGGCGTTGACCAGCTCGCCCATGGTGTGCAGCGAACGGCTGATGTAGAGCGCGCGGAACATGCGCTTGAACAGCGGAATCTTCAGCTTGGTGTTGTCGAACCACCAGCCGCCCGGCTCGGTGCGAGTGAAGAAGAACAGTCCCAGCACCGCCAGCACGATGCCGATCAGCACCGCCCACCACCAGTTGACCATGAAGGCCGACAGGTTCATCAGGAAAATGGTCGGCCAGGGCATGGCCGCTTCCTTGCCCTGGAACACGGCCGCGAACTTCGGCAGCACGAACGTCAGCAGGAAGATGGTCACCGCCACCGCCAGCATGCCGATGACCGCCGGATAGATCATGGCCCCGATGACCATGGCCCGCGTTTCGATCTGCTGGGTTAGATAGGCGGCGATGCGTTCGAGCATCTGGCTGAAACTACCGGACATTTCCGAGGCCCGCACCATGTTGATGTAGAGCGGCCCGAACTGCTTGGGATTCTTGGCCAATGCTTCGCTGAAGGGTTTGCCCGCTTCCACATCCTGCTTGATCCGCATGATGATGTCCTGGAAGCGGCGGTTCTCCGTCTGCTCGGCGATGCCTTCCAGCGCTGCCCGCAGGCTGATGCCGGCCCGGATCATCACAGCCAGTTGTGTGGTGAAGTTGAGCACGTCCTTGGCTGAGGGCCCGGAGGCATGGTTCAACTGCTTGAGCCGATCCATGAGCGTCGCGTTGGACGTCGCGCCCACGGGGGTCAACTGCATCACCGTGTTGCCGGCAGACCGCAACTGCTGGGCCGCGGCCAGGGCGTTGTCGGCAGCGAGAATGCCCACCGACACCTCGCCGCCCGACGTCTTCATTTGATAGCGGTAATTCGGCATGGATCAATCAGCCTTTTAGCTTTTAGCCATTAGCTTTTAGCCGTTTTTTTCTTGTATCCTCCGTGTCGCTGCGCCTGGCTAACGGCTGACAGCTAACGGCTCCTACGCCACCAGCGTGCGCTCCAGCTTCTCGGGATAGGCCGCCTGGGCGATGGCGTCCTCGCGGCTGATCAGGCCGTTGAAGTAGAGCTCGGCAATCGCGTTGTCCAGGCTGTTCATGCCCAGGGCGCGATTGGTTTCGATGACGTTGGGAATTTCAAAGGCCCGGTTTTCGCGGATCAGGTTGCGCACGGCGGGCGTGCAGAGCATCACCTCCACCGCAGGCACCATGCCCTTGTCGTCCATGCGCTTGAACAACGTCTGCGAAATCACCGCCTGCAACGTGTTGGCCAGCATGGAGCGGATCTGGTTCTGCTGGTCGGCCGGGTACATGTCGATGATGCGCTCGACGGTCTGTGAAGCGTTGACGGTGTGCAGGGTCGAGAGCACCAGGTGGCCGGTCTCGGCGGCGGTGATGGCAGCCGCGGTGGTTTCCAGGTCGCGCATTTCGCCGACCAGGATGATGTCGGGATCCTGACGCAGCACGTGCCGCAGACCGCTGGCGAAGCTGGGGGTGTCAGCACCCAGTTCGCGTTGTTCGAGCACCGACTTCTTGGAGACGAAGGCGTACTCGACGGGGTCTTCCAGCGTGATGATGTGCTTGGCGTAGCGCTGGTTCATGGCGTCGATCATGGCCGCCAGCGTGGTGGACTTGCCCGAGCCGGTGTCGCCGGTGACCAGCACCAGTCCGCGCGGCAGGTAAGTCAGACGTCGCACCACTTCGGGCAGACTCAGGCTCTCGAAGGGCGGGATCTTGGTTTTGATCGCACGCATGGAGATGCCGATGGTCATGCGCTGACGGTGGGCGTTGACGCGGAAGCGGCCCTGGTCCTTCAGCTCGTAGGAGAAGTCGATGTCACGGATCTTCTCGAACTGCTTGCGCTGCTCTTCGCTGGTCATGTGCGCGAGCATGTCCTGAGCGTCCTCAGGCGAGATTTCCGGGAAATCCATGGCCACCATCACCGTATGGATGCGGGCCACGGGGGGATGACCGGTAACCAGGTGAATATCCGAGGCGTCCATTTCCAGGGCTTTTTTGAGAATGCTGTCCAGATCCATGCGTCTGCGTCTCCATGACGGTGACGGTCGAACCATTGCCGCACTGTCCGCACCAAACGGACCGCTAGGTGCCTCATCGACCGGCAATTGGAATCGGTTAAGCCTGTTGTGGGGGCGGGGAAAAGGTGGGTCAGGGGGCAACTTGCCCAGCCGCTACAATCGACGCCGGCGTGCGCCGCCGCGGTCAGCCGTCGCCTTCATCGCCGACGAACTGCAAAGCATCGACCGTCGTGGCGAACTGGATGCCGACGCGGTGAATGTGCATGATCAGTTGGCGGCACCAGCGCACCGTGCCGTCGATCAGCATGCCGCCGCCGTCCTGCTTGCGCAAAGCGATGCTCACCCGGGTGCCCGGCTCCAGTGGACTGTGATAGAACAGCGAGATGCCGCCGTCGGAGATGTCGTGGGTGTAAACCCGCTCATATTCCGGGTTTTCACTGGCGATCGGCCGCACGGCACAGCGGACACAGGTGATCAACGTGTGCCGCTGATGGGCCCGCTGCTCGTTGTCGGCTGGTTGCTCTTGCGACAGTTTGGCTGACAGGTCGATCAGCAGTTGACGCCACTGTTGTTCGTTCAATTGCAGCGTGTCGCGGCTCTTGAGCCTTTGAATGTCTGCTACGTTGATGGGCTGGGCATTGGACATGGCGCCCCCCTGTTGAAATAGACTGGACTCTTCCCCCCAGCTTCGGTTGTTCAGCAACGCAGGTAAAGAACGGCGAAACGGCTGACAGGCTCTTGCTGACGTCTGTAGGGGTTCAGCCGATTTTGAGGTCGTTCGGATCGATGGGCTGATCAAACTGGAGGCCCAATTCGTAGAGCGGACACTCCAGGTCTGCTGATTCCAGACTGCGGCACCAGGCGATGCGACCGCCCAGCATGCGCCCGCCGCCGCCCTCCATCTGGATGGCCACCGTGCACAGCGTGCCCGTCTCCAGCGGTTGCGTGTGGGTGAAGCCCAGGCCGCCCTTGCTGAGGTTGCGGCTGCGCACCAGGAAGGTGGCCGCCGCCCCGTCGCGCTGCTTGCAGCGGAACATGCAGAGAAAGGTGGCCGGCAGGCGAGCATCACGGCGGCGCGTGCCTTCCGCCGGCGTGGCGCAGCTTCGGCTCTGCTCGATGCGCGACAGCAGCGACATCCACTGCTGATCGCTCAGCCACAGACGCAGCGTCTGGCCTTCTGCGTTGTCGTCCTGCGGCGGTATGGGTTGATGGAACGCAGTCACGCCGCCCCAGCCTCGCTGGTTGAGTCGGTCACGTCGATGAAATCATCCAGGTTGACCGACTGATCGAAGATCAAACCCATGGTGAACAGGCCGCCGCCGATTTCCCGTGTCCAGCGGATGCGGCCGCTGACCATCTGGGCCTTGCCGCGGTTGGTTTCCAGCACCACCGTGCAGTCGGCGCCCACCGGCAGCGGCTCGTGGTGTTGAAATCCCATGCCGCCGCGGCTGATGTCGCGGCTGTGCACCAGGTAAATCTGGTTGCCTTCCTTCAACGCGACGCGCAGCACGCATTGCACGATGCGCGGATGGCGGCTGTTCTGGCGCAGTTCGTCCGCCGGCGCCTGATCAACCGCGCGGCGGATGTAGCGCTGCCAGTCCTGGTCGGTCAGACTCAGCTTCTGGGTGTGGGCAGAGCCGCTGGGCCGCTTGGGATTGTCAGCGTTTGAATCCGTCAAGGCCTTCTCCCTGCCTCGGAGCGGCCGGGCCTTGTCGGCGCAAACCGCGAGCCGGGGCTGTCGGGGCGCTTGATCGGTCCGAAAACAGGGCAACTTAACCTCCGGATGAAAGCGGCGGGGTTATGCCCTAAAATGGCGGGCTCCCCCATGACCTGGCAGCGTTTTTTCAGTTCGATCGGTATCGGCCCCAAGAGCGGTATGCGCAGCCTCGGCCGAACCATCGCCCTGTCCGGGCTGGTGGGCGTGGGGGCGGCTATCGGGGCGGCCCTGTTCTACTCCATGTGCATCACCGTCGAGGGCTTCACCCTCAACAGCCTGGCCCACTACACCCCGGCCGGGCCCCGCCATGAAACCCCCGTGCCCTTCCTCGAACGCCTGATCGGCGACCATCCCGGGCAGGTGATCCTGTGGATGCTCGTGTTGCTGCCGGCGGCCGGCGGCGTGATCAGCGGCTGGCTGGTGGAACGCTTCGCCCCCGAAGCCGAAGGCCACGGCGACGGCGCGGTGGTCAACGCTTACCACAACCATCGCGGCTTCATCCGCGCCCGCGTGCCCATCGTCAAGATGATCAGTTCCGCCATCACCCTCGGCACCGGTGGCTCCGGCGGCCGCGAAGGGCCGGTGGCACAGATCGGCGCGGGCTTCGGCTCGGCCCTGGCACGCTACCTCAAACTTTCCGACGTCGAGCGTCGCACGCTCATGATCACCGGCCTGGGAGCCGGCATCGGTTCGATCTTCCACGCCCCGTTGGCCGGCGCCATCTTCGCCATCGAAGTGCTCTACAGCGATCCGGACTTCGAGGCTGAGGCCCTGATCCCCGCCTTCATCGGCACCACCGTCGCCTACTCGCTGTTCAGCCTGATCTTCGGCATCGGCAGCTTCAATCCGCTGTTCGAGGTCAACGCCAGCTTCACCTACACCCGACCGATGCTGCTGCTGCTGCCGTTGGCGGTGCTGGGTTTCGCCATGGCCGGGGCCTCGTGGATCTACTGCAAGGTGTTCTACGGCGTCGATCGGATCGCCAAGAAGATGCCCACGCCCAAGTGGGTGCGCACCGGACTGGGTGGTCTGCTGACGGGGCTGATCGCGGTGACGCTGTTTTTGGTGATGAAGCCGTTCGGTGAAGCAACACAGAAAGACGCCTTGAGCGTGCTCTCCTACGGCTACGGTTTCCTGCAGCACATCCTGGCCGGTGAAATTCCCACCACCCTGGGCGCGGCCCTGGCGATTCTGCTGGTGGTGGGGCTGGGCAAGATCCTGACCACTTCGTTGACCATCGGCAGCGGTGGCTCGGGCGGTTTGTTCGGACCGTCGATGGCCATTGGTGCTTCATTGGGCGCGGTGGTGGGGGTGTTGTTTCACGCCTTGTTGCCCGGCTTTGTGAAGCAGCAGGACGTGATCATCTTCGCTCTGCTGGGCATGGCCGGCTTCTACTCCGCGGCCGCCAACACGCCGGTCAGCACCATGATCATGGTCAGCGAACTGTGCAACAGCTACGCGCTGCTGCTGCCGTCGATGTGGGTCTGCGCCATCAGTTACATGATGAGCCGATCGTGGAGCCTGTATCACGAGCAGGTGCCCAGCCGCATCGATTCACCGGCCCACCGCGGCGATTTCATCATCGACATCCTCCAGGGCATCGCCGTGCGCGAGGCGGTCACCACTCAGCATCACCGTTTCATCCAGGTCAACCTGGACACGCCGCTGAGCGATCTGTCGCGGCTGATCACCAGTTGCGTGCAGGATTGCTTCCCGGTGGTCAACGAGGACGGTTCGTACTACGGGCTGTTCAGCCTGACCGATCTGCGGCAGTTCCTGTATGACAGCGATCTGGGCGCGTTGGCGGTGGCCCACGACCTGGCCACAGCAGGCGTCGAGCCGTTGACGTTGCAGATGGACTTGTCGGGAGCGCTCAGCCGGTTTGCGCAAGGGCGGTTCGATGAACTGCCGGTGGTTGACGAGGCCGAGCCGGGCAAAGTGCTGGCCATGCTGCGCCGCCACGACGTGATCGCCCTGTACGACAAGCGTCTGCTGGAGCTGCGCACCGAAGCCAAGTGACCAACGGGTGTATGCTGTCTGCCGCGGTTGCAACATCTGCCATTTGCCATTTTCCATCTGCCATGGCTCAGTACCCCTTCCGTCGCTGTCATCGCCTTTCCGGCCGCAGGGCCTTCGCGGCAGTGTACGCCTCGGGTTTGAAATGTCGCGGCGGGTCGTTGCGCTTTCACGGACGGGTCAACGGCCTGGAGCACTGGCGGCTGGGGCTGAGCGTGTCGCGGCGGGTGGGTATCAGCGTCGTCCGTCACCGCATCAAACGCCTGTTGCGCGAGGCATTTCGCCTTTCCGCAGGTGAACTGCCGCTGGTTGACGGGCAGGGTTGCGATCTGGTGATCGTGGTGCTGGCCCATGAGACGCTGAGCCTGGCGGAGTATCGCCGGCTGCTGGTTGAAGCGGGGCGGAAGCTGGCCCGGCGGGCGGCAAACTGAAGCGGACAGACGGGGATTGACCGGCGGGGCGAAATCGTCGAAAATGCCCTTGCACAAACGTATCGGCATTGCGCAGTGATGTCCGTGGTTCGTGGTCGCTTACTGCTGGAGGTCTTCTGATGTGGTTGCCAAGCCAACGTGCCGTGTTGTGGATGGGCCTGCTGAGTCTGACGCTGCTGACCGGCACTGCTCATGCCATCGAGTCGGCCGACGTCGCGGCCCCGATGACCGATCAGCAGTTGTTCGAGAAGTTTGATCTGACCTGCCCGGGCCTGGAGAAGTTCGCCCAGGCGGTGCGAGCCAAAAACTGGGACGACGCCAAGCGCGAGCTGGCTGCTTACTACCGCACGCGCACCGGCACGTACAGTTTTTTCGATCCCCACCATCCTGCTGCCAGCGAGGACGAGGCCCGCAAGACCGCCGGCGCCGGCCAGGCCCTGATCGATCGCACCGGCTCGTTCGACCAATCGCTGTGGGCGACGAACAACACGTTCGACTTTGAAAGCGCCCAGTTCCGCATGAAGGAACGCATGTACTTTTTCGAAGGCCTGGGCCGGGCGGTGGCTTGCAGCGACGATCCGCGCATGGCGCAAGCGCTGATGGACCTGGTGCGCAGTTGGGTGCAGACCTATCCGCGCGACAAGGGCAGTAAGATGTGGGCCACCATGAGCACCGGCATCCGCATGCGCAGCGGTTGGCCGGTGGCGTTCCTGGCCCTGTCCGCTTCGCCGGCGGTCAGCGATGACGACATCGTGCTGTTTCTCAAAACCGCCTGGGACCAGAGCAACTATCTGCTGCACAACCACAACCAGACCAGCAACTGGCTGACCTTCGAGATGGCAGGTCTCTATACCAGCGGTGTGACCTATCCCGAGTTCGCCGAGGCCGCCGCGTGGCGCCGGTTCGCCTGCGAAACCGCACTCAAAGACCTGACCATCGGCTGGCTGCCCGACGGCATGAGCATCGAACTGACCCCCGGTTACGGCCAGTTTTTCTCGAATTATTACGTGATTTACGACCTGGCCCGGCACGTGGGGCGGCTGGAGGAGTTCGGCATGCAGAACTTCCCGGCCGGGACCGAGCCATTGTACAACCTGTACCTCAAGATCATGACCCCCGATCGCTCGGCCCCGACCACCAACGACAACGGCCCCGTCAATGTGGTGGACATCCTCAACAAGGCCCTGGAGCGTTTCCCCGATCGTCAGGATTTTCGTTGGGTCACCACCGACGGCCGCGAAGGCTCGCCGCCTGATTACACCTCGGTGTACCTGCCCTATGCCGGTTATGCCGCCATGCGCAGCGGCTGGGGCAGACAGGACCACATGCTCTACTTCGATGCCGGCCCCGTCGGCTATCGCCATGCTCACCAGGACAAGCTGGAGGTGATGATCTGGGCTTACGGGCGGCAGGTGCTGTTCGATCCCGGCCGCCAGAATTACGACGAGACCCCGTTGCAGAACTACTGCATGGACACCCATTCGCACAACACCGTGATGGTCGATCACCGTCCGCAGCGGCGCAAGTGGTACAACGATCCGCATCCCGATCACATGCCGTATCAGAAGCTGGACAACGTGCGCTGGGAGAGCGATGAGGCCAGCGACTTCGCGGCCGGCGTTTACGATGAAAACTACGGGCTGCCCGGCGTTTCCAACGCCTATCCCTACAGCAGCGGCAGCGACTTCGGCAAAGGCTGGGGCACACCCGCCACGCACTATCGCCGGGTGCTGTTTTTCAAGCCCGACATTTTCCTGGTCGCCGACACGCTGGTGTCCAAGGACGGCCAGTCGCATCAGTATGACGCCCGCTGGCACCTGGACAGCGTGCGCACGGTCATCGCGGACGATCATGTGACGGTGACCACCGCCGATGCCGATCAGCCCAATCTCCAGATCGTGCCGCTGGAACGCAAAGGCCTGACCATCAAGACCACCAGCGCCCAGGAATCACCGGAGATTCTCGGCTGGAAGGTCGTAGCCACCCCGCAGCCCGCCACCACGCTGCAGCATTTCAAGAGCGGCAGCGGCACGGTGCAGTATCTGACGCTGTTTCTGCCGCTCAAGTCAGGGCAGAAGGGGTTGGTGGACTCGGTGCAGCAGGTCAACGCCATGACCTGGCATGTGCAACTCAATGACGGGCGCAAGCTGACGATCAAAGCGCCGCCGAGCCCGGGGGCGAAGCTGAGCGTGGAACTGGCGGATAAGTGATCGCTACGAAGCGTCGTGGCTCTGCCGCGCTGAGCGCGACAAGTCGCGGCGCTATGTAGTCAGTCATTGCGCTGAATCGTCAGGCGGCGACTTCTTCCAGCACCGGTTCATCTTCCGGGTTTGACGGTTGGGCGTCGATCGCTTCCTGGGCGATCCTGCCGTCGGAGCCGACCTGGTCGAGGCGGACGCTGACCCGCTTGGAGACGCCGCGCTCCTGCATGGTGATGCCGTAGAGCATGTCGCAGGCCTGCATGGTCAGCTTGTGGTGCGTGATGACGATGAAGTGCGAGGTGTCCAGGAAGCTGCGGACCACGTCGCAGAAGCGCTCGACGTTGGCTTCGTCCAGGGCGGCATCGACTTCGTCGAGGATGGCGTAGGGCGAGGGGCGCGTCTTGAAGATCGCCAGCAGCATGGCCACCGCGGCCATGGTCTTTTCACCGCCGGAAAGCTGGCTGAGGCGGGCGGGCTCTTTGCCGGGCGGCTTGGCCATGATCTCGATACCGCTCTCGAGCATGTCCACGTTGCCCTGTTCGTCAGCCTGCATGATGATGTCCGCCTTGCCGCCGCCGAACAGTTTGCGGAACAGCCCGTTGGGGCCGGCAAAGTTTTCGCGCACTTCGTTGAAGGTTTTCTCGAAGCGCGTGCGGCAGTCGTTGTTGATCTGGTCGATCAGGGCGGTCAGCTTGCGGCAGGCGGTTTCGATGTCAACCACCTGATCGGACAGGTCGGTCTGCCTGGCTTCGAGCTGATCCTGCTCGGCGATGGCGTCGAGGTTGACGTTGCCCAGGCGCTGGATCTTGCCTTTGAGCTGCTCGATCTCTTCGACGATCTGCGGATCGTGGGTTTCCAGTTCGGCCACAGCCCCGGCTTCGACCTTTTCACGGTACGCGGCCGCCAGGTCAAGCTGCAACTGATCCATGGCCCGCTGGCTGACGGATTCGAGCTTCACTTCCAGTTCGCGGCGGCGCACCTGGTGCTGGTGCAATGTGTCGTCGGCTGCTTCGACCGCGGCCCGGTGATCGTCCAGTTGCTGGCGCAGCTCGGTCAACGCAGCTTCGGCTTTGTCCATGTCACGCTGGGCCAGCTCGCAGAACGTGACCAGTTCCTGCAGGGCGGCATCGGATTCAGCGACCTGCTGGGCAGCAGCATCGCGGGTGGTTTCCAGTTCATCGATGCGGCCGTGGTATCCGCCGAGCTGCTCTTCCAGCAGGCTGTGATGGCGCAGCACGTCGGCGGAAGCGATTTCCAACTGGCGCACCTGGCGCTGGGCGGCGGCGGTCTGCTCGGCCAGCTTGCTGACTTCCACCCGCAGGTTGGTCACCTGCTCGCGGGCCTGCTCTTCTGCCTGCTGATCGGCGGCGATGCGCTGTTCGAGTTCAGCGATGCGCTGGCGGCCGGCCTCGCTGTCACGCTCCAGCAGAATGGCCTGACCGCGATGAGCGGCCCGCTGGCTGTCGGCGTCACGTAACTGGCGGTGCACTTGTTCGGTTTCGCTGGCCAGCACCGGCTGCTCTTTTTCCAGGTTGCGCACCTGGGCGGTCAGGCTTTCGATGCGGCTGGACAGTTCCACCTGGATGGAGCGGGCGTCGGTGATCGACTGACGCAGCTTGTCGCAGACCCGCTCGACGTGGGCGGCATGGTCGCCGATCTGGCTGAGCTTCTGCTGATCCTCGCTGATCAACTTGTCGAGCTTGGCCAACTGCTCCTGCAGCGCCGCCAACTCACTGCGGCGGCTGATCAGGCCGACGGAGGATGAGCCGGCGTTCATGGGGCCGGCAAAGACGCGGCCGTCGGTTTCCAGCAGTTCGCCGCTCTCGGTGACGAAGCGATAACCGCTGGGCAGCACCGCTCGCAGCATCAACGCCTGATCCAGTTGCCGCACCACCAGCGTGCGCCCCAGCAGCCGCCACGCCACGGGCGCCAGCCACTGCGGGAAGCGAATGCGATCGATCACGCACTCGAGCTTGACCAGTTTGCCGGCCCCGACGCGATGGAAACGATCATCGCTGACCAGATTGGGCAGCGGCGGTTGATCAATGGCCACGAAGCTGACGCGGCCGGCCAGGGCGTTGATGGCGCTGCGGCCGCCGTTGTCGGAGCAGACGTCAGCCAGGCGATCGACCACCAGGGCCTGCTGGAAATCACCGAGGGCTGCTTCGACCAGCGCGGCACTGGCGACGTCGGTTTCGATCAGGTCTGCCAGAAGGCCGCGCACGAAGTGAAAGACGTCGCTGTGATCCTGCTGTTCACCACTTCCGGGGTCACTTCCGGGGGCACGGGCCAGCACTGCTTTGACCGGGTCGGCGACGCCTTCCTGGTTGTCCTGCATCTCCTGCAACAGGGCGCGGCGGGAGTCGAGGGCGCTGCGCTGCTCCTTGGCCTTGGCCAGGGATTCGGACAGTTGGCGCTGCTCGGCGCTGAATTTCTCCGCGAGGCTGCGCTGCTTTTCGAGCTCCGCGGTTTCAGCGGTCAGCAGGCGCGTGGCTTCCTGCTGCCTGGCGTGGGCCTGATCGCGGGCGGTCAGAAGTTCTTCAAGGTTGTCAGCGATCTGGCGCACACGCTGGTCAAGCTTGTCGCGGGTGTTGACCAGGCTCTGCTCGAAGCGGTTGAGCGACTGGATTTCGTTGTGCAGTTGGGCGGTGCGACGCATCAGGTCGAGGACGCCAGCCTTTTCATCTTCCAGGTGAGCCCGCTGCTCGTTGAGTTGATGCTGAAGATCGCGGTGCTCGACCTGGGCGGATTCCAGGCGATGGTTGGATTCCTGCTGCTTCTGCTGAAGCTGGGCAAGCTCTTCCTGCTGGCGCTTCTGGTCGGCAACCAGTTGATCGCGGCGCTCGGTCAGTTCGGAAAGGCGTTTGGTGTCGCGCTCGATCTGCTGTCGGACCTGCTCCAACTGGCTGAGGGCGAACTGGCGGCGCTGCTCCGCCTGCTCGCGGGCGCTTTCAGCATGCAGGCGGTCCTGGTCGAGCTGCTGCCGCTTGCGCTGCACGCTCTCGCGGGCCAACTGTGCATCGGCGATGGCGTCTTCGTGTTCCTTCAGTTGCCGGGCGGCGCGGGCGCGATCGGCCTCGGCCTGCTCCAGTTGATCAGCCAGGGCAGCCAACTGAGTTTGTAAGCGGTGATGCTCGCAGAGTGAATCGACCAGTTGCAACTCACGCAGGCGCTGGGTGTGCTCCTGGAAAGAGCGGGCGCGGGCGGCCTGCATCTTGACGCTGCGCAGGCGGCGCTCGGTGTCCTCCAGGCGCGTGCGGACCAGGGCCAGGTTCTGCTCGGTCTTTTCCAGGTGGCGGGCGGCTTCTTTTTTGCGGGCCTTGAAGCGGCTGATCCCGGCCGCTTCCTCGAAGATCACGCGCCGCTGCTCGGGGTTGGAGTCGAGCATCTGGGCGACTTTGCCCTGCTCGATGACGCTGTAGGCGTCGGTGCCGATGCCGGTGTCCATGAACAGTTCGCGGATGTCGCGCAGGCGGACGCGGCGGCCGTTGATCAGGTATTCGCTGGTGCCGTCCCGGAAAAGCTGGCGGGTGACGGCCACGGTGTCCAGATCGACGGGCAGGTCACGGCGGGGCGGGTCGGAACCCTCGATCAGGGGGTTATCGAAGGTGAGGGTGACCGAGGCCATGCCGCAGGGCTTGCGGGTGGCGGATCCGTTGAAGATCACGTCCATCATGGCCCCGCCGCGCAGGCTCTTGGCGGACTGCTCGCCGAGCACCCATTTAATGGCATCGACAATATTGCTCTTGCCGCAGCCGTTGGGCCCGACAATGCCGACGATGGGCAGATCGAATGGAATCTCCGTCCGGTTGGCGAACGACTTGAAACCGGCGAGAGTGAGCTTGGCCAGACGCATTCAGCGGACCTCCATGTCCAACTTAGTCAAGAATCGACCTAAGGAAGGGCGAGCCTTCAATTTCCTTATCCTCCAGTGCATGACAGAGAGTTTATCCGCTTGGCAGCGGATTGCCACAAGCATGGTGGTGAAAGAGGCTTACGGGTTGGCTGGGGCGTTGGGGGCCGTCTCGTCGCCGGCCGTGGCCGTCTCGGGGCGCAACTCCGGGGTCTGCTGGGGAATTTCTTCGACCAGGTGGGCCAGCGGGCTGGTGCGGACCTCGATGGGAGCGGGGATGGCGCCGTCGCGACAGAGTTGATAGAGCGTGTCGACCACCTGCCCGAAGGTCAGATCCAGGCCCTCCTGCGGCTGATCCATGGAGGGTTGGTGGCCCATCAGGTAGGCCAGCGTGGCGACCAGGGGTTGGGCTTTGAGTTGTTTGGGCTCATCGCCGGGCACTTCGCGGTAGAAGACCTGCAGTGGGCCGGGGTCGTCGGCATCGCCGTCGATGCGCAGCATCAGCTTGTCCTGCCACAAGCTCTCGAGCATGGGGGCGCGGAAGGTCATGTCCGGCGAGAAGATGACCACGCGAGGGATGCCATCGGGCGTAATGTAAATCAGCGGCTTGTCGGAGACCACGCGATCAATCAGGTACTTGACGCCGGTGTCATCGCTGACGACGGTGCGGCCGACGGTTTCGTCGTTGTTGGCTGAGAGTGTTTCGTAGGCAGCCAGGCGCACTTGCAGGTCGTCATCGTTGAGCAGTTTGTTGAGGGCCGCGGCCACACTGAGGTTGCGCGGCAGGTGGACCAGGGCCTCGACGGCCGCGATGCGCGTGGCCGAGTCGCCGGTGACTGCCAACTGGCACAGGGGATCGCCCGTCTGTTGATCACCCAACCAGGCCCCGCCTTGAAGGGCCGCCAGGCGCAGGGATGGGATCGGCGAGTTGTAGTACTCGCGCAGTCCGGGAATGATGGC